>CAVTDX010000051.1:0-10343 GCA_963733345.1 uncultured delta proteobacterium
GATTTTTCGTCCATCGTCATAGTCGCGAAAGGACGGTCGTCCATCGTCCCTCCAGGGAAACCCCCTCAAAGAAAAACCTTACACAAAGAGCGAGCTGACCGATTCCTCGCTGTGTATTCTCCTTATAGCCTCGCCCAGGATAGGGGAGACATCGAGCACCTTCACCCGTTCAAGCTCCTTCGATTTCGAGTTCAGGGGGATGGTGTTCGTAATCACCAGCTCGTATATGGGGGACCTGTTCAGCCTTTCCACCGCGTTCCCGGAAAGCACCGCGTGAGTGCAACACGCATAGACCCGGCTTGCGCCGTCCCTTTCCAGGGCCTCCGCCGCCTGCGCGATGGTGCCGCCCGTATCGATCATGTCGTCGAGCAGAATGGCGACTTTCCCCTTCACGTCCCCCACGATATGCATTACTTTAGAAACATTCGCCGCCTCTCTCCGCTTGTCGATAATGGCGATGGACGTTTCCTTCATCCTCTTCGCAAACTCCCTCGCCTTCTCCACGCCACCCGCGTCGGGAGAGACCACCACCACCTGCTCGTGAAGCACATGCTGAAAATAACCGAGCTGGACGGGCAGCGCGTAGAGATGGTCCACCGGTATGCTGAAAAAACCCTGGATTTGCCCTACGTGCAGGTCCATGGCAAGGACTCTCGACGCCCCGGCCACTTCTACGAGGTCGGCGACGAGCCTCGCGGTGATCGGCGCCCTGGGCGCCACCTTCCTGTCCTGCCTCCCGTAGCCGTAGTACGGCATCACCACGTTGACCCTGTTGACGGACGCCCGCTTCAGGGCGTCGAGCATAATGAGCAGCTCCATGAGGTTCTCGTTTACCGGAGGACAGGAGGGCTGGATCAAGAACACGTCCATGCCCCTCACGGACTCCTCGATCTCCACCTGGATCTCCCCGTCGCTGAACTTGCTGACGCTCGCCTTTCCCAGCGGGACCCCAAGGTACGCGCATATCCTCTCCACCAACTCCCTATTCGCGGTGCCGGTGAATACTCTCAATTTGTCCACGTGCGGTCCTCCTCGAAAAACCAGCGCAATTTAATAAAATGCTGGGGTGGGAGGATTCGAACCTCCGAATGCGGGCTCCAAAGACCCGTGTCTTACCGCTTGACGACACCCCATTATTTAAAGGCCGATCCTGGCGAGCTCCTTTTCATAGGCAGCGAGCACCCTCAATTCTATCCTTTGCCTGGTCTCGCTGTTCAGCGGGTGCACGGTGTCTCTGTAAGAGCCGTCTTTCATCTTTTTGCTAGGCATGGCCACAAAAAGCTTGCTATCTCCGTCAATCACCTTGAGGTCCCTGATGATGAAGCATTCATCGAAAACGACGGAAGCGTAAGCCTTCACTTTCTTCTCGCTGACCGGGTAAATCTTGACATCGGTGATTTCCATACCAGCCTCCCCTTAGGCGCTCTGCGCCACGAAGACACTTCCCAGACCTCCCACTTCCCCCAAAGCTTTCTGTGCCTCTTCTTCATCTTCGAATACGCCGAAAACGGCGGACCCACTCCCAGTCATGAGCGACCCGAGGGCGCCAGCTTTCTTCAACCTCTCCTTTATTGTTTTAATTTGCGGACAAATGAGAAAAGCGGCCTCTTCCAGGTCGTTTTCCAATATCTCCGCAACATCACGGACACGTAAGAATTTCCCGGAAAATGTAACTTCATTTTCCTCTTTTGTCAACACGATTCTCAGGCTGCTGTATACATCCCTGGTGCTCACCACGGCGTTAGGATAAACGACTACATACCATATAGCGGGCAAATCGATGGGACTTATCAGCTCTCCGATTCCTCTCATCACGCACGGTTTTCCATACAAAAAAAGGGGAACGTCGGCCCCTACGCGTCTGCCCAGCTCCGCAAGCTCGGACTCATCGACGCGCAGGTCCCATAGACGCGCGAGCTCCTTCATTGCCGTCGCGGCGTTTCCACTGCCGCCGCCCAGTCCGCTGCCCGGAGGGATGCGTTTCTCCACGTAGATTTCGACGCCCGAGTCTACAGAGTATCTCTGCTTCATGAGCATGATCGCCCGATAGATCGTATTGGCCCCGCCCTGCGGCAGCAGGCCCCGGTCGTCCCTGACGATCACCTCTCCTTTCGGCGCCTCCCTGATATGCATCACGTCGTAAAGGGAGATGACGTCGACGATGCTCACGAGGTTGTGGTAGCCGTCCGGCCTCTTCGAGGTAACTTTGAGAAAGAGATTCACCTTTGCGGGCGATAAAACCGTTTGCTCTGCCATGGCGCCCACGCTTCACTATCCTGTGCAGATCCGAAAAAGGACTACTGCACGGCCTTCACGTCAAAATTATCTATGATGAAAGCGGAATTAGCAATAATATTAATCTTCGCGGCAAAAGTATTTTCCAGATATTCAAGGGAGGTCTTCTCCTCCTCCACGAGGAGGCGAGCCACCTCCGGGGCGAGATGGACGTCGAGCCGCTTCGCCTTCCCCTTTGAGCAGGAGACCCGGAGCAGTCGCAACACTTCGTAGCATATGGTGTACCTGGATTTTATGTAGCCCGACCCCTCGCACGTGGGGCAGGATTCGGTCAACATCGTCACCATGTTCTCCCTGGTCCTCTTCCTCGTCAACTGGACAAGGCCCAGTTCGCTGATAGGGTAGGCAAAAGTCTTTATCCTGTCCCGCTTCAGCGCGTCGAGGAGCGCCTGAAACACGGTCTCCCTGGATTCTTTTCGCTCCATATCGATAAAATCTACAACAATGATGCCGCCCAGGTTCCGCAAGCGTATCTGGTAGGCGATCTCTTTCACCGCCTCCAGGTTCGTCTTGAGGATCGTGTCCTCGAGCCCCCTCCTGCCGAGGTACTTGCCCGTATTTACATCGATGGCGCTGAGGGCCTCAGTATAGTCGAAGACTATATACCCCCCGGACTTCAGCCATATCTTCTTCTGGGTCAGCTTGGAGATTTCAAGCTCGACCCCGTAAGATTCGAATATGTTCTCGTTCTCGTGAAAAAACTCCACCTCGCACTGCTCTTCCGGGAGATACTCTTTCAGAAATTCTTCTACCTTCTTGTAGAGGGCGGCATCGTCGACGACGATCCTCTTCAGGCCGTGGCCGTGGAGGTCCCTGATGACGCGGAATATAATCCTCATGTCCTGATGGAGCAGGGCCGGGGCCCGCACTTTCCTTGCCTTCCCCTGGATGCTCTCCCACATTCGCCGCAGGAAATCGAGGTCCGCAAGGAGCTCGTCTTCCTTCTTGCCCTCGCAGGCGGTCCTGGCGATCAAGCCGAAGCCCTTCGGACATATTTTCTTGAGCACCGTGGCGAGCCTTTTCCGCTCTTCTTCATCCGCTATGCGCCGGGAGACCCCAACGTGCTCGGTCGCCGACATGAGCACGAGGAGCCTGCCCGGCAGGGTGATGCGCGAGGTAGCCCTCGTGCCTTTCTGGCCGATAGGCTCCCTCGACACCTGGACGATGATCTCCTGCCCCTCCTCGAGCACCCCTTCTATGCGCCCGTTCGGCTCCACCGCCGCGCTCGCCTCCGCGAACTCCTCATACATCATCACGTCGACGACGATGTCGGCCACATACAGAAAAGCGGACTTTTCGAGACCGATGTCCACGAAAGCCGCGTCCATGCCGGGCAGTATCCTGACCACCCTGCCCTTGTAGATGTTGCCGACGATGCTTCGGTCGTTCTTCCTTTCAATGAAAAACTCGGTAAGGATGCCGTTTTCCAGGAAGGCGATCCTTGTCTCACTGAACGTCGCGTTGATGATAAGCTCGGATGGCATCGATTCTCCTGTTCTCCACCTTCACGATTCTCGCGAAATTCCCCGAAAGCCACAGCTCCTTGACGCGCGCGCCGCGCGACACGTAAAACGCCCTGGCGCCGCGCTCCTTTATCTTTGTCGCCTCTGTCTCCAGGCCTCTTTCCCCGACGAGAAGATAGCTGAACTGACCGTTGGCTGCGAGGCCGGGGCCGGCTATGGCCCCAAGGATGCGCATGCCTGCGGGCAGTCGCGCGTTGATGCGGCCGATCAGGGCGGCATCGACCCTTTCTAAGCCTTCCGCCTCCAGCTCCATCATCTCGCAGGCGCTCTCGACGCCCAATGGCAAGGCCGCGGAAAGGGAGACGCGCGGCTTGGGATGGTACTTCCCATGCATCTTCAAGGAAATGCCCGCCGCTCTAAGGGCCCGGAGCAGAATGTCGATCGTGTCCAGATGGCCCATGTAGCGGGCCTGTCCGGCCTTTGCATACCGCAGGGAGACTGTGGCAAAGGCGCACGCAGGCGCCTCGGGGCGGACCGCGCCGTTTTCCGCCACGGCTTCCCCGGCCGGCGATGGCGGTGCCGCGGCGGCCGGCGCTCCTTGCGCCTCAAGGCCGCAGGAGATGCCGCAGCCGGCGCACGATCCGCAGCAGCTCCCGGTCTTCTCGCCTCTTTGCGCCTTCTCGAGCTCCGATAAGAGAAAAGAGTTTGCGACCCCCGTGTCGATGAAATCCCAGGGCAACGCATCCGTTGTCTTCCGGGGACCGAGGAGGCTCGCGGCGAGTCCGTCCCGCCGGGCGAGCCACTCGTCATAAAGGCGGGGATTGAAGCATTCGGTCCAGGCTTCCAGCCTCGCGCCCGATGCGCGCAGCGCTTCGAAGAGCGGGGCAAGACGGCTGTCGCCGCGCGAGATCAACGCCTCCACAAGACTGGTCCTGATGTCCCTCACATTTACCTTCACGCCTTTGCCGGCCGCCGCCCGCTTGACCAGAGAAGCTTTTTCCACCAGTCCCGCCTCCTCTTCCATGGGGAGCCATTGAAAAGGGGTGTGAGGCTTCGGGATAAAAGGGGAGACGGAGAGATTGACTTCTATCCCCTGTCTCGCAAAGGGCTTTATCAGCTCCCGGATGGCTAAAAGGTCCTCCTCCCGCTCCCAGGGGAAGCCTATCATGAAATAGAGCTTCACCCTTCTCCACCCGTGTTTCTTCAGGAGGGGCAATCGGCGCAGGAGCTGCTCGACCTCTATGTCTTTGTTCAACCGGTCCCGGAGCTCCGCCGTCGAGGTTTCCAGAGCGAATGTAAGGCCGCCTCGGGCGCGTGAGCCGAGCAGGTCGATCTCCTCTTCCGTGATGCTGCCTATCTTGAGCGAGGGAAGGGAGACGGAGACGCCGGGGTGCTTGCGCCTCACATAATCGATGAGGAAAGAAAGACAGCTATAGTCCCCGGCGCTCAGGGAGAGAAAAGAGACCTCCTCGTAGCCCGTCTCCCGCACCGTCCGGTCTATGATCTCCGCGACCCGCAGAGGGTCCCTTTCCCTGTACGGCCTGTAGCCGTAACCCGCGGCGCAGAACCGGCATCCGTTTACGCAGCCCCTCGATATCTCGATATTGAGGCGGTTGTGGACGGCCCCCACGATGGGGATGGGCGGATTGACGGGATGGGGGGATGAATTCAAATCCTCTATGCAGAGCCTCTTTACGGCCTTTCTGGCGCATGGCGCATAGACGCCTTCAAGGTAGGCGAGATCCCTGACGATCTGCTGCCGGGGCAGGCCTTTGAGCGCTTTTAGCTGCCGCCCGATCTCGGGAAGAGCCCCTTTCCGCCTCCCCGACGACGATGAGGTCGAAAAAAGGCTCGAAGGGGGCCGGGTTGAGCATGAGCGGTCCGCCGCCGATGACGATCGGCCCCTCTTCCCGCTCCTCCGCCCTTACGGGTAAGCGGCCCAAAGAGAGCATGTTGAGGACGTTCGTTACATTCAGCTCGTAGCCGAGAGAGAAGCCCACCGCGTCCATGAGGCCGAGGGGAGTGTGCGATTCAAGGGTAAAGAGGGGGATGTCGCGGCCTCTCAGATGCTCTTCCATGTCGAGCCAGGGCGCGAAGCAGCGCTCGCACCATACCCCGTCAACACTGTTGAGCGCTTCGTAAAGCAGAAAAAAACCGAGATAGGACATGCCTATCTCGTAAACGTCCGGGTAGCAGAGGGCGATGCGCACGGAAGCGGCGCGGCCCTCCTTCATCACCCTTCCCGGCTCGATCCCGAGGTACCGCGCAGGGTGGGCGATATTCTTGGGCAAGACAAACATAGACGCTCCAGACGCTAGGGCGGTATCAGGACTCACCCGGCGCTTTTGTTCACTATTATACATGATCGGGACGAATTAATCAGGAATTCCGGCGCCGTCGGGCGCGTCCTAATACCCGCCGGCATGCAGCAGCAGCACGGCGGCGGCGGCGAACAGACAGTAGTAGCCGAAGTAATGCCACCGGCCTCGATCGAGCCATCCCGTCAGCCATCGCAGAGCCAGAAGACCAGCGAGGAAGCTGCAAACGAGACCAAGCAGGCCCGGCAGGAAGAGGCTCAGCGTATGCCCGTTGCCGGAAGTCGCGAGCGCCTGACGCGAGGCGAGCAATCGCATGGCTTCGCGAATCACCACGGGCGGTGTGAGAATGACGGCCAGCGCAAAACTAAATTCTTCCGCCGATGCTTTCGATACTCCCGCCGCCAGTCCACATGAAATGGTGCGCGCCCGATCTTGAAAAGCCGCGGAACGGCAAAGACAGACCCTGCACCAGGCCTATCCAGATCGCCTGACTTGTCTCGACGCCGGGGCCATGGTTGCCGACCGGCCCGCTGCGCCGCAGCCCGGCGTAAACAATGAAAATCCCAACTACAGCAAGGGCTGCTGAGATGAGCGGAAGATTCCCGAAGAGGAGTTCGACCTCCGCTTTCGGGGCATTATGAAATATGAACCGTTCGATAATCACCTTGAGCGCCATTCCGACAATAGCCGTCATGACGGTCGCAAGAAAAAGCAGCTTCACGGCGCGCCGCAGTCCCTCTCTCGAGGAAAAATAGGCGGCCTTCCACGATCGCCAAAAATAAGCGATGACGGCGATCATAGTTCCGGTATGGAGCATGACCAGAAGGAGCGTCGTCTCCGGGGCGGTGGGGTCCATACCGAGGAGCTTTTCGGCGACGATGACGTGGGCGGAGCTCGATATGGGCAGGAGTTCGGCAAAACCCTGAACAACCGCCAGGGCAATGATGGAGAGTATGATTGTCATGTCGCTATTCCACGATCGTATACGTTCCGCGTTATTTCAGTCCCTGTCAGACGGCAAGTATAAACCGAAGGCTCGATCAATCACAAGCGCTTTGTCGTCGCCTGTTGCGAAGGACTCCCGTTCTTTCGGCAATGCTTTCGGCAGCCTAACATGACATAAGCTGTGCGAGGTCGGACCGGACCATAGCCTCGATGCGCCTCCCCGCCTCCTCGCTGTCGGCCTCGAAACGCAGCACCAGCATAGGCTGCGTATTCGACGCCCTCACGAGCCCCCATCCATCCGGCAGGATGACCCGGACCCCGTCGGTGTCGATGATCTCGAACCTCCCCCGGTAGTTGTCGGTCAACCTTCTCACCACGTCGAACTTTATCGTCTCCCGGCAGTCAACGCGGATTTCCGGGGTCGACCAGACTGGAGGCAGGTCGGTTAAGAACTCTGATAGTCTCCTGCCGTCCCTGCCCAGGATCTCGAGCAGCCTCAAGGAGGCATAGATCGCGTCGTCGAAGCCGAAGAACCTGTCGGCGAAGAACATGTGGCCGCTCATCTCTCCGCCGAAAAGGGCGCCCGTCTCTTTCATTTTCTGCTTGATGAGCGAATGGCCCGCCTTCCACATGATCGGCCGGCCGCCCCGCCGGGCTATGTCCTCGAAGAGGCGCTTCGAGCATTTTACCTCCGAGACAATCGCGGCGTTTTTGTGCAGCTTCATGATCTCGCGCGCGAAGATGATCATCAGGCAGTCGCCCCAGATCACCTTTCCCTCGTCGTCCACTACGCCGATCCTGTCGGCGTCCCCGTCGTAGCCTATGCCCAGATCGGCTTTTGTCGCGAGCACCGTTTCTCTCAACGGCGCCAGGTTCTTCTCGACTGTCGGGTCGGGGAAATGGTGGGGAAAGCGGCCGTCCATCTCGCAGAAGAGGGGGACAACCTCCATGCCCATCTCCTCCATGATCGGGACAGCGTAAGCCCCGCCTGTCCCGTTGCCCGCATCCACTACCACCTTCAGTCCCCGGTCGATGCGGATATTTTTCCTCAAGAAAGCGTAGTAATCTTCCCTGATTGCCGGATAGGCGCCTGCCCGCCCGGGGCCGGAGACGAAGCGGCCTGCCTCGATAATATCCGCCAATTCCTGCACCTGCGGCCCGAAGAGGGTCGTTTTGCCGAAGGCGACCTTGAAGCCGTTATACTCGGGCGGGTTGTGGCTGCCCGTCACCATGACTCCGCCCTCCACGGGAAGGGTGAACAGGGAAAAATAAAAGAGGGGCGTGGGGACCAGGCCAAGGTCCGTCACCGACAGGCCCCCTTGCACCATGCCCTCTATCACGAGGGCCCCGAACCGGTCCGAGCTGAGCCGGCAGTCCCTTCCGACAGACGCCTTTGTCTTGCCCCTCTGCCGCATATACGCGGCAAACGCCCGCCCTATGTCCCGCGCCAGCTCGTCGGTCAGATCGACCCCGACGACTCCTCTGATGTCGTACTCCCTGAATATGTGACGCATGTTTATTTATCGGCGATTTCCGTAGAAAAATCAAGGACGAAACTAGTCCCGAACGAAACGAACCGAAACATTATGTCTTTTTCTCACATAGAGCTGAAAATAGGCAAGATTGATGAGACATACAAAGGCCAGACAGAGGAACATTGCCCGATAGCCGGTTAGAGGGATGATAATGCCCACAATCATCGGCCCAAGGGCCAGTCCTAAATCCGAGAGCGCCCGGAACGTCCCGACGGCAGTGCCGCCCGAAGAATCGGCATAATCGAGAGCATATGCCATCGATGCAGGAAAGAAAAATGCACTTCCCGCTCCCCAAAGCAATCCCACAAAAATAAACATGGAAAGGGTTTTTGAAAAGGAGAGTATGACCATGGCGGCAATTGACGTCAAAATGCAGACCAAAATGATCTTTTCTTCGCTGTAGGCGTCGAAAACCCTCCCTCCCATGATGCGGCCCGCCATGAGCATAACGGCAACGGCGGAAAAGAAGAACCCCGGATTTGTTACCCCGCACTTGATTGCATAGAGGGAGAAGAAGGCCATCAGGCCTCCCCAGACAAATTGCTGCAGAAAACTCAAGATGCCGGGAACGACGATCCTCCGTTCGAGAAAAAGGGAGTCATGAGCGGAGGTCTCCTTATCAGGCCTCACAGTCTCCTGCCTTTTCAAGTTCCATGAAAAGGAGAAGGCGCATAAAGACAGGCCGTGCAAATCAGAAAGAGAACGGCGAAGCCATACTTGTCGACCAGAAACATACCTAGAGAAGGTGCTATGGCTTGAGAGAAAACAGGCGCCAGCACAAAGTATCCGAGGGCCCGCCCTCGATTTGCAGACGGGGTGGCTTTGATGATAAGCGCAAGGGCCGCCGTGTCTATACACGCGAACGCGATTCCCTGAAAAAACCTACATTTGGGCGCCTGTCTTCTGGAGGATCAGGTTGCTCGGCAGTTCGAAAAGCAGGTAACCGATGAAAAATATCCCGGAACAGGAAGCCGAAGACCTCGCTTGAAATCCCCAGCGCACTGTTCATCTCCAGTGCTGCAAAGCCGAAGTTTACCAGATCCAGGTAGGCGATCACGTAAAGAAGAATAAGAAACGGCAGCTAGCCGGACGCTTACTTTCCGGAGGGTCAGTGCCCCGATTTCCTGGTTTCCACGGGTATTCAGGTCACAACCGGTAGATTCTTTCCCCCATTATGCCTGTTGAAATGCGCCCCGGGTCCGATCTTGATCCCTATCCGGGTAACCGCGATTCAGGTACGGGTGGTTTGTCCCGGGGATCAGCTATACAAATCCCCGCACCCCACCCTTTTGTATGAACGATACCGATGCTGCCTGGGAGGCATCTCCCGGGCACTGCATTCCCTGAAAAACTGGCATCGATCGGGATCGAGCGCGGCAGGATCATCGATATCCGCGATCTGGACGCGATCGGCCGTGATTACGGGATCGGCATCTACCTCTTTTTTGAAAAAGACCTTGCTGTTACCCGCACGCTCGCCGAGATTCAGGAAGAGTTCCCGATGTACCGTACGAGCGCCCGTATGTCACGATCGCAGGTTTTCTCCGGTTTAAAAAAGAGAACGACCCATCGTTTGCCCGGGCTCTTGAGGCATTCCCCCTCATGATAGAGATAGCGGCAGTCGGCGAAATGCGCGATCCCGCGACCGGGAAAACCACACCATTTATCACGGGGCTGATGCCGTTTTGGACGAGTTCGACGTGGATGTTGATCCAATTTAACGGTCAAAGGAGCAGAACCGGTGGAACACGCACCAGTAGCGGTAGCACTTTATCCTCCCGTTTACG
>CAVTDX010000052.1:0-7659 GCA_963733345.1 uncultured delta proteobacterium
GAGAAGGTCATCCAAAATCTCGCCCTTTTTATTCCTTTTATGTGCCGCACGAGCGACTCCAGCTCTTCATGGTAGAGGAGATAGCTCTCCTTCGGCCCCACAACCGGGTAATCAAAGGTAATATGGATGCTTCCTTCTTCGATAATGGCGGGCGTCGCAATCCACTCGCCCTGCTCCCAGCGCCTAACCGGCTGCGTGACTTCCCGGATGTTGATCTCGGGATTGAAGTTAGTCGCAAAGGGATGGCCGTGGGACCCCGCGTTGCAGTCCAAGATATCCAGATAATCGATCTCGTCGAAGAGATGCTTCCCGGCGTACGCGGCAAAGATATTCGTTACTCCCGGGTCGAACCCCGAGCCGAGGACCGCCATTATCCCTCTCTGCCTGAATTTTTCTCCGTATGCCCACTGCCAACTGTACTCGAAATGGGCGGAGTCGGGCGGCTCATAGTTGGCGGTGTCTACGTAGTGGACGCCGGCCTCCAGGCACGCGTCCATGATGTGCAGGTCCTGATAGGGAAGGGCGAGATTGAGGACGACCTCCGGCCGGAACCTCTCTATGAGAGCGGTCAGCTCCGCGACATTGTCGGCGTCCACGCGGGCCGCCTGAATCTCCCTGCCGTATCGACGGGCGAGGGCTTCTTTGATCGCCTCGGCCTTACCGATAGTCCTGCTCGCGACCACTATTTCCCTGAAGACGTCAGGGGCCTGCGCGCACTTGTGCGCCGCGACGGTCGCCACGCCCCCAGCCCCGATTATCATTAAGCTTCCTCGGCTCTTTCTCTCCTTCATGCAAACCCTCCGGGGAATACTCCCTTATTTGCTTTTCCATATTGTGTACCATAAGGGGGTTCTGGAAGTCACGCAATTCTGCCGCGGCATCCTTATGTTTCTTCGTGTGTTCGGCAAAAAAACATGTGGAACACGGTCGGGTCCCGAAAGGAGGGGTCCGAAGCGTCGGATACGGCCGGCGTCCGGAAGCGACTAAAAACGGGACCGACAACGTTACTTGTCCAGAGTCTCCAGTTCTTTCAAGGTAGGCAGGTCGCCGGCGTCGCGGAGGCCGAAAAGCTCGAGAAATTTTCTCGTGGTCCGAAATACCATGGGACGACCCACATCCTGGTTCCGACCCGCAATCTCGATCAGCCTCCGATCGAGGAGCTGTCTCACGCAGCGTATGGAGTCGACGCCCCTCAACGCGTCGATCTCACGCTTCGCGATCGGCTGCCTGTACGCGACAACGGCGAGCGTTTCGAGCAAGGCTTTCGTCAAGCCGACTTCTTTCTCCCTCACGAACCGCTTTACCCAGTCCTTATAGTCCAGCTTGGTCCTCATCTGCCAGCCGGCCGCTGCTTCCACGATCTCCACGGCCCTGTCGGAAGCCGCATAAGCGGCCGCAAGACCCGAGAGGGCCGACCGAAGCTCGATGGGAGTGAACTCTGGCAGGCCCTTTTGCAACTTCCTGAGCGTTATCGGCCTCGACGACGAGAAAATGATAGCTTCGAGGATGCTTTCCAGTTCTGTCAACTTAGAAAATCTCCTATCCTTTCTAGAATTGCATTGCCCTCTTCCGGATAACGATGCCATTTTATGCCTTTTTCTTTTGCAAACCACGTTAATTGTCGCTTCGCATATCTGCGCGTGGCGGTCTTGATGCGCCTGGCCATCTCCTCATGCCCGATGCTCCCTTTCAGGCAGAGCGCGATCTCACGGTAGCCGATCCCCTGGAAGGGCCTCGCGCCGAGCGGCCAGCGCCGCAACAAGCCCTGCACTTCCTCCATCCATCCCCTGCCGAGCATCAGGTCTATTCTCCTCTCGATCCTCTCGTACAATTCGGCCCTTTCCCGCCGGAGGCCTATCTTGCAAGCGTCGTATCTTTCATCGCGAAACCCGTGCGCCAATCGGCGCTCGGACATGGAGACCCCTGAGAGGAGGTAGATTCGAGGGGCCCTCACCACCCTCGCCCGGTCATGAGGGCTGATGGAGCGGGCATAGGCCGGGTCGAGCCGTTCGAGATCCCCGTACGTTGCAACAGGGTCCTCCCGGTAGCGGCTCTTGAGCTTATCTCTCAGGTCCGCATCCGACGGCGCCTCGAAAATGCCGTGGAAGAGCACGCGCAGGTAGAGACCCGTACCGCCCACAACCAGAGGAACGGACCCCCTTGCCGTAATCTCCCGGATGACCTCATCCGCCATCGTTTGAAAACGTGCGGCATGGAAGGCCTCGTCGGGTTCGATTACGTCTATCAAATGATGGCGCGTCTGCGTCCGGGCGGCCGCATCCGGTTTCGCGGTCCCGATGTCGAAATGTTTGTACGCCTGCATCGAATCGGAGTTGACGATCTCGCCGCCAATCTTCGGCGCGAGCCATAATGCCAGATCGGACTTGCCGGCGCAGGTGGGACCGAGGATGCAGACGACCTTAAGACGTTTTGCCATCGTTAAGGATAGTGGTATATAATTACTATCCTCATGTCAAGGACTATAAAGCTGGCCGTCATTATCCTCTTTTTCCCCGCGGCCCTGGGCGTCGCCCTGGGGTACGGCATGGTAAATTATCTGGAGGCGCCGGACGTCAAGGAGATCCCGCAGTACGGGCCGAGGCCCTCGACCAGGCTTTACGCCGACGATGGATCTCTCTTTGCGGAGCTCTCCATCGAAAAGAAGGGTCCCCATACCGCTTTCCGAGATGCCGGACCACCTGAGAAAGGCCTTTATCGCCGTAGAGGACGTGAGGTTTTATCAGCATGCCGGGTTCGACTTGCGCGGCATCGCCAGGGCCGCCTACAAAAACCTCATGAGGAAAGGACTGAGCGAAGGGGCTTCGACTATTACGCAGCAGCTCGCGAGAAACCTTTTCCTGACCCCTAAGAAGAGCATGAAGAGAAAGATCGAAGAGATCATTCTCAGCCATCAACATCGAGAGGAGCTATTCGAAAGACGAGATACTCAAAATGTACCTGAACCTCATATATCTGGGCGAGGGCGCTTACGGGGTTGAAGCGGCGAGCCATATCTATTTCGACAAAAAAGCGAAAGACCTCTCCCTGCCGGAAGCGGCCGCGCTCGCGGGCCTGACAAAATCGCCTTCCAGTTCCTCTCCTTTTAAGAACCAGGCCAAGGCCCTGGAGCGGAGGAATCTGGTCCTGAGGAAAATGCTGGAAGCCGGTTTTATCGACCGTGCTCAGTATGCGGCGGCGGCGAGCGCCCCCCTCGTCCTTGCCCCTTTCCGCACGCATGAGAAGAGGACCGGGTTTTTTATCGAGCAAGTCAAGCAGACCCTCGAAGAATATCTTCCGTCCCAGGAAGAAACGCCTAGAAACGGCTTAAACGTGCACGCCACGATAAGCCTGAAGATGACAGAATACGCCTATAACGCTGTTGAAAAGGGGATGAGACTCTACCGTGAGAGAAACCCGAAGACGCAAGAGCTCCCGGAGGCGGCGCTCATTGCGATGGACGTCAAGACAGGGGAAATAAAGGTGATCATAGGCGGGAAGGACTTCGCGGCTTCTCCTTACAATAGGGCCACGCAGGCAAAGCGCCAACCCGGCTCCGCCTTCAAGCCGATTATCTATCTGGCTGCTCTTGCGCAGGGGTTCACGCCGGATATGACGCTCATGGATGAGTCTGCCTCTTACCCGGATGGGACCGGTCAGGTCTGGGCGCCGCGGAATTACAACGATGAGTACTACGGGGCCGTGACGATGAGAAGGGCCTTGGAGCTGTCCCTCAACAACGCTACCGTGAGGCTCCTCGAGAAGGTCGGCGTGTCGAACGTTGTCGGGCTTGCCAAAAAACTACACATAAGCAGCAATTTGGACCCAAACCTTTCCCTTGCTCTGGCTCTACGGAGGTTTCCCCGCTGGAACTCGCGTCGGCCTATAACGTCATTGCGAGAGGCGGCGCCTACATTGCCCCTACAACTATAGCGAATGTTCAGACCTTGCAGGGCGAGGAGATCCGCCGCACCGTCGTGGAGGAGCGCATTGTCCCCGCGGATGCGGCCTACACGCTTGTCGATATGATGAAGGGCGTAATAAAACGGGGAACGGGCAGAGCGGCGGCCGGGATGCCTTACTTTCTTGCCGGTAAAACGGGCACGACCAATGACTTCAGGGACGCCTGGTTCGTCGGCTTCTCTTCCCAGCTCCTTTGTCTCGTCTGGGTCGGGTACGACAAGGATACGTTCCTTGGCAGGAGAGAATCAGGGGCCGTTACGGCCCTGCCCATATGGATGGAGTTTATGTCTAAGGCGCTCCCTCTCTATCAGAACGAGGACTTTCCAGCCCCTGGAAGAGAGCCTCCTGTGACCCGTTATGTCTATCCGCCTCCCGCGCAAGGGGAGGATGTCCCTGTTGCGCCCCCTCCCCGCCCCGAGGCCCCCTGCTATCCCCGAGGCGCCTTCCTACAACGGCCGGGCCCCGAGATCATTTTGATCGGACGGCGCGCGCGCCTATTGCAGAGGCGGACCCGCGCATGGGTCGTGCAAGGCGGGAAAATATCCGCCTGCGTGCTTATAGTGTAAGGAAAAGGAGGCGGACCTTGCCGGCGCCGGAAGCATTGCAGCGCATATCGGAGACCGTATGGGAGTTGCCCGCGTCGTACAAGGAAGGGATGCGGGTCCCTGCCCGGATCTACGGCACAGAGAAGCTGGTGAGGGAGATGGACGATGCCGTCTACGACCAGATAACCAATGTCGCGACGCTGCCGGGCATTGTCAAATACGCGCTCTGCATGCCGGACGGCCACTTCGGATACGGGTTTCCTATCGGGGGCGTGGCTGCAATGGACATCGAACAGGGCGGGGTGATCTCCCCCGGCGGCATAGGCTTCGATATCAACTGCGGCATGAGGCTCGTAAAGACGGCTCTCGCCTACGACGAGGTGCGGCCGAGGCTCACGAAGCTGGTGGATAAGCTGTTCGCCGCGGTGCCTTGCGGCGTGGGAAGCACCGGCTTTTTGAAGCTGTCCAGGCAGGAATTCCGAACCGTGCTGGAGCAGGGCGCTCGGTGGTGCGTGAGGAACGGCTACGGGTGGGACGAGGACCTGGACCTGACCGAAGATTCCGGCTGCACGCCCGGCGCCGACGCATCGAAGGTGAGCGAAAAGGCCATAGACCGCGGCTTCAATCAGATCGGCACCCTTGGAAGCGGCAACCACTACCTAGAGATACAGGTCGTCCGCAAGGAGAATATCTTCGACACGGAGCTTGCCGGGAGGTTCGGACTCGCGCCGGGACAAATCGTTCTCATGTTCCATTGCGGCAGCAGGGGCTTCGGTCACCAGGCGGCGACCGACTATCTCCGGCTCTTCCTGAAGGCAATGGAGAGCAAATACAACATCCGCGTCCCGGACCGGGAGCTTGCCTCGGCGCCCTTCGGCTCGCCCGAGGGGCGGGACTACTTTGCGGCCATGAAATGCGCCCTCAACATGTCCTTCGCGAACCGCCAGATGATCCTCCATCGCGTGAGGGAAGTCTTCTCCCAGGTGTACGGACTGAGCGCGGAAAAACTAGGCGTAAGGATGATATACGACATCTCGCACAACACGGCCAAGCTTGAGAGGCACGAGGTGAACGGAAGACAAACGTCCCTCCTTGTCCACAGGAAGGGGGCGACCAGGGCCTTCGGACCAGGAATGGCCGAGATACCCGCGCAATATCTGGACATCGGCCAGCCGGTCATCATCGGGGGCAGCATGGAAACGGGATCGTATCTGCTGGTGGGGACAGAAACGGGCAAGGAGACATTTTTCAGCGCGCCTCATGGAAGCGGCCGCACAATGAGCCGCACAAAGGCGCGCAAAGAGTGGCGGGGCAGGGAGCTCCAGGCTGAAATGGAAAAGAGGGGCATCTACGTTCGCACCGCTTCCTGGTCGGGGCTGGCCGAAGAAGCCGGAGGGGCATACAAGAACATTAACGAGGTAGCCGAAGCAGCGGAAGCGGCAGGGATTGCGAAGAGAGTAGTAAGATTTGTTCCTCTCGGCAACATCAAAGGATAGGCAGGCGCTAAAATACGGTTTCGGGATCTCGTAGGGAGGTCGTGTGGGTTACCGGTACCTCGACGATCTTGCAACCGCCGACATCGCCTTCGAGGCGACCGGCGAGGACGTGGAGCAGGTATTTGTCGCAGCCGCGGAGGCGACCATGAACGTGATGGTCGAGGAGCTGCAGTCGATCGAGGCGCGCGTTGAAAGAATCATCGAGAAGGAAGACGCCGAACTCGATATGCTCCTCTTCGACATGCTTCAGGAGATCGTCTATTATAAGGACGCGGAGCAACTCCTGCTCCGCGTCAGAGGAGCTCGCGATCACCGAGCGAGAGGGGGCGTATCTGCTTCGGGCCCGCGCGGTTGGCGAAAGGCTCGACCCCCGGCGCCACGAGCGGCGGGCAGATGTAAAAGCGGTGACGCTCCATCGATTCAGCCTGCAATCCGCCGACGGCCTCTGGAAGGCGCTCGTGATCCTCGATATTTGACGGAAAATCGGCGCGTCGACACTTGACGCAAGGTCCTTTTCCTACTATCCTAGTGTACGGTCGCTTTAAGCCTTCGGGAGGAGACATGAAGACCAATAAGTCAAAGATACTCGTAATTGACGACGAAGGCGATTTTTGCGAATTCGTTAAATGGAGTCTCGAAACGACGGGGAGGTTCGAAGTGCTCGCGTCCACCGACGGCCTTTCGGGGATCGCCCAGGCGGAAAGACAAAAACCGGAGCTGATCCTCCTTGATATAAGGATGCCCCAGATGAACGGGGCCGAGGTCGCAGACCACCTGCTCCATAGCGAGAATACCAGGGACATCCCCATCGCGTTTATTACGGGTCTTCTCAACAAAGACGAATTGAAAAAAAGAAGCGGCTACATACACGGTTTTCCTTTCATCACAAAACCCATCACAAAAAATGAACTGATCGAGCAGGTTGATGCCGTGTTCGAGATCATAACGACTGAGAAGAGCTTCATCGCATCCCTCGATTCGTAAGCCTAAGCCCTCGACCCGGGCGTTTTTACTTTTGCAGGCTGTTCCTAGACGGGGAAGGGGTACCTGCCGTCCAGGCAGGCCGCGCAGAAATCCGTCCCGCTCAATTTCCTCAGTTCGTCGACCCCAAGATACTCAAAGGTATCGACGCGGAGCAGATTCTTCAGGTCCTCGTCGGTCCGGTTTGCGGCCAATAACTCGCCCGGCTTGGCCATGGCCATCCCCATGAAACAGGGAAAACGGGGGGCGGCGCGGTGAGACGCAGATGGATTTTTTTTGCGCCCGCCTCGCGCAACTTGGGGATGAGCACCAGAGTCGTCGATCCCCGGACCAAGAGCGTATCGATCAGGATAATTTCTTTTCCTTTCACCACCTCCCGGTTGATCTGAAATTTCATTTCAGCCCTTTCGAGTCTTTCCTTTTCCTTTGAGATGATGAAAATCCTCCCGATTTCGCCTATCGCGGTCAACGCCTCTTTGTATGGGATTCCGGCAACGGCGTGGAAGCCTAAGGCACCGGGAACGGCTGCCCTCGGAATGGGGACGATCATGTCGGCCTCTTGGGTTTCGCCTTTCGCCAGCACGGCCCCGATTTCCTCCCGAAATTCATAAACGTTCCGTGAAAAAACATGGCTTGCCGGCGAAGCGAAATCGAGGCACTCCAGGATGCAGGGCCTC
>CAVTDX010000053.1:0-17480 GCA_963733345.1 uncultured delta proteobacterium
CAATTGCCGTGAAGACCTCGTGGTCGTCTATCAAACCCATGTCGAAGGGCTTACCATACACCCGTCCTCGGGCTAATAATGCGCCCGGCACGTTCAGGGGCGTCATAGAAAAGATCCCTCACTTTAAGGAGTTGGGGGATCACGGCGGTCGAGCTCCTCCCCGCATCGGAGGAGTTTAAACTCAACCCGTCTAATGGCCAGAGCCCAAGTCGGCCTATACGGGAACCGCGGAATGCGGCCGACAATAGGCGGACCCAACAAATATCCTGGCAAGTGGCAACGGAAAGCGTACTTACCATATCGTTCCGGGATAACACCACCTATATGCTTGAAAAGGACCGTCGTCGAACCATCGGATGCGGCAACAGACGGTCAACATCCCGTGGTGCGCCATCAAGTTCCACCGTCTATGTTTGGGTGGTGAAAAAGACCAACCGCCTACCCGGGCTACCTCGCTTCCGTGGTCTGCGACCGAAGAGGGGGAATCTTATGAAAAACCCGCCCCTGAGCACTCGGATCCATACTGAGTAGAGACGCCATTGCCGAAGCCCTGGGAGGCCCGCCGGGGGCTTACCAGGTCGGTTCCTTCCCGGGCCACCGTCGGATGCAGGTATGCACTGACGTCCGCACGTCATCCGGGCGCTTGCACACCCGGGAAGCGTGGTCTATGGTATAAAGGCAGGCAAGGAGCCTATCAACAGCATCGAAGGTGGACGGCCATAACGGGAGTGACAACCTCGTGAGCTATAACGAGAACGAGATCCGGCATGCACGGATCTGCAATTACAGAACTCGCTACCTGGAACAAAAATCGATCTAGGTATTCCGGCAGATCAAGAATTTCATCGCTGTCGGGGGCGGCGCAATATCAGGCGGACGCAAAACTACAATGCATAATGCGTACCCGGTACGCAATGGAATTTGTTCGGGGAGATATTCAATCGCCGAGTTGTTTTCCGGAAAAGGAGCAACGAGGTGCTGAGGCAGGAAGCAATGACTAACGTCTGCCGGCGGGAAGGTCTGCGGTTTCGGCGGGACCCAGGAAAGACCCGTTGTACCCGACACGCCGGCTTCACAGCTTGTTCCGCCGTGCTGCAGGTATGGCGCTGCGCGGTGTCGATGGCGCCTTGGACCCGGTTCCGAACTGTCTAATACTGTTTCGATGGTGATATTGATCGCGCGATGGCAGAAAGTTTCTTTCACGATCTTTCGGTGGTGCGGTTTGTGCATTCAGGAAATATTCTCTGAAAGCGAAAAATATGCAGCTGCAGCCCTGAATCCAACGGCCCCTCAAGCTGCCGTGAGAAGGAGCCGCGCTTCTCAGTCGCGGAGTTTGGGGCCTTGTCGTGCCCTAGAAAGAAAAGGAGGGACAGAAAGAAAAGAGAGGCGAAAGAAGTATATAATAATAGGAAAATGAGTGCGCTTTCCGTGAATACGCTGCCCTCGTTCTCTATATCATGCCCTTCTCCGCCCTCTATGCCGTCTGGGCCGCGGGGAACTTGCTCATCATTTCGTCCACTTTTAGCCTTGTTTTTCGGGTGCATCATCGTCGGCCACGTGCCCGTCGCCAACCTACAACTGCATTCTTTCTCTCTTTTTGCCCTGTGCACGCAGGTTCTTTATTTTTAGTGTGTTTACACAAAATCCTTTCCCCAATCAGCGTCGCTTGTCCTTCGCCTCACGCCTCCTCGCCTTGCCGTGCTGCATAGAACCTCCGCCCCCCATGTGTGCAAAAGCTGCTGCCTTCGCGTCCAACGCGGTCTTAGTGGGCTCCCTCTTCTTGCTCGTTTCTGCAGGTAAAAGAAGATGCGCGGGACCCGTCAGGCCGCTTTCCTTCGCTGGACGAAGCATCGGATCACAAGTGCGTATCCGGGTACGGTTTCCCATTGCTGGAGGCATTATCACCTGGTTCTCTCTGGGTGGCTTGCCTGGCCGAGGGACCCCTCACAGGTTGCTGACATCACCTGCAATCACGCCATAATCTGGCCACAACCGGCTCGCCATGGCTGGCGCGGGAAAATATCGCCGGTCTTCACTCCGTGGCTACTTTTTATATTGGTGCTAACCCTGCTCCCTGGGCGGAATCCTCGATGAACAGGCGGCGGACGCACTCGAATCTCGCTTCGGCCCGGCCATAGCGCCCATCGAGGTGGAGCAGGGAACGCCTCTTCATCTCGGGGCGTGGAGGACGGCGACGAGGGGGGCTGTTGAGGCGGCAGTGCTCTCCACTCGGGAACCGGACCGTAGAGTTCCCCATGCCGGATGCTCCTCCGGCCTATGCAATCCCTCGTCGAACGCTTCGGCATGGAGTCGCTATGGTTGGCGACGAGGCGTACAGGGACCTTTCCCTGGGTTACTTTTGTCGATTTCTATGGTGATCGGATAGTCTTTGCAGTGGAGATGAACTTAGTTGTCAAGTTTAGAATTACAAATGTAACAGGGGGCTTTCCAGGTCTGCAAAACTCGTCGCCAATCGGTCAACAACCCGGGTTTTATCATGGTTGGGGCTTGCAGAGGAAGATTTGCAAGGTACGGGAGGACAGGACTGGTGATTCGGGGCAGGCGGATTGCGCTGAAACACTTCAGAAAAATAGGCTCGAAGCAGGTGTTCGTGACAACGGCGCACCTTCCGCGCAGCGAGCTTTCCCAGACGCAGGGCACTGCCTGCCCCCTTCCACCACATTCAGGGCCTCCGGCAAAAGGTCGATATGGTGCTCTCGTTGACGGGCGCCTGAAACCCCTATCGTTGGGGACCATGGTCCAGGGCGTCATGCAAAACAAGGCGTCCCTCCTCCACACACCGCCGTCCGCCAACATTGAGGCCCGTTGCCTGCCTATGCATCTGGAGAACGTCTACCTTTACGACACGATCGACGACCTCTAAGGGACCTTCGCAGGCCCACCTCTCTCTTTGCAGGAGGTCGAAAAGTCGGGGAAAGGCCTATAAATAATCTATGAAGAGGTGGTGAAGTTTCACCAGCGGCCCACGGCGCGGAGGCGTGAAAATCAATAGGCTAAAATGCTCATCTTGAAAAGTTAGGAGTCGGCTGATCAACAAGATCGTTCACCCCCAACCCCGGCACGATCAAAAACGGCGGTGCTTCTCTACCTCATAAAGAGCCTGCTCCTGTCCGGAGGAAGATGCAAAAAGGAAATGGACTGAGTGTCTTCGTCCAAACTAACGGGGACTTACCCATCGTCTCGTCTTACTCGTATTTCTACTGTGTGGAATACCCCGCTCTAATGTTTTCTGATTGGGGCCAGCTTCCAGCTGGTGAGAGGGTCGTGTTTGATATCAAAGACCTACCGCAGCTTTGTGGTGGCCTTGCTGTGTGTCGAGCGGAAGGGTACTTTTATTAGTCTGAGTCTCGCGGATTTGCCGGCCGGATGATGCAGCAGCAGGGCCAAGGGCGAACTCCTTGCCCTGCATCCTTAGAGAGCGCCCTTGCGGGGAACTGGAGATCTTCGCTGAAGGGTGAACAGGGTCGAACGTTGCCTTTCTCTTTGATGTGACGCTGTGAAACTATTGGTATTGAAACGTAGGTCCGGGACGAGCCGTCGGGTTGGCTAAAACCCCGGAGGCTACCGAATGAGGTGAGATTTGAGCGCAGGTTCCAGGCCCGGTGTGGGACACGCCTTCGACGAACCTTCATCTCGGTGAGAAGAACAGCGAGATCATCTTCAGATGTGTAGAAGGCCCAACGACGGGAAGGGGACGTCCCTGCCTCGTATGCGTTGGGGCGCGTCCGTGCGGCGCGCCCATGAGGGGCGCTGAGCCCGGATTATCGTTTGCAAAAAAGTCGAAAACCATAGTAGATTAGGGATGAGACGGCGCATACTCGGTGTTCGCCAGGTCATCGGAATAGATGAGCATGCTGCGCGATTCCATTCCCTAATCTACTATGGTTTTCGACTTTTTTGCAAACAATTGCGCAATTATTGGGGCTTAAGCGCCCCTTCATGGGCGCGCCGCACGGACGCGCCCCAACGCGTCAAGCAGTCCCCGGATGAGGACGTCCCCTTCCGTCGTTGGGCCTTCTACACGGTCTCTGAAGATGATCTCGCCATTTTCTTCTCCATACACGGCCCGGAGAATCATGCGGCCGCCGGAAAGACTCGCGTTGAACCCGAGAGGCACGCTGCAGCCGCCTCCCACACCGGCCTGGAACCTGCGCTCGATACCCACCTCCAATTCGGTAGCCTCATGGCCCAGGGGTTTCACCAACCCGACGGCCTCGTCCCCGGACCTCGTTTCAATCCCGATAGCGCCCTGTCCGCAGGCAGGCGTCATGACATCGAGGGAAAGGAGTCCCCTGACGCAACGTTCGAGGCCCATCCTCTTCACCCCCGCTGCGGCGAGTATCACGGCGTCGAGGTCCTTTTCGCGAAGCTTCTTTATCCTCGTGTCCACATTCCCCCGCAAGGGCGCGATCTCCAGGTCCGGCCTCAGGGCGAGGAGTTGGCCCTTCCGGCGCATGCTGCTCGTGCCGACCCTCGATCCGGCCGGCAAATCCGCGAGACTCGCATGCTTTATTGAGATAAAAGCATCCCTCGGGTCCTCTCTTTCGAGCACGGCGGACAGCGCAAGGCCGCCGAGAAGCTCCGTGGGCAGGTCTTTGATGCTGTGGACCGCAAAATCTATCTCGCCGGCTGCGAGGGCTTCTTCTATCTCCTTGATGAAAAGCCCCTTCTGGCCGATCAGATAGAGCGGGGTATTCCACACGGAATCGCCCGTAGTCTTTATGGTCTTCACAGTGAAGTCGCAATCCGGGTAAAGACGAGACAATGCATCTATCACCATCCCCGTCTGGACGAGGGCGAGCTTACTCCCCCTCGTCCCCGCGGTCCATTTCTTTTGCATCTTCCTCTCCGGACAGGAGCAGGCTCTTTATGAGGTCGAGCACCGCCGGGCTTCCGTTCTTTTTGATCATCATCAGGTGGGGGTGAACGATCTTGTTGACGATGGCCCTGGTGAGCATATCGAGCTGCCTGATTGTTTCGGGGTCGGCGCTCTTCAGCCTCTGGAGCGTTTTTTTCATCTCCCCGGTCCTTATGGCCTCCACGTTTTCCCTGATCCGGCCGATCAGAGGGTTCCTTTCCGCCTCTTTAAGCCTTTGGTGAAACTTCACCACCTCTTCATCCACTATTTTGTGCGCCTTCCCCGACTCTTCAAGCCTGTCCGAGAGGTGGGCCTGCGAAAGTCCCTTGAGGTCGTCGATGTCGTAAAGGTAGACGTTCTCCAGATCGTTGACCGCGGGCTCAATGTCGCGCGGGACGGCGATGTCGATAAAGAAGAGGGGGCGCATCTTTCTTGTTTTCATGACACCCTGGACCATGGTCTTACCGACGATAGGGATTTCGGCGCCCGTTGACGAGAGCACCATATCGACCTTGCCGAGGAGGCCCTGGATGTCGTCGAAGGGGCAGGCAATGCCCTGCGTCTCCTCGGCAAGCCGCTGCGCGTTGCGGAAGGTGCGGTTTGTCACGAACACCTGTTCGAGCCCCTCTTTTCTGAAGTGTTTCAGCGCAATCCCGCACATCTCCCCTGCCCCGATCACCAGTATCTGCCTCCCGGCGAACTCCCCGAAGATTTTCCTGGCAAGCCCAACCGCCATCGCGCTGATGGAGACAGGATTGTAGCCGATTCGCGTCTCCGTCCGCACGCGTTTTGCAACCTGGAAAGCCCTGTTGAACGTCTGATCGAGGAAAGGCCCGGCATAGCCGAGGATGCGAGCCGACCGGTACGCATCTTTTACCTGCCCCAGTATCTGAGGCTCTCCGATCACCATCGAATCGAGCCCGGAGGCGACGAGGAAAAGGTGCCTGTACGCCTCCTCGTCGCCAAGCAGATAGGTACAGTCGGCTAGCGACTCCATGCCGAAGCGTTCGACAAGGATCCCCATGAAGGCCCGGCCGGAGGCGTCCGCATCGGCGCATGTCGCGTAGATCTCGGTCCGGTTGCAAGTGGAGAGCACTGCCGCCTCGACGGCCCCCCTGATCTTCAGCTGGCCGAGTATGTCCACGCTTGCCTCCCCCGAGATGAAGAGGCGTTCCCTCACCTCGATGGGCGCGGTGTTATGGCTCAGGCCGAGGACAATTAGATGCATGGCCGCTCACCTGTAAGAATGAAGTCCGCCCAGGAACAGGTTTACGCCGATAAAAGTGACGACCACGGAGACAAAGCCGGCGATCATCATGTAGGCCGTTTTCCTCCCGCGCCAGCCGATGGCGAGCCGGTTGTGAATGAGTATGGCGTACATGATCCAGGTGATGAGCGACCAGGTCTCTTTCGGGTCCCAGTTCCAGTACGAGCCCCAGGCAAGCTCCGCCCAGAGAGAACCGGTGATAATGCCTATTGTCAGCAATGGGAAACCGTAGGATACGCACTTGTAGTTGATCCGATCGAGCGTCTCCAGCGAAGGAAAGCGGCCTGACATATCGCGCATCTTCCTCTTCTTTATGCCCCCCTCCAGAAAAAGGTAAACCAGGGAGACGAGGAAGCCCGCTAAGAAGACCGCGTTGCCGATAAACGCGAAGGCGGCGTGGACCGGCAGCCAGTAGCTTTGCAGCATGGGGGGCAGAGGTCTAATGTCGGCGCGGGCGGCAAGGGCGCCTATGAGCATGAGGCAAAGGGCGGGCAAAAAGACGCTGCCCAGTGCGCCGATCCTGTAAACGCGCCTCAGAAAAATAAAGAAGCCTGCCGTGCACAGGGCGAAAAAAGAGAGGGATTCATGTAGGTTGGCGACGGGCGCGTGGCCGACGATGATGCACCGAAAAACAAGGCTGAAAAAGTGGACGAAAAATCCGCAGGTGAAAAAATAATAAGCGGCCTTCTCCAGACCCTTCTTGCCCGCAGCCAGAGAAACCACATAGAAGACAGCAGAGGCAAGATAGAGAACGAGGGCAACGTATATCACGGAAAGCGCACTCATTTTACTATTATATACTTCTTTCGCCTCTCTTTTCTTCCTTCCTTTTCTTTCTTGGGCCGCAGCGGCGGTTGACAAGCCCCGAACCCGACTCCGCGGACGGGAGGCGGCCTGTTTTTTGCTCTCGCGGCAGCTTCGGCGCCAAGGGGCCGGTGGTTCAGGGCTGCGGCGTGCGGCTGTTTTCCGCTTTTCGGAGAAGATATTTCCTGAATGCGCCGACGCGCTTCGCGTGCCGCCGCCGAAAGACGTGAAAGAAACAATCCGTGCCTATCGCGCGATCAATATCGCCATCGAACGCATCATCAGGGTGAAGGCGTCCCGACGCGGAAGCGGCTCTTCCCGTCCAAGGGGCCGCACGTCCCCCGGCGGCGCCATCGACGTATCGACCGCGCAGCGCCATACCCTGCCTCCGGGGGCGGGCGGCAGGACAAAGGACTGATCCGTGAAGCCGGCATGGAACATGAGGTACAACGGGTCTTTCCCGTAAATCATCGCCCCGAGGCTGCGATTCTCGTGAGCCCAGTCCTGCAAGCCTCCACCGGGGCCATACCAGGCAACGTCCTCATCCGTATAGAACTTTACCTCCCTCAGCACCTCGTTCCTTTTCCGGAAAGCGACCATCTCCCTGGCAAACCTGAATATCTCCCCGTTCTTCTCGAACAAATTCCATTCGTACCAGGATATCTCGTTATCCTGGCAGAATGCGTTGTTATTGCCCTTTTGCGTCCGCCTGAACTCGTCGCCCCCAAGGAAAAGGGGAACGCCGCGCGAGACGAAAAGGGTCGCGATGAAATTCTTGATCTGCCGGATCCTGATCGATTCTATTTCCGGGTCGCCGGAGGGGCCTTCGACGCCGTAGTTATAGCTGTAATTGCAGTCCGTGCCGTCCCGGTTGCCCTCGCCGTTCCCTTCATTATGCTTCTCGTTATAGCTCACAAGGTCGTTCAGGGTGAACCCGTCATGGCAGGTCACGAAGTTGATGCTGTTGATAGGCTCCTTGCCTGCCTTCTGGTAGATGTCCGCGCTTCCCGATATGCGGGTCGCAAGCGCGCCGACCATCCCCGGATCGCCTCTCCAGAACATGCGGACGTCGTCGCGGTACCTGCCGTTCCACTCCGACCAACGGTGGCCCGGGAAGGAACCGACCTGGTAAGCCCCCGCGGCGTCCCAGGCTTCGGCAATGAGCTTCGTCTCTCTCAGTATGGGATTTTCTGCGATCTCGGCAAGAAGGGGCGGGTTTTTCATAATCGTCCCCTCTTCGTCGCGGCCCATCACGGAAGCGAGGTCGAAGCGAAACCCGTCCACGTGCATCTTCACCACCCAATAAGTAAGACAATCGACGATGAACTGGCGCACCACGGGATGGTTGCAATTGACCGTATTGCCGCATCCCGAATAGTTCCGGTAGCGACGACGGTCCTTTTCGAGCATATAGTAGATCGAGTTGTCGAGACCCCGGAACGATATGGTCGGTCCAAACTCGTTGCCCTCGGCCGTATGGTTGAAGACAATGTCCAGGATGACCTCGATGCCGGCCCTGTGCAACTCCTGCACCATCTGCTTGAACTCCTGCACCTGTCCGCCGCGTCCGCTTCCCGTATAGGCCGACTTCGGCGCAAAGAAGGCGGCGGTGCTGTACCCCCAGTAGTTTGTGAGCGGCTCGCCCGTCAGCGGGTTGAGTTTCTCCGTTTCGCGCTCGTTAAACTCCTGGATGGGGAGGAGCTCGACCGCCGTGATCCCCAACTCCTTAAAGTGAGGGATCTTTTCTATGACGCCCCTGAACGTGCCGGGCGCGTCTGCGCCCGAGGACGGGTGTATGGTCAGCCCTCTGACATGGGTTTCATAAATAACCGTCTCCGACCACGAGGTCTTTAGCGGCGTATTTTCTTCCCAGTCGAAGCGGTTGCCCGTCACTATGCACCGGGGCGCGGCATCCAAATTGTCCAGGGTGGAGCGGGAAAGGTCGCGAAGGGGGGACTCCGGGTCAAAGCCTTTCGCCTTGAGGAAATCCCAGGAGGGCTGGGAGGAAAGGGCCGTCGCATGGGGATCGAGCAGCAGCTTATATTTATTGAAGCGATGGCCGTCGCCAGGGTTGTATGGGCCGTCCACCCGATAGTTATAAAACTGACCTGCCGTGACGCCTTCAACCCACACGTGCCATATGTCGCCCGTCCGGTTGTACGCCGGGTCGAGCACGATCGTCTGGTAAGGAGCGGCATCGTGAGGCTCTTCAAAGAGGAGAAGACTTACCGCCGAGGCGCCGCGGCTGAGGACGGCAAACTGAGCCCCGTCGTCATGGAGATGGACGCCCAGGGGCAGGGGATAACCGGGGTACGTCCGGTGAACCTCGCGGCTGCGCATCCCTGATGGACGGTCGTACTCGCCCTCTTTCATTTTTCACTCCGGCGCGCAGTTGCTCTCAGGCTTGCAGTCGCCCTCCGCCCGCCCCCTATCGTATTTTTTTTAGCTGAAGATCGTCGCTCACCAGCGAGACGCCCTCCACACTTTTCGCTGCGGCAATTATTTTTTGCTTTATTTCCTGGCTCGACACCGACCCGCTCAACGTCACCCGGCCGTCGAGGACGAACACCCTGATCGGGAGCTGCTCCACTTCAGCAACCCTGGCCCTGACCTCGGAGGCAATGGCGCTGTCCGGGATCTCTCGCTCCGCCGGTCGCCTTAAGAACCTGCAACTGCACAGGACGCAGAATGACAGCGCCAGACAGAGCGCTAAAAGGACGCCCTTTCTCATCGCGCCGCCTCCTGCGTTGTGCGCGGAGCGGCAGGGGGCAATCCCGTCATCTGGAATCTCTTTCGCCGGCTTGGGCCGGATCCTCAAGCATTTCTGCAATAGACGCCGCAATATAGCTATTTGTTCCTGGACCGGTCGATCCCGTCCCTGATGGAGGCGACCAGTTTTTCCAGGTCTTCCCGTCTCAGTTCCGTAAGAAAATCGAGCTCATCGCCTGTTTTGAGCAGCCCCCGTATGATCTCCACGAGCTTTTCCTTGTTCATGTCCCCCCGCTGCGTTGCCATAGCTATAGATACATAATCCAAAAGCGGCCTCTACGTCAAGAGTTTCCTGAAGAGACCGCCTGCGGGTGGCCAAGGCGGGGGGCGCCCTCTCGCGCAATAGCTCAAAGAGGGGCGCGGCAGGCTTTTACAGGACGAAAGCGGGCCGTTCGGGCCTTTTGCAAAAGACCCCGAGGGCCATAATACGACTCTTAGATGGGGAAGGCTATATCCCGAACGAGTAGACGATATTTTTCGTTATCAGGTCGGATGAGTTCTTAGATCTGGTCCGCCCGATCTCCACGCCTTTCCGCCACAGGACGTAGCCTCTGCGCGTCTTCATCACCGCGCAGGGAATGTTTAGGCCCTTGAACCATTCGACCCACCCCTTCAGCATGTCGGGCGACGACACTATCTTGCTGACTTCGAAGAAGGGGCCCTTGCGGCCCTTGTCCTCGGCGCGCGCCTCGAAGGAGCGCTGCGCGATCTCGGTTGTCTTGATGCTGCTCGTGCTCATAAATCCTCCTTATCCGAGAGCGTTTTCGCGAGCGAAGCACCCGGCCGCCGCCGACGCCTTTTAGGCGCCTTAAAGACATCCGGCGCTGTCCCCCGATGCTTGCGACGCCTGCGGGGGCGAAAAAGACGACGGGTAATTCGCTCAACGTTCCTCGAAGCCCTTTTAAGCAATAGACGTGCCGCGGCCAAATGTGCAAGCAATAATGCAAAATATCGACCATATCGGCGGCTGCGCGTCAAAAGGGGGCTGCACAAAAGTGTCGAGGTCCGTCGCTCTCCCCGGACAAAAATGTCGCCCCGCGGCGCCGGCGCATACTTCCGCGGTACTGGGCGCTCCTTCCCTTTCGGCGCCGTTGTCCGGAAGGGATGAGCCGCTCTTTGTTTTTCTTCTTGCATGGCGCACTCTCAAGTGGCAACAATAGTGGGGTTGTCGGAGCCGAGCGCCGAAAAATATTTCCGTGCCGGGTAAAGGAGCTTTCGCCCCTCAACTGTCGACCAAGGAGAGATAATGGATAGTTGGACAAATGATGAAGAATTTTCTTTCGCCGTTCATGAAACATTCAGCGAGAGAATCCCATTTAATAAACTACTCGGCCTTAAAATTGAATCGATAAGCTATCATCGCGTACGGGTTTCATTTCAAATGCGGGATGAGTTGATGGGAAACTACAAACGGGGAATGCTGCATGGCGGGGTTATATCATCCGTCATTGATGCTTGTATGCCGCTGCGGCTGCCGCCCAATTCCCGACCGGCCCCGTCACATTCCAGTCCCATGATGCAGCGCCCGTCGCGGCGTTGTACATGATGCCGTATCCCGCAGCGCAGTCATCGAAGGTGAAATCCGGTTCCGGGGGACGTCCAGAGTGTTGATGTTGTACTGGTTCGCGGCGGGAGAATAGATGGTCGTCAGGGCATTGTTCTGCTGAGCGATGGAAGCCACGAGGAGGCCGTTCGTCGTTGAGGGCGCGATGAGGCTCGGCACGGAGAGATATGAGCCGGAAGTCTGGTCCCCCGTCGTGACGGCCGACGTGTCATAGGGCGCCGCGGCCGCTCCCGCGACATCGAGGAGGATGATATCGTGAGGATATCCGTAGAGCGACGGCGCGCTCCCCGGACTGGTGAAATTTACCGTCAATTCTTGCGTACCGGCGCTCTGGTTTACGGAATCGAGCACCTCGGCGTACTCATCCATCCCGGGCGCCTCTTGCGATGCGCGGGCGGTCCAAGCGCCCCTTGTAGTCGATATCTCCGAAATTCCGTCTCCCGAAGGGGAGAGGCAAATTTGGAGGTCCCCCGTCGTGACGAACTGCTTCACCTGCGCCGAGGTCTGAGTAATATTCCCGCTGAGAAGTACGTGCTGCGCGGCGACGACCCTGATTCCCGCTCCCGGAACGCCGCCTTCCGAAGCGTCCGGCGCGAGGGCTACCGCCGCCGTGAGGTAATTGGCATTCGTGCCGCCGTCGCTGAAGGTCGGGTCTATTGGGTTGTCGGAGCCATACACCAGGTACTGTATGGCAGTGCCATCCGCACTGTTCACGCCGCCGGGCATGAAAGACCATTGCGAGGGAGAGGTTCCTGCCGTAAAAGATACATTCGCGGGACCTCCTCCGGCAAAAGCGGGCGTATAGAGCGAATCCTGGAAGGCCGCCTGATAGATGAAATCACCGCTTTGCGCAGGCGTGAACGATCCTGCCGCGATGGACGAGCCGCTCACCACGGCGCCGCTCGTCTTGTCGACGGCGGCCGTTGCGGAAATCCCGGCTATCTCGGTCGCCTTGACGGCCGTGTAGCTCGACCCCCCGCCGTTGAAACTGACGGTGATATGCCTCGTCCCGGCCTTTATGCCTTGGGCTACGTAGATACTCACTTGTTGACCGTTTGCCTGGTCCTGCACGTTCTTCGCGACGGCGTACGCATTGCTGCCTCCGGGGGCATCGTCCTGAATGTCCGATACCTGGACGGCGTCGTTAGCCGCCAGCTCCCACAAGATCGCTACCACGAGGCAGTTGCCGGAGATGGCGGGATTAGGCAGGGCGATAGTCTTTTCCGTTACCAGCGCGGCGCCGGCCATGTTGGCGTCTACGTGCTGGACGATAGTCGGAGAAACGCCGGCGCCATTCCCTCCCTGACTGACCGTACTGCTTCCCGACGCCCCGGATCCAGATCCCCCTCCCCCCGATGAACTCCCGCAGGCCACTAACGAAGCCAGAAGAAAGAACAGCGCCGTCAGTATCCCCAACCGCTTTTTCATGGATGCCTCCTCGCAAGACAATTGACCTGGGAACCCCTTGGTCTTGGCTGATGGGAACGTGGTTGCAATTGCGTCCCACCGCTTTCCGCACACACCCTCAGGCATCGATTGGCTTTTGGAGATCAGATACATCTTAATACGACATGTCCGAAATGTCAGGGCAAATAGAACCGGGTGAAGAGGATATTCTACGCACTCTTTTCTGAGATTTCACCTGCCTACAAAGCTGCATCGGCCGTGACCGGTCGAGAAGCAATGATTAACGAGGGGAGAATCTGCCGCTCAATAAGGCGCTTGGCCTAACACGTTGCCGGGAGGATCATAGTTGCAGACTACGATCACATTGCCTGCGCACTCTACCTTCGCACAGCCGATCCTTTTGGTGGTTCTCCAGACGAGTTGTGTGTAGTGGCCGCAGGCATGCACGTTGAATTCATTGATGGTTCCACCATCGTACGCCGATTTTTCTCTCTCCCACATGGCCACCGCATCGTCTACCCCGTAGTATCCGGCGGTCCCCATAAAGAGGTTTTCTCCGTACTCCTGTTTCCACCTGCCTGAACGCGGACGGTGTTCCATCCGACGGCTGGTAGACGCGAGATGATCGGCCCATTCGTGGGCATACAAAGCGAGTCTGTCCGACCACGCCAGCGGCCCAAGGCCGACTCTTGCACGAGCTTTATTGTGAGAGGCGAGCAACTGCCGGATTTCCTCCGGCGTCAGGTGAGAACCGACGGACCTCCTCTCAACGTGAGCCACGCCGGAATTGCTTGGTCCGGCATCGCGCCTCATTACAGTCTCGCCCGCAGCGGCCTGCGACCCCGCCAGGCGCAGCATGGCGACTCGATCAAAAGAAACAGGGCCGAGAACTAACGCGATGAGAATTTCCGCGAATAGGATCTTGTGCGCCTTCATGCCCGACCTCGCCTTCCTTTGCCTGATCGTCCCTTTGTGCCATTTTTCCATTAAAACTCTTTAACATTAAACGAACCCTGAAAAGCCGCAATCACGGCCATAAAAGCGAACTAAAAAAACGTTGGCAGGGAAGTCAGCGATTTTGTTGAGCCTTATTATTGAATACGCGGCACGTAGAACCGGCGCTCGCCGTCTTGCTCTTTCTCAATAGGGCTTGAAGTTGTTGGCTTTTTCCATCTGCCCAAGGATTGGGCAAAATGAAAGGAATCCTATCATTACCGCATGTTAGAGCGTGCTCTACGCGGGTTATCGACATCTTTTCCACACTCCTTGTTGAAAAGTCGCGGCGCCTGAACAAATCATTACAGAATCCCTGTCCCGAGGAGTCCGGCCATCCCCTGCCCACCGGCCCCGATAGCCGAAGAACTGCCATTATTGCAAGCGGGATAGTCGGTTAGCTCTATTGGCGCCCATCATACAAACCTGGCAAATCGTCTACATGGCATGTCTTCCTAAGGCATCGGCTCGAAGTCCACCCTCCTCTCCTTTGCCCAGCACGATTCGCCTTTTTCCTCACAGCACGGCCTGTCTTTTCCGTAGCTGACCGTTTGAAGGAGTCCTGCATTTACGCCAAGACCGACAAGGTACTTCTTTGTTGCGTCTGCTCTTCTCCGGCCTAAAGCACGGTTGTACTTCTTTGTTCCCCTTGGGTCGCAATTTCCCTCGATCCTTACCTTCCTCTCCTGGTTTTGGTTGAACCATCCGAGGTTTCCCTTCAGAGTCGCAGCAGCATCGGGTCTGATAACGGACTTGTTGAGATCGAAATAGATTGGCCCAAGAGCGACTGCCGGAGTGGGTTGTGGAGGCGGAGTGGGTTGCACAACCGGAGCGGGTTGTGGAGGCGGAGCGGGTTGCACAGCCGGAGCGGGCGGAGGCGGCGGAACAACCACTTCTTCTTGCTGCGGCGCCGGTGCAGCTTCTTCCTTCATGGCCTGACGAAATAAGTCAGCCCTCCCAGCTGCACTGCCAGAACCAGCCCCCGTTCCGCTCCCCAATCCTGAGCCGCTGCCGCCCGAGCCCGAGCCGCCGCCGCCCGATCCTGAGCCGCCGCCGCCCGAACCCGAGCCGCCGCCGCCCGAACCCGAGCCGCCGCCGCCCGAGCCCGAGCCGCCGCCGCCCGAACCCGAGCCGCCGCCGCCCGAGCCTGAGCCACCGCCCGAGCCTGAGCCACCGCCGCCTGAGCCTGTTCCGCTCCCTGGGCCGGAGCAATTGCCGGGGCCGCCATTGTGGCCATGACCACTATTGCCATGTCCTCCGTGCCCGCTGCATGAGCCGCCGAGACCGATCCCCGATCCTGGGCCGGAGCAATTGCCAGCGCCGCCATTGTCGCCCTGACCACTATTTCCATGTCCTCCGTGCCCGCTGCATGAGCCGCCGAGACCGATCCCCGATCCCGAGCCGGAGCCGCTCCCCGAGCCGCAACGAGCACCGGAGATTACAGGGAATACAAGAGCCAGGAACAACGCCGCCAGCATCACAATCTTCTTCATGGCACTCCTTTCTTGTGCTTTTCTTTGCCCCAGACGCCGTTAATGCGAGTTTAACCGTTGAGCCCCTGTGCAAAATGTCAGCATGATGCGGCGAGTTGTCAATGGTTTTCAGTTTATTAAATGCCGGTTGAAAGCTTCTACCGATCTTGAGAGGCAAGATTGCGGCTTCGGATGATGCAGGCGGCAATGATTGACAGATGCAGCGGCAACGGAGAAAGGGGAGCTTCCGAGCCGCTGCGTCCGTGCGCTAAAGCGCCTATTCCCGCGATAACCTTTGGTGGACGTTCTTCAGCTCCTCCCGGATTGGGATGTGCTGAGGGCATTTCTCCTCGCACTTGGCGCATTCTGTGCACGCGGAGGCCCTTTGCTCCGGGTTGAAGAAGTTGTTGTAGAACATGGCCGCAATCTCCGCCTTTTCGGGGAAAACGAAGGAGTCGTTATAGAAGGAGAACAGGGTCGGTATGACGACCCCTGCCTCGCAGGGCATGCAGTATGCACATCCGGTGCAGCCGACCTTGAACATTTTCTTGTAGGTCTCACGCACTTCGCCCACGAGGGAGAGCTCTTGCGGGGTGAGGGAATTGGTGGTTCCATCGTCGGCTATCCGTATGTTTTCTTTGACCTGGTCCATGGTGCTCATACCACTTAAGGCCATGGACACCTCGGCGTGGTTCCAGACCCAGCGCAAGGCCCATTCCGCCGGGGACCTCTTCACCGGCCGAATCCCAGAGGGCCTGAACGTCCGCAGGCACTGGGTCGGCGAGCATGCCTCCCCGGACCGGCTCCATGACCACGATCCCGATACCTTTCGAAGCAGCGTAGACAGACCCTTCTTCCCCGCCTGGGCGTGCTCATCGTAATAATTATACTGTATCTGACAGAGCTCCCAGTCGTAGCTGTCCACAATCTCCTCGAAGACGGCGAAATCATCATGAAAGGAGAAACCCACATGGCGCGCCCGGCCTTCCGAAACGATCCGGTCGAGGAACAAAAGCACCCCATATCTTTCGTTCGGTCCCAAGTCTCCCGGTGGAGTCCGTGGAGGAGATAGACATCCACGTAGGTCGTGTCCAGCCTTTCGAGCTGCTCACTAAAGAACCTCTCGAAATCCTCCGCACCCTTCACAAGGGTCGCGGGCAGCTTCGTCGCAATCATGACCTTGTCCCGACAAGCTTTTAGTCCTTTGCCGAGGACGATCTCGCTCTTCCCCCCATGGTACACATAGGCGCTGTCGAAGTAGTTGACCCCGTGGTCGATTGCGTACTCGATCATGGGCATCGCCTTTTTTTCGTCGACCGGCTTATTGGGATCGTGAACATCGGTGGGGCTGCCGGTGGCCCCCTCTACGGGAAGGCGCATGGCCCCGAAGCCCAGGACTGAGACCGACAGGCCGGTTTTTCCGAGTTTTCTGTAAAGCATGTATGCCTCCTTTTGAGCAATCGGGTATGTCGACCCCTTTCATAGTACTACACAGCCAGTCTCGAATTCCACCGACCGAGGCGCCTTCCGCGCCTCGGCGACGCGCTGCCTGCATAAATGGATGATGGCCTCTCCGATAACTCACCTTTTCGTTCATAAGCAAATTTTACACCATTGCTGTGGCGTTTCAAGGGGAAAGGGGGATGAATATTGTTCTTGGCTGTGGTATATAATGCTATGCACCTGAGACAGGCGGAGACGGACTATGATTGAATTCAGGCTTTCACGGATTCTACTCGGAGGCGTCCTCCTTGTTCTTCCGGGCCTCGCCGGCTGCGCCGCCGATTGGTGGACCGTGGATCAGTCGCCCTACGAGCCGCCCTCTCAGATCGCGGACGAGATAGGCCGATTCCAGAACCGCGCCCCGACGGGAGAATCCCATGGCCCGGGCCTGCAGGCGACAGGAAGCGGAGAGGACGCGGGAGACACGGCCTTTCAGCCCCACCAGGCTCAGTAGCGGGGGAGAAGGGAGGCCCGACCCCGGCCTACTTCACCTTCGCCGCCGCCCTTTCCTGCCTCATTGCAGCCTCGAACTCGGCCCTGTCAAGATAGCCTTTCTTGTTTACGTCATACCGTCGGAACCAGTCGAGCGTGAGATCCGGGATCAAAACGGAGAGGCTCGACCGGCGTAATCTTCCCGTCCTTATTGGCGTCCACGTCCTCAAAATCGGCGCCGCTCCGTCGCGGGGCGCGTCTTAGCCTGCCCGTCCACCTGGCCGGGGTCCGGGACGAGGCCGTATCCCGACCCGGCCTGTCCGAAAGCCTTGTCACCCTTATGCCTTGCGGCATATAGTAGACGGCGACCGAGTCCCCCACGCGTATCTC
>CAVTDX010000054.1:0-10023 GCA_963733345.1 uncultured delta proteobacterium
GTTTATTCTTGACATAAGGCCCCCGCCTCGCCCCTCGCCGGACCCTTAGGGGTGGATAGGGGGTCAAATCTTTATTCTTGACATAAGGGTGGATAGGGGGTCAAATCTTTATTCTTGACATAAGGGAAACTTTGGGGACGTTGTTTCCTAATGTTCATTATTTGTTGTTTCCCGCTTCGGACTCTCGCTTACTTTCCTTTCTACAAACAAATCACATTGGGAAATAACGTCCCCGACTTTGCCGACTTTGCTCCCCCTCTCGGGTTACTCCTGATGCTGCCTACACTGGAGACTCAGTTCTTGAGCGAGTCAAGAGAAAGATCAGGGCCCCCTTCGGTCATCCACGCCCGATGTCGATATTGGATCACCCTCCCCTGGATTCTGCCTGCTGTATAGTAGCAGCGAATCACATCGGCAAACTACGCTTCCGCCTTCCCTTGCAGAGCAGATATGAGAGCGCCGCACAGGGGATGATCAGAATCAGGGGCGCCAGGAATCCGTTAAGGCTCAAAAAGGCCGCTGCGCATACAGGCAGAAGGGCCGTTCTCGCTATGGCCCTCAGCGCAGGCCTGCCGGCTATTATGCCGGCATATTTCGGACTGTGACGGTAGTACCATTCCACGAAAGCCTTCCCGGGCGTGTTTGTCAGCAGGAACGCGTCCCTGAACTGCCTCAGTATCCTTACATGCCCTTCCTGATATGAACCGAATGCCGCTGTTGCGATGAAGCATCCTCCTCCGTGGCCGCCTCCTCCGCTTCCTCCCCCTGCACTTGCATTTACATTTGCACTTGGACTTCCCCCTGCACTTCCATCGCCGGCCTGCATCGCGTAGGCGTCATTAATCACCTGGCTGTTATTCGTGATCCACAGATAGTACGGTCCTGGTCCGACGGCGCTGGTGTTCAGTACGAATTGGACCTGGTTGTCGCTCAGGTAAATAGGTTGCTGATACTGTTCGTTGCCCTGGCCGTAGGTCGGACTGTTCCCTACCTGAATCGTCGAAGCAGGATATATCCTCGAAGTGGAGACCGCGAAGCCGTCAAACCAATTACTGAGAGTAAATCCCGATGTCGTGCCGCAGCCGTTGATAAGCCCGAAAAGAATAGCCATCTGACAACCCTGTGTCACAGGATTGTCATTGAAAAGCTCAACCCCGTCGATCCACGCCTGGTACACATAAGGAGCGGCAACTGTCTGCCAATGCACTTCCATACAGTACCACCGCATGTTCTGGATCGGACCGCTTGGTATATTTGCACGATGGGACATGCCGTCAAAGTCCGCCTCCATCTGGCTCGGAAGCGTCGCCCAGTTTGCAGGCTCATAGGCATATTGTCCCGGTCCATATCCTTCGCACATAAACATCTTATCCTGGTTGGCAAACCAAAGACCATCTGCTGAATTATATGCGACATAAGCGCGGATCCACAGGTCTTGAGCGTCGCCTCCTCCACTAAGAATCGCATTGTAACTGAAAAGGTTGTCCTGGGGACAGGTAGTGGAATCCCCACTTACATCAAACCTCATCGATTGCGTTCCCATGAGGTAGAAACTTGTGTCGTAAACGCCGCCCTGCGGTCCTTGCGTGCTGTAGCCATCGGCTTCCGGCGAAGCGCCTCCGAAATTGGAGGCGGTGGGATTGTTCTGGAAAAATGGGATCCAGTTTGCCATGTTCATCTGGATGAAATTGCCGCCGTTGACGGTAATGGTATTTCCGTTGGTCAAGGCGCCGCTGAGGCTCGTAATCTGAGGAGTGCCGGCTGCGTGCGCCATAAATGGCAGAATGAGCGCCAAAAACGACATATAACCCGCCAAACGCCCGACTTTACAAGGTTGCATTGGTCACCTCTTCGATGAATACTTTCGCCTCTGGGGGATTGAAATACCCGTTTCCCGACAACACGGACACTATGTCATCCCGGCACGTCATCGACCGGTCATAATAAATGAGGCAGCTCCCCGTTGTGCCGTTGAACGCAACGCTCTCGACCCCGGTCAATGCCTTAAGCAGGGCGGCTATCTTTTTTTCCGCACTGTAATTGAACCTCAAGACGGGGTGTCTTGACCCTGAGTCTCCCCGGAATATCGTGGATATAGTAGGTCATGGCCGCACCTCCTTTAAGGCGCACGAGCGCCATAGTTCCATGGGTTGACCGTCATATGCCGAAGTCGCTATTTCGTCTGCATTATTTTCAGGACGGCCGCCGTGAACCCGGGGAAATAGTTGTCGAATTGTGCCAACAGCCGGTCGAGTTCCAGTATTTTTTCCACGTCGTCGCCTCGCCTTGCCGTCGGATCGGCTTCGGCGGACATTCGCTTTTTCGCGACATCGCTCCTATCGCGAGATGAGCGGGTGCTCTCTGCCATTTGCCCTCCTTGTCAGTCGCCAACCCTTCAGCCGGCCGAGTACGTTCGGTGTTTCCTCGCAACAATCGGGCCGACTGCTTCCTGCATCCTGCGAATGAAAACTGGGGAAAGCCTCCGGCCCCTGCACGGGCGACTCGTCTTCCCCTGAGGCCGCCTCGCTCTTGAGAAGATCGAGCATGTGAGAAAGACAGCATACTGTTTCACGTATCCACTTGACGTAAACAGGGTGGGGCAGGTTATCCCAGTCCCCAGCCTCGATTGCTCCGATGACCCGCTTCCTTATGAACAGGGCGTTTGACGCCTCGTTAAGAGTTATCCCCCTCTTTTCACGCGTTTCCCGCAACAATTGCCCAATTCTGCAAAGGTTAAAAGGCATTTCCATACGTGCTGAGTGCGGTTTGCATTGCGACATTTTTGCTACGCCTCGTGTGAAGGAAACAAGGGCAACTCTTCTCCCCTGCCTCTCGGTTTTTTGTCAATGCGATATTGCCTGAGTTCTTCCTTAGCTCTTTCCATATATTCAGTAGGAAAATAGTCCACTGTACGCGCACCATGGCTGAGTTGGGGAGGATGAGAGATGATGCGCTTTCTTATCCATTCCCTCACTGTTTTGGGAGCTACGCCAAAAATGCCTGCCGCTTCTGAGAGCGTGGGATAGTCCTTGCCGTTGATTCTCATCATCTCTTCTGCTCCCCAACCGTTATGACCGTTATAACCATCGTTACAGTCCTTACCTTAAGGATGCATCGAACCCGCAACTTTGTCAAGAGAAATCGTCGTGAAAACAATTTTTTCCGTAAAAGTCACAGGTTACATGTGCCGGGTTATGTTGGTGCGCCATTGCCACACGTAATAGCGCACGGCAGAGGAAGATCTAAAAAACGCGATTGCAGGAAGAAGCCCTCGGGCACGAGGCGCCTACGAAGCTTGAATGGAGAGAGTCAAGCAATTCTATCGATTGCCGGGAGAAGGCGCAATCGAACTTACTCGTCGAGTACATTTCTGATCGTCCTGGCGATCCCCCTCTTCGTCAGGGGCTTCAAGCCAAAAACGGTATACGCGGCCACTGCCACCACAACAGTCCGCCACCCCCTCTACCCTCTCAAAAGCTCCACGACGACCGCTATCGTGCCTTTTCAGTTAAGTACCATGGACTTGTTGCGCACGACATTCTTCAAGGTAATGGAGGCCACCACCCGACCCAAATATTCTTGCAGCGTGTGCTTTCCCTCTTGGTGGGTTTCGAAAGTTAGGTGATGCCACTTTTCCAGCTGTTGCGGATTCACGTCGAGCGCCCTGACCGCCAGCCTGCGAGACCTGTGACTCCATCCTTCTTTGAGCAGGGCGCCACCGATATCCAGAAACAGCGCCCCAATCTCTGTTGAGCGTTTCATTATGGCCCCCCGAGCTTCCCTTGTTATGTCGGTTACGCTCCCATTTCCTGGAGCGTACGCAGGAACGTGATGACATCTTCCCGGCTGAGCATGCCCTGAATGTGTCCATCCGTCATCACAGGAAGCTGGTTGACTCCATCACGGTCCATCTCTTCCAGGGCAGCCGATAATTCCGCATCCGGCTGCACCCGTTTTGTCTGCTCCATCGGGATCATGGCTTGAGCGCCGGTCGTGGTTGCCCATTCAGATCGCGGAACCTCCTTCACGTGATGCAAGGTCAACAAGCCAACTGCCTCGTTACTTCTCTTGACCACAAAGCTGCGGAGACCACTGCCCAGAATGTGATCGTCCACCAGGCGTTGCAAGGTAGTATCGGCAGGGATTGCCGTGTAGTGCCGATTCATCGCCTGCGACACTTTGTGGCCAGCCAGTATATCGTGGACGGCCAGTTGCTGAACCTGTCCCTTGGCGGCACTTTCCAGGAACCAGCCGATGAAGGCGATCCACATGCCGTTCATAAGGTTGCCGGTCAACATTTGCCACACACCTACACCGATGAAGACATAGGCAATGAACCGCCCCAGGTTGGCGGCCATCAGGGTGGCCCGGCGCAGGTTGTGGGTAATACCTCATACCACCGCCCGAAAGACGCCGCCGCCGTCCAAGGGGAAGCCCGGAATCAGATTGAACAGGCCCAGCACGATGTTGATATAGACCAGATATTTACCCAAGGCCAGTAGCGGCGCAACATTCTTGAAAACAGGCTGCAACAGAAAAAAAAGGCCTGCCAAGGCGAAACTGACAGCGGGGCCGGCGATGGAGATCCAGAATTGAGCCGTGGCACTGGGTGGCTCAGCCTCGATTTGGGAGATACCGCCGAATATAAGGAGCGTGATGCTTCGCACCCTGATTTTGTAAGACATCGCCACCGCCGAATGGCCCAACTCGTGCAGGAGCACACTCACGAAGAGCATGATGGCGGTCGCCGCGCCCATGATCCAATACTGGACCGTAGGCCAGTTCTTAAATTCAGCCGGGTAGTAGCCAACGGCCATCGTCCAGGTGATCAGCCCAAAAATCAAAAACCAGGAATAGTCCAGGCCGATAGGGATACCCATAATGCGTCCTAACGGAATCGTATGCCGGTTCATTTCCTTTTCTCCTCTGATTTGTCAGGTTTTCATGGCGAATGCGCCTCGGACTCACCGATCTTCCCACGGTGCGCGGGCCCGTCGATTCGCTCCCTGAACCGCCGGAGTTGCTCGTCCACCCTGATGTGCGCGAAGAACTTGCCCGTCCCCTCCGGCCCTTCTTCTCTCACACCCACGCCAGTCACCCGATACCACATTAGGACGCGTTCCCTTATCTTCCATCACCCGCTGTCCCAGACTCCTTCTCTTTGTTTGCCCGCTCCTGGCCAATTCCCATGGTCAAGGCCGTCATCCCGGCAAGACCGCCCAGTTGCATACTTTCCACGGCCGTGCTGGGGACGATGACGATCGTGGCGTTGTCCTTTAAGCCCTCATAAAGCATATTCATGGCCCTTAGGTGAAGAGCGATGGGATCGTTGGCATAGGTCCTGGCCGCTTCTCCGAACTTCTCCGCCACCTGCCGCTCCGAATCTCCCAGAATCACCCGGGCCTGACGTTCTCTTTCAGCCTGGGCCTGCATCGACATCGCATCCTCCAGGGCCGAAGGGATGAGTACGTCTTTGACTTCCACCGAAATAACATTAATGCCCCACGGCTCGGTTCGCTCATCAATGATCTTTTGCAGCTCGCTGCTGATCTTCTCCCTGCCTTCCAGCATGTCTGAAAGCATGGTCTTGCCTATGACGTCGCGCAGAGCTGTTTGGGAGGCCCAACTTATGGCGCTTTGATAGTCGGCTACATCCAGGGCCGCCTTCTTGGGGTCCAAAACTTTCCAGAACAGCACTGCATCCACATCCACGGGCACGGTATCTTTGGTAAGGGTCTTCTCTGCCTTGAAAGAAGCCGTGATCACGCGGGTGTCGATCCAGTAAGGTATCACGTCGATGACCGGGATAATGAAGAACAGCCCCGGTCCCTTAAGGGAGCGGAATTTGCCTAACCGCAATATCACCGCCTTGTCCCACTGATCCGCAACCTTGATTGCGAGAGAGACAAAGAGGGCGACAAAAAAGGCAACGACTCCAATCCACACGGTTTGCGCGTTCGCTGAAGCGTTGTACATGGTGTATGTCAATGCCACGCCGATGCCGAAAATAACGATGAAGACCAATGTTGCAAAAGAGCTGCTTTTTCTCATTTCAATTACCTCCATGTTTTAGGCGCGTGATTTTGATGACCGTGAATTGTTTTTTCTGATGGTGCTTGCCCATTCCCACTCTTCATTCAAAACATAGTCACCCTCTTCATTCAAAACATAGTCACCGGCACGCTGTGGACCATCGAGCGAATTCAAAGGCGATACGGGAATGATGCGAAGAAAGGGTGCTTCAAGGCCCTGGATACCCGATCTTCCGCATTGCTTGCCATTAGTCAACTTGCTTTTGTTCACGAATGCCGCTCGTAATGGTGATCTTTTTCAGCTGGGAGTAAAATCTAGACTTTCAGGAAGAAAGCCACCCTGTGGGCAATAGCTGTGACATATCGGCATAGACTATCTCTTGTGGCAGGTGGAGTCAATTGAATAGCCAGGGCTGCATATAGGGGGCTCGTGATGGGAAACAAGATCCCCGCCGGCCCCCTATCGCCTGTCTTTCCAATAGTCGGGGCTTCTGCGCAGATGCATGACCGCGAGTATGAAAACGCCTGCTTCTTCGGCGGCATAGAGCACGCAATACGGGAACCGGTTTACGAGGCAGCGATGAATATCCTCCTCTATGACGGGCCAAGCATGCGGATGAGCAACAACATTCTGTATTGCCGTAAAGACCTCGAAGAAGAAATCGTAACCGAGCCGGCCTCACGAGCCTCATAGTATTCAATTGCTGCCTGGAGCTACTCCTCTGCTTCAGGATGAAAGAAGAAGCTCATTTTTCGAAGCGATTGCGAATCTCGGCAAAAACATCGTTGCCCGGCACAGCCTTCACCCGGCCTGACCGCAGCTCGGCAAGACGTCGCTTGGCAACATTCATCCACTCGAACGGCCGCGCACCGCAGCGTACTTAAGTCGCACGTGAGGACGCGGGGCGGACGCGATGACAAAGCCATGCGCAAAAAGCGCCCACGGAAGGGCGGGCGAGGCGATTTTTGATGCAGGGCGCGAAATCGCGTTTGGCCCGCGCCGGAGCGTACTCTATTGTACGTGAGGACGCGGGGCGGACGCGATGACAAAGCCATGCGCAAAAATCGCCCGCCCGCTACACGTTGAAGCGGATATGGAGTACATCGCCGTCCCGCACCTCATACTCCTTCCCCTCGATCCTCGCCAGGCCCGCTTCTCTCGCGGCGTGCTCCGAGCCGAGGCGGACGAAGTCTTCGTAGGGGATAACCTCAGCCTTGATGAAGCCCCGCTCCATGTCTGTGTGTATCTTGCCGGCGGCCTTGACGACAGGGGTATGCTTCCCCACCGTCCAGGCGCGCAGCTCTTTGCCGACGGCGGTATAGAACGTGACCAGATCGAGTATGTCGTACCCTACCCTGATGATCTTATCTATTCCGACTTCCTTCATGTCGTACATTGCCATGAAGTCGGCTCGCTCCCCGGGAGGCAGCAAGGCAAGCTCCTCCTCCAACTTGCCGCAGACGACAACGACCCTGCGCTGCTTTTCGGCGGCAAGGGCCGCGACAGGCGCTCCGGATGGGGACCCCAGGTCCTTTTCGTCTATATTGGCAACGTAAAAAAAGGGCTTCGCGGCGATAAGGCTGAAGGACTTCAATATCTCCCGCTCTCCGGGGTCAAGGGGCGCTGCATCGATGAACCGGCCCGCTTCGAGGGACATCTTCACTTTCCGCAGCGCCTCCTGCTCGTCGGCGTGCTTCTCTTTCGACACCCTGGCAAGGTGCTCCATCTTTTCCAGCCGTTCTTCCACGATTTCCAGATCGGCGATGATGATCTCCGTCTCTATGGTCTCTATGTCCCTCTTCGGGTCTATCGTGGCGTAGACGTGGGGCACGTTGTTGCCTTCGAAGCACCTAACCACGTGGGCGACCGCGTCGACCTCCCGGATCTGAGCAAGGAACCTGTTGCCGAGCCCCTCGCCCTTGTGTGCGTCCTTGACGAGGCCCGCGATGTCGATGAATTCTATAGTGGTGGGCGTCGCCTTCTCCGCGCCTGTGAGGGCCGCCAGGCGGGCCAGCCGCTCGTCGGGCACAGGCACGATGCCCACGTTTGGCTCGATGGTGCAGAAGGGATAGGGCTGCGCCGCCACTGAGAGCGCCGTCAATGCATTGAATATCGTCGATTTGCCCGAATTGGGAAGGCCGATGATGCCGCAGGAAAATCCCATGTTTACTCCCGGTGCGCTATGCGCCCAAGAAACGCTTTTCCGAGCGGCAAGTATAAGGATGCAGATTTTAGGCGCGCAAGCGGAGGGACATGCAGGCGTACTTTTCCGTACGTCGAAATGTCGCTCCGCGCAGCGCAACGCCAAAGATGCGCCTTAGAAGCCGCCGCTCCTGCCATTACCGGCGGTTGAACATGTTCATCGCCCCGTCCCCTCCCTGCTCCAAAAAGACCCTGACGGCCTCTCCCGCTCTTTCGCACGCCTCAGAAAGGGCGGTCAGCTCGTCCGGCCTGAAGCGGGAAAGAACGTAGTCCTCGGGGAGCATTGCGGGGTCCCTGCCTATCCCTATCTTTATCCTGAAGAATAGCGGCGTGTGAAGCGCCTCGATCAGGGAGCGGACGCCCTTGTGACCGCCGTCGCCGCCGTCCCGCCTGATTTTCATCCTTCCGAAGTCCATGTCCAGATCGTCGTGCACCACGAGGAGCTGCTCCGGCAGGATGCGCCTCTTCCGCATCAAGGCAGAGATGGGGCCGCCCGAGAGGTTCATGTAAGTATCCGCCTTGGCCAGCAGAAAGTCGTCCCCCTCGCCCACAACGCAGCCGGCGACCTTCTTCGAGAGGGGGACGTCTATTTTCTCCGAGAACATCTCAAGGACGAGATAGCCTACGTTGTGCCGCGTATACCGGTACGCCCCGCCCTTATTGCCAAGACCGCAGACAAGGAACAAAAAATGCTACTCCTCCTTCTGAGCGGCGGCCCCTTCTTCGGCGGCCTGCGCTTCGGCGGCCGGCGCCGCCGCTTCCTCGGCCTCGGGCGGGGTAACGCCGACGACGGCTACGTCCGGGTGATCGAGGAGCTTGACGCCGGGCAGGGAAATCTCCGCGATGTGGATGAAATCGCCTATGTCCAGGTTCGAGATGTCCACGTCGATCCTCTCAGGGATCTGGCCTGGCAGGCTCTCGATCATGACCGTCCGCACGTGCTGCTCCACGACGCCGCCTTTTGCGACGCCCAGCGGGTCGCCAACCAGATGGATCGGGACTTCCACCTGGACCGCCCTTTCCATCGACACCTGCAGAAAATCTATATGGAGCACCGATTCGTCCACGGGCCTCTTCTGCACGTGCTTCACCATCACCGGCCTTTCCTGCGCCTTGCCCCCGTCTATCAAATCCATCCTGATGACCGCGTTGCTCCTCGCATGGGCCTCCAAGACCCTCCAATCCTTAGACGAAACGGAAAGGGCAACGGGCGAAACATCCCTCCCGTAGAGGACCGCGGGGATGCGGTTAAGCATTCTGAGCCTGCGCGCGGGGCCTTTTCCCCTCCCTTCTCTTGTCTCCGCCTGTATGCGTGCTTCTTCCATAAACCGACCTCCTGTAATTACAGATCCTCAAAGAAAAACCTTACACAAAGAGCGAGCTGACCGATTCCTCGCTGTGTATTCTCCTTATAGCCTCGCCCAGGATAGGGGAAACATCGAGCACCTTCACCCGTTCAAGCTCCTTCGATTTCGAGTTCAGGGGGATGGTGTTCGTAATCACCAGCTCGTATATGGGGGACCTGTTCAGCCTTTCCACCGCGTTCCCGGAAAGCACCGCGTGAGTGCAACACGCATAGACCCGGCTTGCGCCGTCCCTTTCCAGGGCCTCCGCCGCCTGCGCGATGGTGCCGCCCGTATCGATCATGTCGTCGAGCAGAATGGCGACTTTCCCCTTCACGTCCCCCACGATATGCATTACTTTAGAAACATTCGCCGCCTCTCTCCGCTTGTCGATAATGGCGATGGACGTTTCCTTCATCCTCTTCGCAAACTCCCTCGCCTTCTC
>CAVTDX010000055.1:0-9573 GCA_963733345.1 uncultured delta proteobacterium
ATCCCCTCATACTGCCGCCTTCCCGGCACAAGAACGAACAGAACCATAGGGAGGTCAGAATGCGATTCCGAGCGCCGGTTTAAACACAACGGCCAGCGCAAGGCCGACATCGGCTTTTTGCCACAGGCTCAAACCGGCGACATCCACTTTCGCCAGTCTGAACAGGAATATGCCGATGCCTGAAAAGGCCGAGCCGAGCAGCGCCCAGAACAGGGACGGATATGAGACTCATGCCGAGACCGAGCCAAATGCCGGAGAGTGTCGCTGCCCCGGCCATGCAGGTGTTGACAAACCATACTGTCATACAGAGACCGATGAAGAGGCGTTTGTCCGAATACATGAACTGCTCCCTCCTTATGTTGCCTTCACCGGCACACGTAAAGGAGCTTTAGGGGAGCGCTCGTCGCTCCACCCGTTTATGGCAACTATCGAATCATAGCACGCTGAACGTTCTCTGTCTGTCCCATAAACAACAATCTTTACGTAATCATTCTCGCTACTCGAATTGCATCAGGACATTCTTAACCGTATCGACGATCACCCAACGGCTCGTACGCGGCCATTTTCTGAAAAAAAGCACGGGTTTTCAAAATCTGACGGCTCAGGAAAATAGCAACAAGCTCCGGCAGGGCGTACTCTTCCCCCGCACGCTGTCTTGCTTGATCGGCGCGAGAAGCGTCCTCATGCTGGTTCGGAAGGTCGAGGAGATTAGGCTATGTATATTATGCTGACAAGGCAGCGCTGCTGGCAGGCATCGCAAAGTCACCGCGAAATTGCCTGGCGCTTGCCGCGCTCTTCCTCCAACTCGACTTTCAGCTGGTTCTGGTCAGATCGGGGATGCGCGCCAGACTGATGCGGCCGATGCTTCTTCCGCACCAGATAACCGTATGACTATGCGGTGTCAGCGCTGTCAGAAGACGAAGGTTTACCCTCTGGAGCCTGAAAGGGCTTCATAAAGCGTCTTCATGTTGATCACGCGGAGCGGAAAGTTTATTTTCATCATTCAGACTCGGCGCCACTGCCGAAAGGTCTCGCAATGCCCCAGCCCGCATCCGATGGCGTAGGTATCGTCTTCACCACGTAATCGCCGAATCCATGAAGAGAGCCGCTCATATCTCGGGAGGAGGATGATGAGATAGAAGAGGGCGATCACCGGTCACTTTTCCACTTGTTTTCGTATTCTTTCGACATCTGCATGCTTCACGTATCCAACGATTCGAAACCATAGCCGACGGAACCCATATCCGCCATTCACCATTTCTTCAATCGCGTCTTCTTTCGTCCATCCTTGCTCTACCACTCTAAACATCGCGATCATAACACCCGCTCTATCCGAGCCATTCGAACAGTGTATTAAGAAAGGACCATTTTCCCTTTTGCGGATTATTCGTAGAACTCTGACTACGTCTGCATCTTCGATATGCCATACTTTTACGCTCAACTCCTCAACGCGTAATCCTGTCTCCCTGATCTTATCAGAATCAAAATAGAATGCCCGGAGGTTTATTATGGTCTTTATCCCCAGTTTTTTAAGGTTTTTCATCCCTTCCTCAGTTGGCTGCCCGCTTCTATAAAGATAGTCGGTAACCTCATAAAGATTGGCAGCCCCCCGCAACTGGACCGGCGTTGCCCATTGCGCCGGCCGACTCGATTCTACTCTGTTGAGAGCACAGCCCAAGACCGAGGACACAAAAATCAACAGCAAGGAGATTGCTTTTATCATAATGAGTTTTCTCCATCATTCTTTTTTGTGGTTAAAAGACCTCCGTAGCTATTATTGAAAATAAAATAGATTGTGTCAAGCAATGAATCCGTATTAAAGTTTAACGAGGAGTTGGCTCATTGGGGTTGCTTATGATACGCAACCGACCGAATTACTTCTTTTGTCAAGACGCGCAAAGAGAGCTTTCCACGCTGGCAGGGCTTTTCGCAGACCGCGTCCCGGTGGTATAGAGACGGAAAACGGAGTTTCTACGGAGGAAGGATCTGCTGCCGGATACGAAGCACGCACGTGAGGCAGGACGTCATACGGCAAAAGGGGGTTGCCGTGCTCTGGACAATATGTGATATTGTTGATACTCTGGCTATTGGGGTTCTTGAGCGGTTATGCGATTGGAGGGCTCATCCATATTCTACTTGTCATCGCAATCATTGTGCCGGTGGTAGGCCTCGTTCAGAGGCGGCGGTCTTAGTGCGCGTTGGAGACCCTGAGCCCTGGATGAATAAAATGTTTTCTTGATGAGATAGACCATGAAAAGAGCCAAGTCTTTCTTTTTCTTCTTTCTGCTGGTTTCCATCGTGACCCTCGGCGGTGGATGTGCGACCCTGCCGAACGTCTCTAAAATGATGGATGAGGCGCCGACAACCCAGGAACCGCGTCAAATCGCTACGGTTAAAGGGCTATTATCCCCCAAACAGACCAAGACCCTCATGAAACGGCTCAAGCAGTCCGTCGGGGCGACGGACATACTGGAACGTTATACTGCCGTAATAGAATCGGTGAGTGAAAGCCCGTTGGCAAAGGGAAACAAAGTTACTCTACTTGTTGACGGCCCGGCTACCTACGCCGCTATGTTCAAAGCGGTGGAGAATGCCAGAGACCATATCAACCTTGAAACCTATACCATTGAAGATATTGAAGACGGGACGGGTCGCAAATTTGCCGATCTGTTGTTGCAAAAGCAGGCTGAGGGTGTTCAGGTAAATCTCGTCTACGACAGTTTAGGCAGTTTCACCACTCCCGCTGCATTCTTTCAGCGCTTGCGCGATGGCGGGATACAAGTTGTCGAATTTAACCCGAAAAATCCATTTAAGGCCCACGGAAAATGGCGCCTGACCAAAGCGGATCATCGCAAGATGCTGATCGTAGACGGCAAAGTCGCCATTACCGGGGGGGTCAACATCAGTCAGGTTTATTCAAGCGGGCCTTCCGGAGCTGGAGATGAAAAAGGGGCGCAGATGCCATGGCGTGATACGGACGTTCAAATCGAAGGCCCTGCCGTGGCTGAGTTCCAAAAACTATTTCTTGACACGTGGCAGAGACAAAAGGGTGCGACACTCTCCGAGCGGAACTATTTCCCTGATATGAAGGAGCAGGGAAACACCCTGGTGGGGGTGCTGGGCAGTACCCAGGGAGAGGCCAACAGGCTCACTTTCATTATGTATGTGGCCGCCATCACGTTTGCCGAAAATTCGCTCCATATGACAAATGCCTATTTTGCCCCTGACCCCCAGATAATAGAAGCCCTCTCCGATGCTGCAAGACGCGGTGTAGATGTGAAGATTATTCTTCCCGGAATCACCGACAGATCGCTAGCCTTGTATGCAGGACAATATCATTTCTCCGATCTTTTGAAATCGGGGGTGAAGTTATACAAGCGCCGCAATGTTCTGCTCCATGCGAAAACCCTGATAATTGACGGCGTCTGGTCGACAGTGGGCTCGACCAATATGGAGTGGTGGAGCTTTTCAAGCAATGACGAGGTGAACGCAGTTATTCTGAGCCGCGAGTTCGCTACCGAAATGGAGAAGATGTTCGTCGGGGATCTTGCGGAGTCCGACCAAATTCGATGGGAAGAGTGGAAAAAAAGACCTTTGCTCCTAAAGATCAGGGAGTGGTTTTCGCATCTTTTTGCCTGCCGGTCGGATATTAACGTCGAAAATAGGTCTGCTTAGGTGCTCCGTCGCATTTAGTAGCGCTGCAATCGGACGACGGCTCATCCGCGGATAAGAGGATCAAGGACGTTCCAGTCTTCGGCTATTCCCTCACAAGAGACTTTGAGAAGGTGCTCTATGGGCTGTTGCAAGAGTCGTTTTGAAGGATAGCTCCGTATCGAAAGATCTCTCCGAAGTTTGCTGCCAAACTGAGTCACTACCGGCTTAAGGCATTACTTGAGCATACAGATTTCTGCGCCGCGTGGCTCGACAAGGCATGCGACTTTCTCGAAGAAGAGTTGCCTGAAGGCGCCGACAAGATCGTTGAGGACCTGGAGCGCAAATGGGGCCGCCCCTTTCGCGGCACAGTTCTGGAAAAACTCAATTCGTGCCTTCGAGAAACAAAACTCTACGCCCGGCTGGGGGAGCCTCCCCTCCCGCCCGAGATTGACTCCCAGGCGCAGAATACAGCCCAGTACCGGCAGAACCCCTTTGACGCCCTTAGCAGGAAGATTGTATCCATCAATAAGGCGAATGGAAATGAAATGGAAGTGAAAAAGAAGGGCGGATTTCGGTGATTTTACCTTGAAAATCCTCGAAAACCGCCTGGTCCATTGGTGCCGACGGCGGGACTCGAACCCGCACGGGTTTCCCCGCCACCCCCTCAAGATGGTGTGTCTACCAATTCCACCACATCGGCACGCTTCTATTTCGCCTTCATCGGCAGCTTCTGTTCTATCGGCGCGGGAATCGACGGCCTATACGACGCCGACCGGCCGCTTGAATACAGCATGGCCAGGGTGAGGCTCGTCGCCATAAAGACGACGACGACAACTGTCGTAACCCGCGTCATGAAGCCGGACGTTCCGGAACTGCCGAACAGCGTCTGGCTCGCCCCGCTTCCGAAAGCCGCTCCTATCTCAGATCCCCGCCCTGTCTGCAGCAGCACGATAAGGACAAGCGTGATTGCGGCCAGGATATGTATGATGCTTATTGCAGTTGTCATTTTCCCCTACCTGAAACAGTCCTTATTATACTGATAAAGCTTTCGGATTTCAAGGATGCTCCGCCTGCCAGGGCGCCGTCTATATCTTCCATGGCTATAAGCTGGCCGATATTCTCCGGCGCGACGCTTCCGCCATACAGTATCCTGAGGCGCTCTGAAGACTCGGGGCCGTAGGCGTCGCCGACGAGACCCCTGATGAAGGCATGGACTGCCTCTGCCTGGGCGGGCGTCGCGTTCTTGCCGGTCCCTATTGCCCACACGGCTCGTAAGCTATCGTCACGTCTTTCAAGCTGTCGATCCCATAGAGGCCGACTTTCACCTGCTGCCCTATCACGAACTGCGTGACGCCCTTCTCCCGCTCTTCCTCTGTCTCTCCCACGCACACGATGGGCTTGAGGCCGGCCGACAGCGTCTTTCTGATCTTCAAATTGACGGTCCCATCTGTCTCATGAAAATATTTTCGCCGCTCCGAGTGGCCTATAATGACATACTCGCACCCCGCATCCTTCAAGAGAGCGGGCGCCACTTCCCCCGTGTACGCCCCCTTTTCCTCACAAAAGACATTCTGCGCCGCCATTGCGACGCCGCTCCCCGACAAAACCGAGGCAACGCTCGAAAGCGCGGTAAAGACGGGCGCCACAACGACATCGCCGTTGCGAACACCCGCAACGCCTTCAACGACAGCCCGGGCCAGGGCCGTCGACTCCCCTATCGTGAGATGCATCTTCCAGTTGCCGGCGAGCATCCACCTTCTCATCTCTTGCCTCCGCAGGCTTCGAGGGCATCCACCGCAGGCATGCTCTTTCCTTCCAGGAGCTCCAGAAAAGCGCCGCCCCCGGTCGATATGTAGGATATCCTCTCCGCCTGGCCGGCCTGATGGACCGCCGTATCCGTGTCCCCTCCGCCCACGATGCTCAAGGCATGGGCAGATGCGACAAGGTCGACGAGACCGAAGGTGCCCCTGCTGAAAGGCGCGAGCTCAAACATGCCCATAGGGCCGTTCCAGACGATGGTCTCTCGCGTCGTCGAGGGCCTCTCCGAAGAGCGTGACGGAGGCAGGCCCTATGTCAAGGGCCATCCATTCCTTGGGTATCTCCTGCACGGCGACGCGCTTCGTCACGGCGTCGATTGAGGCAACTTGCGCGACAATGCAGTCTACCGGCAGGTAGAGCCTGACATGCCGCTCTTGCGCCTTCGCCATGATCGTCTTCGCGACGTCGAGCATATTCTCTTCGCAAAGCGACTTGCCTACTTCATAGCCGAGGGTCTTAAGGAACGTGAAGGCCATGCCGCCGCCGACGATCAGCTTGTCGACCTTCTCCGTCAGCTTCTCGAGAACTCCGATCTTGTCGGAAACCTTTGCCCCGCCTATGATGGCGACCAGCGGCCGGACAGGGTCTACAACCGCCTTCTTCAGATAGCCGAGCTCCCGGGCAAGAAGCAGCCCGGCGGCGCATTCGGACACGTAGGCGGTTATGCCGGCATTCGAAGCATGGCCCCGGTGGGCCGTCGCAAATGCATCATCCACATAGACATCGCACAGCCTCGCCAGCTTGCGGGCGAAACCCTCGTCGTTCTTCTCTTCTTCCGCATGGAAACGGAGATTCTCCAGGAGAACGACGTCCCCTTCCTTCATCGCCGCGACCGCTGCCTCCGCCTCCGGGCCGATGCAGTCATCGACGAAGACGACGTTCTTGCCCAGCAAATCGGTCAGCCTTTGCGCAACGGGCTTCAGCGAGTACTTCTCCACCCTCTTGCCGTTAGGCCGCCCGAGATGGGACGCAAGTATCGCCTTTCCCTTTTGATCGACCACGCACCTTATGGTAGGAAGGTGCGCCTTTATCCTCGTATCGTCGGCGATGTGCCCCTGCTCGTCCAGCGGCACGTTGAAGTCGACGCGAATCAATGCCTTTTTGCCGCTTAAGCTGATCTCGTTGATCGATTTCATGGCCGCTCCCTCGTTAAACCACCTGTTTTAGCCCGGCGGTAAGCGCGATCCCACGCCTTACGTTCGTAAGGCAGCCTCACTTCACGACGAAAGTCAGGAGATCGCAAATCCTTGTGGAAAAACCCCATTCGTTGTCATACCATGAAAGGACCTTTACCATCCTTCCCCCCGCCACGAAGGTTGAAGGGAGATCGACGATCGAAGAATAAGGGCTTCCGATAAAGTCCGAGGAGACAAGCTCCTCGTCCGTCGCCGCCAGTATCCCCTTCATCGGGCCTTCCGCGTAGGTGCGGAACATGTTGTTGATCTCTTCCTTCGTCGTCTCCCGGGAAAGGTCGGCTACGAAATCGACAAGGGAAACAGTGGGCGTGGGCACCCTTATGGAAAGCCCGTCGAGCCGCCCCTTCAGCTCGGGAATGACCTCCGAGATGGCCTTCGCCGCGCCCGTCGTTGTCGGTATCATGGAAAGCGCCGCTGCCCTGGCCCTTCTTAAGTCCCTATGGGGCTGGTCGAGGATTACCTGGTCGTTCGTGTAGGAATGGATGGTGGTCATCAGGCCGTGCTCGATGCCGAATTCCGCTGGAGCGCCTTGACCACCGGGGCCAGACAGTTCGTGGTGCAGGATCCCATGGAGATGATGTGGTGCCTTGCTCTTATCGTACGACCTCTTCGTTGACGCCGAGCACAAAGGTCACATCGGGGTTCTTTGCGGGGGCCGAGACGATCACCTTGTGCGCCCCGGCAAGGCGATGTTTCTCCCCCCCGATCCTGTCCGTGAATTTCCCCGTGCTCTCCAGGACAACGTCCACCTTCAGCTCATTCCAGGGGAGCTTCTTCGGGATCCCGCTCGGCCAAGACCTTGATCGGCCTTCCGTTGACGACTATCGATCCGTCCTTTTCCGAGACATCCGCGTTCATCGTGCCGTGCACCGAATCATACTTGAGAAGATGAGCAAGAGTCTTTGCGTCGGCAAGGTCGTTGACCGCAACGAACTCCAGTTCGGGGTTCCGGATGCCTATGCGGCACACCTGCCTGCCGATTCTGCCGAACCCGTTGATGCCTACCCTGATGGACATGGAATACCTCCTCGAGGGCAACTTAATGTAGCGCCGGAAGGCCCTTTGACCCCTCGTCAAACAACCTCTTTCCGAAAAAACACGGCGCAGCCTGCAAAAACGTACTGTAGGCCCGATGCCGCGGTCAGGAGGCCTGTCGCCCATTCCAGGGCAACCTTGCCGGCATTTGCATAGAAAAAGAACGATTCGAAAGTCATGTTCGTAAGCAAAAGCACATAGACGACGGTCAGCATCTGGAATACGGTGGTCATCTTGCTGATAAAACTTGGCGCCGGGCTTACGACCAGGCCCCTCCTCACGAGAAAAAAAAAGCCGAGACCGATGACAATGTCCCGGACGAGCACGGCGCTCACCAGGGGAAAGGGAACTATCCTGTGAAAGCAGAGGACGATGTACGAAGAGGAGAGCATCACCTTATCCGCCAGCGGGTCGAGATGCGCGCCGAGGTTTGTCTTCGAGCCCATCCTGTCTGGCGAAAAAACCGTCCAGCAGATCGCTGAGGGCCTGCAGCGCAAAGAGCAGGAGGCCGAGTCCAAAACGCTCGTATGCGATGAACAGGATGAAAAAAAACGTGACAAAGAGGCGAAACAGAGAGAGCAGGTTAGGCAGGTTCATTCTCTGCACTGTACAGGTTTTTAAAGGTAGTGTAAGCAGCCTGAAAAGCCGTTTCAATCTGGCCCGTGGGACCGTTCCGCTGTTTTCCGATGATAATCTCCGCCACGCCTTTCCGTTCGGAATTCCTGTTATAGACCTCATCCCGATAGATAAAAAGGATGACGTCCGCATCCTGCTCTATGGCGCCCGATTCTCTTAAGTCGGCGAGGCGGGGCCTCTTGTCTTCCCTCTGTTCCACCATCCTGTTCAACTGCGATATGGCGACGACAGGGATATTCAGTTCCTTGGCAAGAGCTTTGAGGAACCTCGATATCTCCGATATCTCCTGCTCCCTCCGGTCCGGACCGCTCATCCTGCCGCGCATGAGCTGGAGGTAATCTACCACGAGAAGCTCGAGGCCATGCTCTTTCTTCAATCTCCTTGCCCTTGCCCGAAGCTCCAGGATGCTCAGTGCAGGGGTATCGTCGATATAGATGGGAGCGGTGTAGAGCCTTCCGGCCGCGGCGCCGAGATGCCGCCATTCGTCGTCTTTCACGACGCCGGAGCGGAGCTTCGCAAACTCGATCTCTGCCGCGGAGCTGAGAAGCCTCATCACGAGCTGCTCCTTCGACATCTCAAGCGAAAAGATGCCGACCGGAACGCCGCCGTTCACCAGGGCCACATGCTGTGCGATGTTAAGGCACAAAGCGGTCTTTCCCATGCTCGGCCTCCCGGCGACGATGATGAGATCGGAACGCTGGAATCCACCCGTCATCTTGTCGAGGTCGGTGAAGCCCGTCGCCACCCCGGTAACCGTCTGCTTCTTCTCGCAGAGTCTCTCTATGACCTTGACGTTCTCCATGACCAGATCTTTTATCGCGTAGAACGAAGGCCTGTATTTCTTCTCCGAGATCTGGAAGATCAGCTTCTCGGCATCGTCGATGAAGTTGTCGATGTCCGTGTCGACGTGGTAACCCCTTTCGACGATCCCCGTCGCGGTGTTCATCAAATTGCGAAGCAGCGCCTTTTCCTTCACCATCCGCGCGTACTGGGCGATATTCGCGGAGGTGGGCATGACGTCGACGAGTCGACTCAGGTTTGATGCGCCCCCTATCTTCTCCATCAGACCCTTGTCGCGGGCCGAGCTGCTCACCGTGAGAAGGTCTATAGGCTCATTTTTCTCATAGAGGTTGAGCACTATCTGGAAAATGGTTTTGTGGTCCTCCCTGTAAAAATCATCCGGCTCCACTATGTCGACTATCTTGTTGAGCGCCTCCGGGTCAATGAGGACCCC
>CAVTDX010000056.1:0-6690 GCA_963733345.1 uncultured delta proteobacterium
GTAAAGATTTGACCCCATGGCCCCCCCGGGACATCGTCGCCCTTGGGATGTAATCTGGTAGGTTCCTTTGGGGGGGGGCGGCGAAGGCTGCCTTCCTGTAATGGAGTTTCTCGCGATACTCCCGCACAACAAAGATACTGGTGGTAATCGCCGTAGTAGCGCAAGAGACGGTTGCCCCAGAGTCGAATGTTCGGATTCCTTTCGTTAGTTATTGACGCGGCTCGGCGTTTGGGATAATATATACGTAGTATATTTTTATACGTAGTATATATCTTTTGGACCGGAACATGATGAGCACACAAGCAAAGCAGTCCTCGAGAAGGGAAAGGAAAAAGGATGACATGCGGCGCCGTATCGTCGACGTCGCCATGCACCTTTTCGAGAAGCAGGGCTACGACAAGACGTTCATGGAGCAGATAGGTGAGGAGGCGGATATCGCAAAGGCCACCCTCTATCACTACTTTCCCTCCAAGGAGGCCATTGTGACTGCCTTTGTCCAACGGTCGATCCTTGAGAGCTCCGGTGAGATCGAACGAACGATCCGCGAACTCCCGGATACCAGTTCCCGGCTCGTAGCCATATGCAAACATTCTTTTGAATGGGCCAGGGACCACCGGGAGATATACCTCATCTACTTCTCATATCGTATGCAGCGATTCAGCCAAGGGGTGTTCGACGAATTGGAACGGAGTGGTAAGCAGAAGACTGTCGAGGAAGTCCTGCGGGCCGGGCAAGAGTCCGGGGAGATTCGGCGTGACATACCGATCGAGGCCATGGCGGCCTCCTTTGAGGTAAGCGCCACCATCCTCATAGTCTGGCTCCTCAACACGGGGGCGCCGGCCGTCCCCGAAGAGGCCGGCACAGGGACCGTCGACTCTTTTTGAAAGGGGCCATTTCCCGCGCAAAGGAGAATGTATGATCCCGGATAAGTCCTTCCTCTCGTGGGAGTGCGCTTTTGAAGCCGGCCCCACGGAGGCGGGTGGGAAGGGGTGGAACTTGGGGCGTCTTCACCGGTATGGTTTTCCGGTGCCCACGGGCGGGGTGCTCGCGGCTTGGGTCTACCGGGAGTTTGTCTCGCGCAACCGCCTCGAACCCCTCCTAAAGGAAAGCACGAGGTTCCTTTCCCTCGACAGCCTCTCAGACGGCCGCTCACTCCGGCTGATCGAGAGGCTCGGGACGGCCATCGTCGAAGGGAACATGCCATCGCGCGCGTGGGCAGCGTTCGAACGGGCCCTCGAAGCAACCGGTTTTTCACGGTATCCCGTCGCCGTCCGTTCCTCTGCCACGTGCGAGGACTCGCCGGATGCGTCTTTCGCGGGCATTCATGAATCATATCTCAGCGTAATGGGGACTGAGTGTATCCTCGATGCCGTGAAGCGGTGCTACGCATCGCTGTGGTCCGCCAGGGCCGTTGCGTACAGACGAAAGATGGGTATTCCGGACAACTCGGTGGCCCAGGCCGTCGTCATTATGAAGATGGTCGACGCGAGGACTGGAGGCGTCGCCTTCTCGTGCGATCCCCAAACGGGCAACCCGGAAGAAATAGTGGTAAACGCCACTACAGGTCTCGGGGAATCTGTCGTGAGCGGCCGGGTCGAGCCGGACGAATACCGCTTGAATGCAGTGGGCTGGTTTGTTCCCGCAATAACGGGCAGGCGCGCGGGAAAGCGGGAAGCGACCTACCGGGAGGGTTCCAAGGCTGCAGCCGAAACGGAGGGATTTGTTCTTTCAGACGACGAGATACGCCGTCTCGGTCTTCTCACCGCCGCCATATACACGAGCCTTGGAGCGTCCGAGCGCCATCAGGACATTGAATGGGCCTTGGAAGGCTCGGACTTCGCCATACTCCAGGCCCGGCCTGTGACCGCTTTGCCGGAGATCACCTACGCCGAACTTAGCGCGCAGCCGACTATTTGGTCCAACGCGAATTTCAGGGACGGGATACCCGGGGTGATCAGTGAGCTGACCTGGAGCAGTGTTCGCGAGACTGCACACGCCATCCTTGATGCATCGCTCATCGCCGCCAGTTATCCACGGTTGAAAGGGCGGTCCCTTACACGCCGGTTCTATGGAAGAGGCTATTTCAACCTGTCGATGCTGCAGTGGGAACTATATGATGCTTTCAACTTCCCTCCCGCGCGCGTTAACAAATCCCTTGGAGGTCATCAGCCAGAAATCAGTCTTCCCCGGAAAGAACCGGGGCATTGGAGAAAAGCGCTTCACCGCGCAGTACGGATAAAGCGGCACTGCCTCGCCATCGGACGGGAAAAGCGGAACGCGGACGAGACCCTGTCACACGCCAAGGACTTCATTGCCTCCGTCCGCAACCAGAGCTACGGCAGCATCACCGACAAAGGCCTCGCGACAGAGATCGGGAAGTACCACCCGTTTTTCATGAGCCTGTGCCACTCCGTCGGCCTTCTCTACGCCGCCTCCCAACCTCCTTTTCAAATGCTCATCATGCTGCTGAGACATGTCTTTCCCGGCCGGGAGAACAGGATCGCCAATTCCCTCCTCGCCGGCAGGAGCAACATCACGAGCGCGGAGCACGGCTACCGGCTCATGGCCCTTGCGGAGACGGCGCGGTCCGATAGCGAGGCCCATGACCTTCTTTCCTCCGATGTCTTTCGGCCTACCCAATGGGAGACAATGCTTCCCGATACTTCCATCTTCAAGCAGGAGTTCCGTGCGTTTCTTGATGAGTTCGGCCACAGGGCCGTCTATGAGGCAGACGGTGCAAACCCCCGGTGGCGCGAAGACCCGACCTACCTCTTCGACTGCATAAGGGCCATGATGGAGACCGCCGATCTTGCGGCAGTCAGAAGACGACAAAAAGAAGAACGGGACAAGGTCAACGGAGAGATAGACGCCGAGACCTCATGGCTAATGAGGATCGTCATCCGGAAGTGCGCCCGGGCAGCGATCAAGGGCCTGGAGCTACGCGAGAAGGCAAGATCGGAGATGATGCGATCTGTCGAGGGGATGCGCCCTATGACCCTCGAGATTGCGCGGCGATTCGCAGAACGTGGATGGCTCGAGCAGGCGGAGGACATATTCCATCTAAGCGGGCCCGAGATAGCCGCGGTGCTCTGGCTGGAGCAAGATGGCAAAGGTTTGAAAGCGCTCGTCAAAGACCGCAAGGAACAACGATCGGTCTACCTTGCCATGGAGCCACCCGATCTCATTGTAGGCGATGCCCCTCACTCTGCAAAGACCGATGTCAGCGGTACGAACGGCCGCGTATTTGAAGGTCTCGGAATCGCGCCTGGCAAGGCCACGGGGATTGCCCGCTTGATCGGTCATCCATCGGAGGGCGTGAGATTGTCGCCCGGTGAGATACTCGTGGCCCCGTCCACCGATCCGGGTTGGACGCCCCTGTTCTTGCAGGCCGGAGCCATAGTGATGGAAACGGGCGGAGTCCTCTCCCACGGCGCTGTCGTCGCCAGGGAGTACGGCATCCCAACAGTCGCGAACATCCCCGGGATCATGAAGATCATCAAGGATGGCCAACGGGTGAGCGTGGATGGGGACGAAGGGAAGGTATATGTGGGATAGAACGCGTTTTCAAATCAGACAGAAGGAGGTGGGTAGCGTGGGATCGGCAGGGCTCGACGGACAAAAAAACGAGAATATTCTCGTTACAGGCGTCGATTTCCTCATCGACTGGTCAAGGCAGAACTCCCTTTGGCCCCTCACCTTCGGACTCGCCTGTTGCGCCATGGAGTTCCTGTGCGTCGGAGGAGCAACGTTCGACATGTCGAGGTTCGGCTGCGAAGTCGCGAGACCGAGCCCGAGGCAGGCAGACCTCATGGTCGTCGCGGAAACCGTGACGAAGAAGATGGCGCGCCGGTCCTGAGGAGGCTCTATGATCAGATGCCGAATCCCTAGTGGGTTACAGCCCTCGGATCGTGCGCATCGAGCGGGGGCATCTACAGGACCTACAGCGTCGTGCAAGGCGTGGATCAGATAGTGCCTGTCGATGTATATATTCCCGGATGCCCTCCCAGGCCTGAGGCCTTCCTCGCTGGCCTGATGAAGCTACAGGAAAGGATCTCGCATGAAACCCTGAGAGATGTAGAAAGGAAAATCTTGACTCTGCCTGGACAATAACCGTCTTTGCGAGCAATTCGGCATTACGCATGGCATTCCTCAGAAAACTCCAGATGTCGAAAAGCACCCTTCGCAGGTGCTATACGTAAGGTCGGTTTGGAGACGGGACGATCGTCGATTCCCCACGCCTCACCCCAACCCCGTGCGGCAGGTGAGAAGGCGCCAGGAACAAGGCGCAGGGATACCGGCAACTGGTTTCTCACCCACATAAACTTCCGGCATCGATCACGGTTGTACTCGATGCCGGATCGGGTGGACGACGGCTTGAAGGAATGCTGTAGATGTGGAGGCGATCTGAGCCCGTAGCCGTAGGCGTACTCGATGTACGTCGGAGGTCGCGCGGCGAGCCCGGCGCCAAAGATCGCGACTTCCGGACAGGCCGCCGGCCGGCCGCCCCTACTGCGACTCGCCCTGCCGCCATATGGCGTATTCGAACCCGTCGAGCAGCGCCAGAAAAGACGCCATGTTGATGTTCTCCGAGAAGGCCGCCACGCTCCAAATCTCCGTCCCGTCCGTAAAGATGATCGACACCTCCACGCTCGCGGAGGTCCCCGCCTTGGTGTCGTGGATCCTCGACGAGAAATCGACGAGCTTTATTGCGCCGATGCATGGGAAAATGGAAGCCAACGACTTTTTTAGCACGTTCGCGAGGGCGTCCACGGGGCCGACCCCGGTTGCAGCCTCGTGCATCTCGCCGTGGTGCGCACTTATGCTCACCGTCGCCTCCGGCCGACGGCCGTCGTCAATGAGCCTGTACGTCCCGAGAAGCTCGAAGGGCCTCTTGTAGCTGTCGAGGGACCGGAGGATGTTCAATTCCTTGGTCGCGTCACGGATATTGAGGAGTCGTTTCATTCTTCTTTTCTTCCAGAAGGAGTTTGTAATCGATGCTGTCCACGAGGGCCTGCCAGCTTGCCTCGATGATGTTCTCGGAGACGCCCACCGTCTCCCAGTTGCGGACGCCGTCGCTCGACTCGATGAGCACCCTTATGATAGTGCCCGTGCCTTCTTTGGTCGACAAGGCCCTAACTTTGTAGTCTACGAGGGTCATCGTGCGGAGCACGGGATAGAACGTGTGGAGCGCCTTGCGCAGCGCCCCGTCGAGGGCGTTCACCGGGCCGTTGCCGAAGGCCGCCGTGTGCTCGATCCTGTCGCCCACCCTCAACATGATGGTCGCCTCAGAGGGGGCGAGGCTCTTCTCCTGTTTCTCCGCGATCACGCGGAAGCCGATCAGCTCGAAATACTTCTTGTGCATGCCCAGGGCCCGCTTCATGAGCAGCTCCAGGGAGGCCTCGGCGCCCTCGAACTTAAAGCCCCCGTGTTCCATTTCCTTGATCCGGCGCAGTATCTCCCGCACCGCTTTTTTGTCGTTCTCCATGTCGATGCCGAATTCTTTCGCCTTGAGGAGGATGGTGCTCTCCCCGGAAAGGTCGGAGACGAGAAACCTCTGGCTGTTGCCTACCAGGGAAGGCTCGATGTGTTCATACGTGTCCGGGTTCTTCTTCACCGCGGCCGCATGTATGCCCCCTTTGTGGGCAAATGCCGCGCCCCCCACGTATGGGCGCATCTTGTTGGGCAGCATGTTGGCTATCTCATCGACGAAGAGGGAAAGGTCCCGCAGGGCGGACAGCTTCTTGCGCGCCCCGGAGTCGCAGCCCATCTTCAGGATCAGATCTGGGATGACCGAGCAGAGGTTGGCGTTGCCGCACCGCTCGCCGTAGCCGTTCGTGGTGCCCTGGACGAGGGCGGCCCCTGCCCTCACCGCCATGAGGGTGTTGGCGACCGCATTCTCCGTGTCGTTGTGACAATGGATGCCCAGCAAGACATGCGCCGACCGGCGCACCTCGCTCACCAGGTCGCCTATCTCGAAAGGCATGGCGCCCCCGTTCGTATCGCAGAGCACGACTACGTCCGCTCCGGCATCGGCCGCGACCCTGATGACCCTTGCCGCATACTCCCTGTTGCTCTTGTAGCCGTCGAAGAAATGCTCCGCGTCAAAGAATACGGTCCTTCCCCGCTCCTTCAGGAAGCGTATGGTCGTCTCGATCATCGACAGGTTCGTATCGAGGCTGACCCTCAAGGCGTCCCGCACGTGCAGGTCCCAGCTCTTGCCGACGATGGCGACATGCTCCGTCCCCGCCCGCAGCAGTGACCGCATGACGGCGTCTTTTTCGGGATCGGCCAGGGCGCCCGCCTTTATGGTGCTGGAGAATGCAACGATCCGCGCGTGATCGAGGCGGAGCTTTTTGACCTCCTCGAAATACTGAAGGTCTCTCGGGTTCGATCCCGGCCAGCCGCCCTCGATGAAATCCATGCCGAACTCATCGAGCTTTTCGGTCACTCTGATCTTGTCGTTCACGGAGAACGCGATGTCTTCCGACTGCGCGCCGTCCCGCAGGGTCGTATCGTAGAAATCGATCCTCACTCTTCTTCGACGACCTCCTCCGCGTCAAGGCCGAAGCCGGTATGCAGGGACCGCACCGCCAACTCTCCGTACTTATCCTTAATAACGCAGGAGATCTTCATCTCGGACGTGCTCGATCATCTCGATGTTGATGCCTTCATTCGCAAGGATGGCGAACA
>CAVTDX010000057.1:0-20476 GCA_963733345.1 uncultured delta proteobacterium
GTTTATCCTTGACTTAAGGCGCCCGTTTAACCAATTCGAAGGCCCCAAGTTATTTTGTTGCCTAGCTAAACCCCCCCACTCCTGCGCACTTGCCAATTGTAACACTAGCCACCGCCTCGGTCGAGGAAAATCTAGCCTTACAGGAAGTTATGGCCGCGAACGGCCAACTCATAACGTCGAGTTCATCCGACGCACTCGGGCGGTCGGGTGTGATGGTTTGTTAACCAGTTTCTTTGATCCTCCGCAGGCAAGCGGCTAGCGGGCTTTCTTCGCGATATACTGTGTCCCGTCGATTTTCTCGAAGTTGGAATCTTGAGTCCATATGGTCGCCCCGAACACCTGTGCAGTTGCCAATATGATGCCGTCGGCCATGGGCAGGTGATAGTCGATGCTCACTCTTGCGGCAAGAATAGAAATGCTTGAGCTAAGGTCCACCATGGAGCCTTGCTGCATGAGGGCCACTGCCTGAAGGGCATCTGATTCGCCGCGTTGGCGGAGAACTGCTTTGAAGACCTCGTAAATCGTGACGGTAGGGACAATAAGATCTGCTGTTTTATCTTCATAATCTATCGGGTTCCCTTTTTACCGTAGTATCAATTCCCTTGAGAAACCCTTTCATTTCCGAGATCTGTTTCAGGGGAATCATTTCGATTCGGTTACCATAGACAATCATCTGGACCTTCTGCCCCGGCGATAGCTTTAACGCATCCCGAAGTTTTTTTGGGATCACGACCTGAAATTTCGGCGATATCTTGACTGCTTCCATACGAAGTCTCCATCGATTGTATTTTTGTAATGTTATATGCAATAACGTATGTTGACACAAGTACAGACTTCTACTTGGAAGAATGGGCCGAAGGAGGCTCGGTTTTCCCTGGCTGGCGGCCTGCCCCGCCGGGGAGGAGCAACGAAAACTCGCGAGGTCCGGGGACAGGAGGGGGCGGCAGTATTATATTGAGGCTTCGAGCTCTATGATAAAACCGGAAAAAACATACGACGCGGCAATAATCGGCGCCGGTCCGGCCGGCGCCACTCTGGCGTATTGTCTTGCCCGAAGCGGCGTCGGATCCGTCCTTATAGACAAGGAAAAGTTTCCCCGCGGCAAGGTATGTGCGGGCGGACTGCCGGCAAGAACTCTGGAGATTTTGCCCTTCGATGTCGCGCCCGTAGTTGAAAAGGAAATCTCCGAAGTCGCTTTTACGCGTAAACTGAAGGCCGGCTTCAGCCGGGCCTACCATAAGCCGTTGATTTACACCGTAAATCGCGAAAGGTTTGACGACTTCCTCGTGGGTAAGGCAAAAGACGCCGGAGTCGATTTTCTTGAAGGCCAAAAGGTTAAGGATGTGCGTCTCGAGGGTCGCGCGTGGGCGGTAAAGACGACCCGTGGGATCGTGAGGGCTGCTCTGCTGGTCGGCGCCGACGGCGCTGCCGGCATCGTCGCAAGAAGCCTCTCCCTAGAACCCTCCGACTTCTTTCACCATGGCCTGCAGGTCGAGGTCCCCATTCAATTGCTTCGGGAAACGCACTGCCCTCTGGAGAAGGGGATTGTCTTGGATTGGGGCAGCTTCGAAGACAGCTACGGCTGGATATTCCCGAAACGGGAGACAGCTTCTGTCGGCGTCGGGGGGCCGCTGAGAATGGGAAAAGAATTGAGGCTCTATCTTTATGATTTACTTCGCCATTACGGCGTTTCTCCCGAAGACTGCCGTGTTGCCGGCCATCTCATACCGCACCGGGTTCGCCATGGCCCTATCGCAACCCGGAGAGCGGCATTGATCGGCGACGCTGCCGGATTGGTCGATTACTGGACGGGAGAGGGCATCTTCTACGCCGTCAAGAGCTCCCTCATCGCAGCCGAGCATATCAAAGGGTTTCTCAACGGACAATTCAGCTCTCTTAAAGGATACGAGGCGGCCGTGGATCGGGAGATCGCGCCGGAGATGAAGACCTCGCATCAATTCTCGAAGATCTTCAATTATCTGTCCTCGCCGGCGTTCAGGATCATCGAGAAGCATGATTATGCATGGGACGTTTTCTGTAGAACTATGCGTGGAGACAGGACATTCCGGGAACTGAAGAAACGATTCAGGCCGGATGTCCTGCTCGCCAGGCTTTTGACAAGGCGCCTTTAGGCGAAGCGGCGGACTCAGGATGATCCGGCGCAGGCGCCGCTGTCTTCTGCCGGCGCGTTATTGACATAGTTCGCCCTTTCGTATTAACTTATAATCTCATACATTGCTTACTGAAGGGGGGGGGCGACGGGAAGATGCGCCTCGGCGGCGCCCCACAGTTGCATAGAGGGTGACCGATGAAAAGAACATTCCAGCCGCACAACAAGAGCAGAAAAAGGACTCACGGCTTCCTGGTCAGGATGAGGACGGAGAACGGAAGGGACGTGATAAGGAGAAGACGCGCAAAGGGGAGAAAACGGCTCACCGTATAAATGAACCACGCCCTGGGAAAGAGCGAAAGGCTGCACGCGCGCGATTTCCGTTGCGCGAAATGGACGGGGTCCGGCAGGTCGCCGCATTTCCTTCTGTTCAAAAGCGCGAATGACCAATCGATCGCGCGGTTCGGCGTCGTGGTTAGCCGGAAGATAAAGGGCGCCGTGAAGAGGAACAGGATCAAGAGACTGGTGCGGGAGTTTATCAGGCTGCACAAACACCTGTTCCATGGGTCCGCCGATTATTCCGTGAGGGTAACGAGAATGCCTTCGGGTCTCACCCGGGAGGCTGTCAGAATGGAGCTTGCGACACTGGCTTCAAGGGCCTTCAACGGATGACGACAATTGCCGTTTTCGTGCTCAGGCTTTACCGGTTGTGTCTCTCTCCCTACATACCCACGACGTGCAGGTTCTACCCTACCTGTTCTAGTTACATGATGGAGGCGCTCAAAAAAAAGGGGTTCTGGAGAGGCCTCTGCCTGGGCCTCGTCCGGATAGTCAAGTGCAACCCGCTTCATCCGGGCGGGTTCGATCCGGTAAAGTAGGCGAAAGGTGGTTGTGCGCCGGCCGATCGCACGGCAATGGGGCGTGAACGTTAACGGTTGGGGGGACACTCCTCTCGCCAGTCAAAGGTTGGGGGGACACTCCTCTCGCCCCTTGTCCTTCGGAGGGGCGTCCCCCCTCCAATCTTGATAGAGGGGCGTCCCCCCTCCAGATTTATCGCGGAGGCATAATGGAAAAACGAGCGCTTATCGCCATCGTCCTGTCGGTGGTTATTCTTTTCGCCTGGCAGTTCTTCATGCCGAAGCCGCCGCACCGGGCGCAAAAGCAGACGCAGGAAGAGCAAGCCGCAAAGGCGACCGGGCCGCAAGCGCCGGCGGGAGCAGGGCAGGGGGCGCCGGTCGGCTCGCCGCAGGCGCCCGGGGGGCTGCAAACGCCTGCAAGGCTCGTCACGGTCGATACGTCGAAAATGAGAGTCGTCCTCGGAAACCTGGGCGGAGGCGTTACGAGCATCCGCCTGAAGGAATACAAAGAGACGGTGGGGGGGGCCGAGCATAAGGAGCTCGTCCAGGATATCTCGCCCTATCAGTATTTCCCCGTGATCTCGCGGATCACTGCCGGAAAGACAGTCGACGACGCGCAGCCGTTTACGTCGGACAAAAGCGGCGACATCACCGTAGCCGACCGGCCGGAGACGGTCGTCCTGACAGGGACGCTCTCCGACGGGACGAAGGTGAAAAAAACCTATACTTTCTTTCCTGACGCCTACTCATTCAACCTGAACGTAGAGACTGAAGGGACTGACGGCGCCGGGGAGACGCTCGCAGACTTCGCCGTGATGTCCATGAAGGAGAAATCGAGCTATACCTTCAGGGGGCCCTTTATCTACACGGGCACGAGTCTCCAGCAAATCAAGGCGCCCGAAAAGGGCGTGAACGCCGGCGACGCGTACGGGTACGCGGGTTTCGACGAGGGCTATTTTTCCTTCATCTTCAAGCCCCGGGGAACGCCGCCCAACCTCCTCGTCACCGAGGTGGGCAAGACGCCGGTCGACCGCGTCCTACTCACGAAGAACAGCCTCGACGGGGCGCTCTATTTTGTGCCGAATAAGATCTTCCTCCTCAAAGGGCTGGACATCGACGCCGATAAGATCGTCAACTTCGGCTGGTTCGACGTCATCGCCAAGCCGATGTTGTGGGGGATGAACTATTCCGACCGGTTCACGCGCAACTACGGCATCGACATCATACTGCTGACCCTTCTGATAAAGATCATCTTCTATCCCTTGAGCGTCAAGAGCTACAAGTCCATGAAGAACATGCAGAAGCTGCAGCCGAAGATCGCGCAGCTAAGAGAGAAGTACAAGGACGACAAGGAGAAGCTGAATCAGGAAATGATGGGCATCTATAAGAAAGAAGGCATCAACCCCCTGGGCGGGTGCCTGCCCATGGTGATACAGATCCCGGTCTTCTTCGCCCTGTACCGGGTCCTGATGTCGGCCATCGAGTTCCGCCACGCGCCTTTTATGCTGTGGATCAACGATTTGGCCGCACCGGAAAACCTCTACACCCTTCATGTGGCCGACTTTGCTCTCCCGCTGCGCATATTGCCCCTTATTATGGGCATCACCATGGTAATCCAGCAGAAAATGACCCCGACCGGCGGCGATCCCATGCAAGCTAAGATGATGATGTTCATGCCGATATTCTTCACCTTCCTCTTTTGGGGGTTTCCGACAGGGCTGGTGCTTTACTGGCTCGTGAACAACGTCGTCTCGATCGGCCAGCAGCATTACATTAACAGGCAGGTTGCCTAACATAAGGAGGCTGACCCATGGACTCCATCGAAGTTGAAGCTAAAACCTATGAGGAAGCCGTCAGAAAGGCCGCCAACGGCTTGGGCGCTGAAGAAAAAGACCTTGACATCGAGGTGACCGAGGTAGATACCAAGGGCATCCTCGGGCTGCTCGGAAGCAAGAAGATCAGGATAATCGCAACGAGGCGGGCGGCGGAAGTGCGGGAAGATGAGACCCCGGAGGAGTTCGGCAAGAAATTCCTCGCCGATATTGCCGCTTTCTACGGCGTCTCTCTGCAAATCGAGTCGAAGACCGTCGACGGCAGGATTGTCTTCGCCATCGATTCGTCGGACGAAGAGGTTTTTACCGGACACGACGGGGAGGTCCTGGAGGCGCTCCAGCATTTCGTGAACCTCGCCATCGCAAAGCGCTTCAAACAGAACCTGAGGCTGCTGCTCGACGTGAACGGTTTCAGGGGACGAAGAAAAAAAATGATCGTCGCTATGGCCAAGAGGCTTGCGGACAAGGTGAGGTTCGAGGGAAAGCCCGCGAGAACGAAGCCGTTGAACCCCTACGAACGGCGCATAGTCCACACGTTTTTTAAGAACAACAGCCGCATTTCGACGCACAGCGAAGGCGACGGCCACCTGAAAACTGTGGTTATCGCCCCGTCCTCGCCGGCCGGCGCTCCTGACGGGGAAAGGCCACAATAGCAAACCGCGCCATGGACGACACCATCTGCGCGATATCCTCGGCAGCTGGCACTGGCGGCATAGGCGTTCTTCGCATGAGCGGACCTGCGGCCCACAGGGTGCTCAAGGCCATCTTCAGGCCAAGGAAGCGCGTCAGGTCTTTCGTTGGCCGCCGTCTCTACCTCGGCTGGGTCTTCGATCCCGATTCGAACGCGGACATCGACGAGATATACGCTGTTTTCATGGAGCCTCCGCGCACGTACACCAGGGAGCAGATGGCGGAGGTCTATTCCCACGGCGGTCCTGCCGTCATGAAGGCCATTCTGGCCCTCATGACAGGGCGGGGCGCACGCCTCGCCGAACCCGGCGAATTCACCAGGAGGGCTTTCCTTAACGGCAGGATAGACCTCGCCCAGGCAGAATCGGTCCTCGACATCATAGAGAGTGAAAGCGAAAGCGAGCGGGCGTGCGCACTGGCCCAGGTGAAGGGCCTGCTGTCGGCGCACATCAACGCTGTCAGGCGGGAGGTCCTGACTCTTTTGGGCGAGGTAGAGGCGGAGATAGACTTTCCCGATGAAGACCTCGACCTGCCGCCCGCAGAGGGCCGGGTCGCCCGCATCGACGCAGCACGGGCCGGGATCGGCCGACTCATCGCATCCTACGAGGAGGGCAGGGTCCTCACGCAGGGCGCCCAGGCGCTGATCGTCGGCAGAACTAACGTGGGCAAATCGAGCCTGCTGAACGCCCTCAGTGAGAGAGACAGGGCCATCGTCACCCCGATTCCCGGCACCACCCGGGACCTCGTCGAGGACGTCATACACGTAAAGGGCGTCAAGTTCACCCTCATCGACACCGCGGGTTTGCGGACGCCCGGGGACGCCATAGAAAGGGAAGGCATCGAGCGTGTGAAAAAGAGGATACCGGAGGCCGACGTCATCCTATGGGTGCTCGATAGATCGCAGGCCTACACGGCTGAGGATGAGGAAGTGCGCCTGGCCGTCCAGGGCAGGAAGGTGATCGCGGTGCTCAACAAGGCGGACCTGCCTCCGGCCGTCGTCGGCTGCTGCGGCCCTGTCGCCGCAACGACGGCCCTGCGCGTCGAGGCGAGCGCCCTCACCGGGTCGGGGATCGACGGCCTGAAGGAGATGCTCTATGCGGAAGCTGCTGCCTCCTTCGGCAATAGGGGATCGCAGCCCCTCGTCACGAACGCGAGGCACCGGAACGCGCTCGCGTCCGCCGAAGCCGCCTTGAGCCGCGGCCGGGGGTTCGCCGAAAGCCACGGCGGCATCGCTTTCCTCGCCTTCGAACTGAGAGACGCCCATTGGTATTTAGGCGAGATAACCGGGGAAACGTGCGCCCCCGACGTGCTCGATGAGATATTCGGCAAATTCTGCATAGGGAAGTGAGGGAAGCGGTCCAGTTTTTCCTTTACTTTAACCGAAAAACATCCTAATCATATTTACTTCGTTGAAATAACCAGGAGAGAGGCGTCCATGCCAAAGCCCGCAGCAAGAGTAGAAAAAATTCCGCCCTATCTTTTCGCCCGGATAGACAAGAAAAAAAACGACGCCCAAAGCAGGGGGATCGACCTCGTCGACTTCGGCATAGGCGACCCGGACGTGCCCACGCCCGACCATATCGTAAAGGTTATGCAGGAGGCTGTCGCCAGGCCCTGGAACCACAGGTACCCGTCCTATGAAGGCATGCCCGAATTCCGCCGGGCGGCGGCCGACTGGTTCTGCGGCCGGTTCGGCGTGAGTCTCGACCCCGACCGGGAAGTCGTTGCCCTCATAGGCTCGAAGGAAGGGATAGCGCATCTGCCGTGGGCTTATCTTGAGGAAGGGGACGCTGCTCTCATTCCCTCTCCCGGATACCCGGTCTATAAGATCGCCACCCTTATGTGCGGCGCGACCCCCTATTTTATGCCCCTCACGGAAGAGCGCGGGTTCGAGCCGGATTTTGAGAGTATCCCCGAAGAGGTGAAGAGGAAGGCGAAGATATGCTTCCTCAATTACCCGAACAACCCGACGGCCGCGACCGGCAGCGACGGCCTCTACGAGCGGGCCGTCGACCTTGCCCGGACGCATGACATCCTCATCTGCCATGACGCGGCTTACAGCGAGATCACCTATGACGGCTACAGGGCGAAGAGCATCCTCCAATTCGACAGGAATAAGCGCTACTCCGTTGAATTCCTCTCCCTCTCCAAGACCTACTGCATGACCGGATGGAGGATCGGCTTCGCGGTGGGGAACAGAGAGGCCATACAGAACCTGGGGACCCTCAAGACGAACATCGATTCCGGCGTTTTCCAGGCCATCCAGGAGGCGGGGATAGCGGCGCTGACCGGCAGCCAGGAGTGTGTTGCCGCTTTGTGCGAGCGGTTTGCAGCGAGGAGGGACGCGGTGGTCGATGGCCTCGCCTCCATTGGAATAAACGTCGCCAAGCCCCTCGGCTCTTTATACATTTGGGCGCGGACTCCCGGAGGCTGCGGGTCGGCCGACTTCGCGGAGATGCTGATCGAGAAAGCCGGGGTGGTCGTGACGCCCGGAAACGGGTTCGGCGAGGAAGGGGAAGGCTATTTCAGGATGTCCATCACCCTCGGAGAGGAGCGCATCCGTGAGGGGATCAGCCGCCTCAAGGCCCTGCGACTGTAGAGAATCGCGCGGAAGATGGCAACTCATCCACGCGGGCGCGGCTGGACAGCACGAAAATGGTAGCCGACCTCCCCGGACATTACATTGCCACTTACAGCCTGGTCCCCGGTTATTACCTCTGTTTGATTTTAGCCGTCGTCATAGTGGTTGCGGTCTGTCTCGTCTATGTGATCTTTCAAGAGTCATTCGTAAGGACTTTTCCACGGCTCCATGTCCTTATCTTCGGCGTCCTCTTCATTCTGGTGATTTTGATTCTACCCGGCGGCCTTCCTTGCCATTTGCCCTCGTTGTCGGTTTGCCCAACCCTTTTGCCGGAATCCGGCCTAAGCAGGCATGACGGCGGCAAGAGTCCTTGCAGACTCTCATCGGAGGCCATAGGGCGTTTGCTGCGACCCTTACAAAATATCGGTCCTTCCCCCATTCTCTCGCCGTTCTTTTCGTTAATCCGACCACCCTGGCCTTGGCAGAGGCATAGTTAGCGGAACCATCGGCGCCTCACGGACCGCCGACCCCGCAAGACGCCTGTGCCTATTTTTTCAAAGGCAGCGGCGAGTCCCTTAAGCTTCGATGCCCCTGCTGTCAGCTGCATCGTGTCTGCATTTATATGCAACGGGATTCTCCTTGTCAAGATTTCTCTTGATCTCATTTTGCTCTTGCCCTCATGCTTAGGACCGGGAGCACGCCGACCGATTTAATTGCGACAGTGAGCCGGAAAAAAAGTATTGATCAGGGATGACGCCGTCGTATACAACAATATATTAGAGTGCATACAATGTCTAGGACATGCGCTTATGAAAGGAAGACCCATGCCGCTCGTCATGGGTCGGTTTTGAAAATAATTTCAGAAAGGGATGAAAGAGGCGGCAAAAAAACGAGCCCGGGCTATCGAGGCGGTCAGCCTCCGGCATGGTGTTCTTTGAAAAAATTGATCAGGAATTCGCCGTCCTTCGGCGAAAGGTCGAACTCGAAGACAGCTTTCTCGACCAAGCGGTAGATTGGCTGCCCCGGTTGTTCCTGCAACGTGGTCGAAATCCACTTGACCGCCCTTCTCAGGTGTTCACCCTCGGGCAATGGATAGGTCATCTTTTATTCCTCCCTTTCTTGGTCCAAGGACCGCTTAGGACATAATAGATCGAAACGCCTTTTTTTTGCAAGCGCGCCGTTTCGCCGGCCCTTTAGGGCGACCCTTCGGGGCGTTGATTCATTTCGTTGTTGAGCTTATAATATGGCTTGTTCAGGCTGTTTTTGCCTTTGCGGCAGATCGTCGGCCGGACGGAAAGAAGGCGTCGGAGATGACGTCGCGCAGTTCCTTACATGGGAGAAGAAGGTGCAAGGCTACAACGAGCTGCTCGAACGGGCGGCTGCAGAAATTGACGAGATAAGCGTCTACGACGCTCATGAGATGCTCCGGGAAGACGGCCGGGACGTGCGGCTCGTCGATATCAGGAGCCGGCGCCATATGGCCCTAGGCTATATCAAAGGCGCAGCGCTCATCCCCGCCGAGGAGCTTGAAGCATCGGCCCGTCACCTGCTTCCGGACAAGGACAAGCCCGTCCTCCTCTACTGCGAATCGGGTCGCCGCTCCCTCCTCACGGGCCTCGCTCTCAAAGAGATGGGCTACAAGCGCATCATCTCCATAACCGGAGGAATGACGGCCTGGAGGGAGGCGGGCTATGAGGTCGAAAACGAGACGCTCCTCAGTCAGGATCAGCTCACCCGGTACAGCAGGCAGATGCTCCTGCCCGAAGTGGGCGTGGAGGGTCAATTAAAGCTCTTGGACGCAAGAGTGCTGCTCGTCGGCGCGGGCGGCCTGGGCTCGTCAATCGCTCTCTATCTGGCGGCCGCCGGAGTGGGCACGATCGGGATAGCCGATTTCGACGTTGTGGAGAAGAGCAACCTAAATCGTCAGGTGATCCATGCCGCAGCCAATGCGGGGAAACTGAAGACGGACTCGGCGCGCGAAGGGGTGAGCCGCATCAACCCGGACGTCAGGGTCGTGACGTTTAACGAGCGGATGGCGTCGAAAAATATCGCCGATATCCTCGACGACTTCGACATTGTCGTTGACGGCGCCGACAATTTCCAGACCAAGTACCTTCTCAACGACGCCGCATTCTTTGCGGGGAAGCCCTACATTTTTGGCGCGGCCGTGAGGACTGAGGGTCAGGCCTCCGTCTTTTTCCCCAAAGAGGGAGGGCCTTGCCTGCGCTGCCTGTTGCCTCAGCCGCCGCCGCAGGAGTCGGCGCCTACCTGAAGCGAGGTCGGGGTCCTGGGGGTCGTCCCCGGACAGATCGGTCTCGTGCAGGCCGCCGAAGCCCTCAAGCTCATACTCAAAAAGGGAGAGCCCCTTATGGGCCGGTTCCTCATCTATAACTGCCTTGAGGCCGACTTCAGGACAATCGTCGTGGGGAAGAACCCCGATTGTCCGCTCTGCGGCGCAGAGCCGACCATCACCGCCTTGACCGACTGCTACGAGGGCGCCGCCGTCTGCCGGACCCCATGACGCCGCCTTCGTCGTTCGAATCCCTGCCAAACGCCTAAGGGCCTGTGAAAGGTAGAGTCGTACTCTAAGGGCCTTTTTGCTGGATGGTCCGTTCATGGTTGTATACATCGTTGATTTGTTGCGGGGATGATGGTATCTTTCTCTATCGAATGATGGCGGGGGCAGGTATTTTTCGGTGAGCCAATTCAAGGTAGTGGTGACGGACGCGTTTTCGGAAGAGGGCATAAAGAAACTCGTGAGGGACGGAAGCATAGAGGTCGATCTCAGGCCGGGGATCGGAAGCGATGAGCTGGCGGAGATCATCGGCGACTACGACGCGGTCATCACGCGAAGCGGAACGGCGGTCACCGCGTCGCTTCTGGCCAGACCCGGCAAGCTGAAGGTAATCGGCCGGGCAGGGGTGGGTCTTGACAACATCGACATAGAGGCGGCGAGCAAGAAGGGCATCATCGTGATGAACGCCCCCTCGGGCAACACCCTTGCGGCGACGGAGCTGACTATGGGCGTCATGCTCGCGGCGGCGCGGAAGATCCCGCTGGCCCATAATTCCCTGAAAGAGGGCAAATGGGACCGGAAGAAATTCATGGGGGTGGAGCTCTACCATAAGACCCTCGGGGTGGTCGGGCTCGGGCGGATAGGCGCAAACGTCGCTATACGGTCGAAAAGCTTCGGCATGCGGGTAATTGCCTACGACCCTTACATCAAGAAGAGCAAGGCCGATTCCGTGGGCGCCATCCTTTACGAGGACCTGAATGACGTCTTGCGGGAAGCGGACGTGATCACCTTTCACACCCCTCTCACGCCAAAGACAAGGAACATGATCACAAGCAAGGAGATCGCCCTGATGAAAAACGGCGTGATCCTGATCAACTGCGCGCGGGGAGGCATCATCAACGAGTCGGACCTATACGATGCGCTCAAGTCCGGAAAGGTCTTCGGCGCGGGCGTCGACGTATTCGAGAAAGAGCCTGCGGGGTCCAACAGGCTTCTGGAGCTGGAGAATGTCTTTGCCACGCCTCATATAGGGGCGAACACGCTGGAGGGGCAGAACGCGGTCGCCCTCATTATAGCCGGGCAGGTCTACGACGCCCTACACGGTAAGCCGTATCAGAACTCGGTAAACATACCGTTCATAAAATCCCAGCTCCCGTCCGAGATGCAGCTCTACTTCGGCCTTGCGGAGAAAATGGGTAAGCTCGCCGCGCAACTGGCGAAAGGGAGGACCTCCCGGATCAGGTTCGTGATGGTGGGCAAGATGTTCGAGGAAGACTTGTGCGAGCGCAAGTTCGATGTTCCTTTCAGCTTCCAGCCGTTCACCATAGCCGCCCTTAAGGGTTTCCTTGACGTCTCCTGCCGTGAGACGGTCACTTACATCAATGCTCCGTATCTCGCGACGGATAGGAATATCGCGGTCGAAGAGTCGAAAACGGAGCAGTTCGACAAATTCAACGACCTTATCGTCGTCCAGGCGACTACGGACGTCACGGAGACCCTGATCGCCGGAACGGTCTTCGCTGACGGCCGCGGCAGGATCGTGCTTTACGACGAGTTCCGTCTGGATATAGTTCCTGAAGGCGCTTTCCTCCACTTCAGGATACTCGACCGCCCCGGGATCATCGGAAAGGTGGCGACCATCCTCGGCGACAACAACATAAACATCGCGAGCTTCGGTCTCTCAAGGGCGGCGACGGGAGAGGAGATCGCCTTTGTCTCGGTCGACCAGTCGATCAGTGTAGGAGTCCTTGCAAAAATAGAGGCTATCGACGGTATGATCGAGGCGAGCGTCATACACCTGTAAATAGGGTTTTTGCAGACATGGAACATATCAGGGCCCTCCGGGGCTTCAGGGACGTATACGGCGAGGAGATCGAGAGGTTCAACCTGATCGAGCAGGCGGCCCGCGCCTGTTTTCACCTCCTCGGCTACAGGCAGATAGAGATTCCCGTCCTCGAAAAGACGGAGCTCTTCACGAGGAGCATAGGCGACGCCACGGACATCGTGGAGAAGGAGATGTTTACCTTCGCCGACAGGAGCGGCGATTCGATAAGCTTGCGGCCCGAGGCGACGGCCGGTATGGTGAGGGCGTACCTCCAGGCGTCGCTTTACGCGAGGGAGAGGGCGAGCAGGCTCTTCACGATCGGCCCCATGTTCCGTCACGAGAGGCCGCAGAAGGGGAGGTTCAGGCAGTTTTACCAGGCGGATGTGGAAGTCTTCGGGATAGAGGACCCCATGGCCGATGCGGAGATCGTCTGGATGACCTTCCTCGTGCTCCGGCGCCTTGGCGTCGGGAAGTATGCCGTCGAGATAAACAGCGTGGGCTGCAAAGGTTGCAGGGATGCGTTCAGAAAGGCTCTCGTCGCCTTCCTCGAATCGAAGAGGGAGAGCCTTTGCAGCGATTGCGAGGGAAGGCTGGACAGGAACCCCTTGAGGATATTTGACTGCAAGAACGAGCAGTGCGGCGAGGCGATCCGGGAAGCGCCCGTGATCTTCGATTATCTGTGCGATGCCTGCAGGGAACACTTCGACGGCTGCCTGAGCCGGCTCGACAGGTTTGGCGTGCCTTACGTCGTGAACAAGCGCCTCGTCCGCGGTCTCGACTACTATACGAGGACCGTCTTCGAATTCACCTCGCCCGATCTCGGCGCGCAAAAGGCCTTCGCCGCCGGCGGCAGATACGACAACCTCGTCGAGGAGATGGGGGGGCCTTCCGTGCCGGGAATCGGCCTTGCCATCGGCATGGAGCGTCTTGCCCAACTCATCCCGGCGCCGCCCCTGCAAGAGGCGCCCCTCTATTTTCTGGCGACCGTTGGAGAAAGGGCGCAAGGATGGCTGATCCCGCTCTTAGAGGCGTTTGTATCTTCCGGAACGCTCCTTGCCTATGCGCAGCCCGCCCGCTCCCTCAAGTCTCAGTTGAAGTACGCCAATAGTCTAGGCGCCGATTACGCGTTGATCCTGGCCGATGAGGAAGCGTCGAGAGGGGTCGTCATTCTGCGCAACATGAAAGACGGGGTGCAGAGAGAACTGCCCCTGGACCCCGCGGCCCTGCCCGCCCTCGTTAGAGAATAAGGAAGGTGAAGTTCTTTCCGCCCGGCAGGAAAAAATTTCCGGCTCTAATAGCCCGATCGCCTGAATTGGACGAGTCCTGCGCCGTGAATGAGCACGTGCTTCTCGCCTTGCACGATCCGCCCGGTGAAAGGATTGTTTCTGCCCCGGACGGGCGCCCTGAGAGGGTGCATCGCCGACGCAGGCAAGACTGTATGCGTGCCGGGGCTCCATATCATCCCCGCCTTGGCGGGCGTTTGGAGCGTCCCCGGGACGTTCGCCGGAAAGGCGAAGGCGCAGCAGGCGCCTATGGACATGAAAAATAGAAAACAGGGAAGCGCAAGACCCAGGACTCTTCGGCTGCTATTCATGACAGATGCCTCCGGTCGATATTCGATGCACGCCGAAGATACAGCAAGTTCCGGGCCAATCAGAGCATTTCGCAAAATCAACCGGGTCCTATTTAAACGCCGGTAATCAAGGCGCCGAAGCGCTAATCTTTTCTTATGACATGCACCGCCGTCGCCTTGAATGAGACCGTGACCCTTCTTCCCTCCGCCAGCTTGAGCAGCTGCGCGGACTGCATGGTCACATAGCTGACGATGGGAAAGCCGCAGTCGAGGCCGATCTTCTGGTAGAGCCCCATGGGCGTGACCTTGGTCACCGCGCCGGCAAAGACGTTCCTTTCGCTCGTGAGCGGCCTGCCGTCGGCGCCGAGGCTGTCGCTGCCCGGCCGGTCCGACAGCGAAAGGACGACGTTCTCAGGCCTTATGCAGAGGATGACGTCGCTGCCCACGGGAAAAGAGCCGGCCGACTCGATCTCCGCGCCCGGGACCGCAACCGTCGCGGCATCGAGCCCGGCTTTCTTAACGCGTCCTCTTAGGATGGCGCCCATGCCCATGAAGGAGGCGACGAACTCGTCGGCAGGGGCGTTAAGCACCTCTTCGGGGGGGCCGGCTTGGAGGATGCGGCCCTTGTTCATTACTGCTATGCGGTCGGAGAGGCGCAGGCTCTCCATCAGGTCGTGGGTGACGAGGACGGTCGTCGTGCCGGTCGAGCGGATTTGCGCCCGCACGTCCTCGATCAGCGGCTCGCGGCTCCCGGGGTCGAGAGAAGCGAAGGCTCGTCCAAAAGCAGGATGTCTGGGCGGATGGCAAGGGCGCGGGCGAGGCTGGTCCTTTGGGCCTCACCGCCGGAGAGGCGCCGGGCCGGCCGGTCCGCCAGGTCCGCGATGCCGAAGCGGCTCAGGCTCTCCATGGTGCGCTGCCGCGCCGGCGCCCTTTTCATGCCGCGTATCTTCAATCCGGATGCGACGTTCTCGAAGACGGTCGCGTCGAAGAGGAGCGGTTCCTGGAACACCATGGCGAGGGCGCGCCGGTAAGCGAGCACGGGGCACTCGGGACCCACCTTCCGGCCCCGAAAAAAAATATGGCCCTCAAAAGGCTTCGCCAGGCGCGCCACGGCCTGGAGGAGCGTCGTTTTCCCCGCGCCGTTCGGACCGATCACGGAAAGGACTTCGCCCTCCTCCACCACAAAGGAGGGGACGTCGACGATTGCCTGACCGCCCCTCGTTGCGCGGAGGCCGCGCCCTTCGACGACCGGAAGACCGGCGCTCATCGTGGCCGCTCCCTCTGCTGAATGTAGGTGAGCGCTATGTTTACGGCGAAGGTGAGCACGAGAAGGATGATGCCGAGGGCTATTGCCGTGTCGAAGTTGCCGCGGCTTGTCTCCATCACGGTAGCCGTGGTAAGTACCCGTGAATACCCTTTGATGTTGCCGCCTACCATGATGGAGGCGCCCACCTCGGAGACGACCCCGCCGAAGCCCGCCATGATCGCGGCGAGGAGCGGCAGCCGGGCCTCTTTGGCCAGTATCCAGGCCAGTTGAAGCCTCGTGGCCCCGAGGGCGAGGATCTGGAGCTTGAGCTTCTTCGGGAGCTGTTGTATGGCGGCAACGGCAATGGCCATCACGATGGGGACTGCGATCACCGTCTGGGCGAGGATCATGGCGGTCGGAGTGTACAGCAGGCCCAAAAAACCCAGGGGGCCGCTACGCCAGAGGAGGATGCTCAGGGATAGACCTACCACAACGGGGGGCAGACCCATGCCCGTGTTGATGAGGCTTATGATGAGACGTCTTCCGGGAAAGCGCGTCAGGGCAATGAGCGTACCGGTGGATATGCCGAGGACCAGGCTGATGAGCGTGGCTATGCAAGACACCCTGAGGGAGAGCAGGGCGATGCCCATGACCTCCGGGTCAAGAGTAACCAGGAGCCAGAAAGCCTTCCGGACCCCGTCGACGATCAGATCCACTCGCTATTTCCCCAGGTCGTCCGTACGTTTTCCCGCATCGGGGAAGAACAGGGGCGACCCGAATTTATCGACGCCGAACGCCCTGATGACGCCTTGAGTTTCCGGGGCCGCCATGAAATCGGAAAACGCCCTGGCGCCGGGGGCGTTCACCTTGGGCCACCTTGCCGGATTGACTTCGATCACATGGTAGATGTTGAGCAGGCCTTTGTCTCCCTCGACGAGTACGACAAGGTCGAGGTTTTTCTTCAACGCCAGGTAGGTCCCACGGTCGGAGAGCGTGTATGCCTGTTTTTCCGAGGCGATTTGGAGCGTCTGTCCCATGCCGAGGCCAGTCTGCCGCTGCCATTTCTGTCCTTCGGGCGCGACGCCGGCAGCCTTCCATAAGGCTTTTTCCTTAGCGTCTGTCCCGGAATTGTCGTCTCTCGACATAAAGAGGGCTTGTTTAGCCGCGATGCGCCTGAATGCCGCGGCTGCCGATTTCATGGCCTTGATCCCCGCCGGATCGGAAGCCGGACCAACCACGACAAAATCATTGTGCATGACGAGGCGCCTGTTGATCCCAAAGCCGCCGGCCATGAATTTTTCCTCCCCCTCAGGAGAGTGCGAAAGAAGGACATCTGCCTCCCCTTTCTGCCCCATCGCTAGGGCCTGGCCCGAGCCGACGGCGATAGTCTTCACGAAGTAACCCGTCTTTTTCTCAAATAACGGCATCAAGGCGTCGAGCAGACCTGAATCCTGCGTGCTGGTCGTAGTTGCGAGGATGACGTCCCTCTGAGAAGGCGCGGCCTGCCCCGAGCTGGCGGCCGGCGCAAGAATCAGCGCAGCCATGACTGGCAGACAGATGAGGGCGGCAGAAACCGGCCTCATGAAGCGCGGGAAGAGCTTCATGGTTTCAAGAATACCGTGCACGGCAGCATAATGCAACCCAAAAAACGACGCGAGTCTCTTTAAACCTTCCCCCGGCAGGGCGAAGCCGCTTTCGTCGCTAGCCTGAGGCCGGGAAAACCGGGTCCACGGCCGTTGGGCCTCGCCGATGCGCGAGGTCGAAAGGCAAGCGGGAGGGGTTAAACTGGCGGGTGATGAGGGTACTGCTGTCCGGACGCACGGCAAAAAGAGACGGGGCGGCCGGGCGCCGACTTTCCGGCGCCGCCGCCGAAAAAGAAACGGAAGAGGCGAAAGGGGTTACTTGAAGCGCGCTTCTGCCGCCTGCCAGTTCAAGTTCTTGAAGAAGGCGTCGATGTAACCCGCCTTTTTCAGGCCGTAGTCTACCATATAGGCGTGCTCGAAGACGTCCATGATCAGGATGAGCGTGCAACTGGCCGGATGTCCCTGGTCGTGCTCGTTGATCCAGAAGTTGATGAGCCTGCCGTTGGTTGAATCCTGATAGAGCGCGGTCCAGCCGATGCCCCTCATTGCGCCGATTGCCCTGAAGTCCTTTTCCCAGGCCTCAAAGCTCCCGAAATCCCCGGCCAGTTTTTTTGCGAGGGGCCCGTTCTTGTCGATCTGGCCCTTGCCGCCGAGGTTTTCGAAGTAGTATTCGTGCAGGCGCATGCCGTTGAATTCCCATCCCAGCCTCCGGTGAAGCTCCCCGAACTCCGGGGTGGTCGTTTTTTCGTCTTTGAGCTGGGCGCACGTGTCGAGGAGTTTGTTTGTGTTCGCGACGTAGCCCTGATACAAGGTAAAATGGTTGTTGAGGAGGGTGTCGCTTAAGCCTTCCATTCCGAGCAGCTTTCCGTAGTCTTTCGCGGTGTACATATCTTCCTCCTTGCGTAAGTGAAATCGGTTCACGAGATTTGTGCAGCGGCCTTCGCGGAATCGGGAGGCGCGCCCTGACGGCGGCCCCGCGCCGCCGCATGCTTTATCATCGGCATAGCTTAATATAATCTCGGAAAGAGCCCGCCGCCAGAAGAGTGAGGCTTTTTTCCACGGGGGATTGGCGCATCTTCTTCGGCCGCGCAGACCGGCGGTTTCGGTTTTGCGACCATTATGTTATAAAATAGGGATGGAACGGACGGAGAGGGTTAGGGTGAGGTGGCTCGATATCGTGCCCACGACGCACAACGGCATGGAGATGTTTCTCCTCAGGGACCCGGAGGGCATCGCGAACGACTCGCTCCTTGTCTCCAGGGACGTCCTCTTCCTCATCTCCCTGATGGACGGGAGGAAGACCCTGGGAGATATCCAGGAGGCATATATGAGGGCCTCCGGCGGCGCTATTTTGCCAATCGATCGCATCATCTCGGTGGTGGAGGCGATGGACGCGCAGTTCCTCCTTCAGAACGAGAGGCACGAGGGGCAAGTGCGGCTGCTCAAGGAAGCGTACGGGGCTTCGCCGTGCCGGACGGCGTTCCTCGCGGGCAGGAGCTATCCCGCCGATGAAGCGCGGCTTCGCGCCTTCATGGACGACATGATGCGGCCTGCGCAAACGCCGGACGGAAGGGACCATGTAAGGGGGATTATTGCCCCCCATATCGATTACAGCCGCGGCGCCGGCGTATACCGCCTGGCGTACCGGTTCCTTCCCGTAGGGGAGAACACGCTGTACGTCATCTTCGGCACTTGCCACAAACCCGCCCCGAAGATGTGGAACATTGCGCTGAGGGACCTGCGGACGCCGCTGGGCACGGTAAAGGGCGCTTCAAAGATAGGAAGGCTCTTAAGAGAGGATGCCCTCCTCGGCGCCTATGTGGATGAATGGCCTCACCGCAACGAGCACTCGATCGAGCTGCAGTTGCCCATCATCCAATTCCTTGCAGGGCACGACAGGTTCGAGGCCCTTTCCATCCTTACCGGCTCTATCCACGAGTACATGGAGGAGGGCAGGTCGCCAGGCAACGGCGAGGCCGCCGCGTTAATTGCGAGGTTGAAGGAGATCGTCAAGGCCCACGAAGGGCCGTGCGTCTTTATCGCCGGCGCGGATATGGCGCACATAGGCGCCCAGTTCGGCGACCGTGAGCCGCTATCCGCCTCGGCTCTGGAGGAATCGCGGCAAAGAGACGCCGCCCTCCTGGAAACGGCGGCGCGGGTAGGGGCAGGCGGCTTCTTCGAAGAGGTGCGCCGTGAAGGAGACAGGAGGCGGATCTGCGGTCTTGCGCCGATCTATTTCCTGCTCTCCATGGTCGAGCCTTGCGGGGGAGAGGTCGTCGGCTATCATCAATGGAGTGACGGCGCGTCGTCGGTGAGCTTCGCCGGGGTCGTCTTTTCCTGAGCCGCTTCCCCTGTAACCTGGACTATAACCTCTCTATGCCTTGAACGCGTGTAGAACTCGGCCGGTACGACCTGCTGCCGCGCGTCGAGAAGCAGCCTGCCTTCCTCGAAGGGTATAGTCGGCGAAGGGCCGGTAAAGGAGGCCGCGTCGCGGGTAATGTCGATCAAGTCGCCGCTGCCCTTCGTCCGCAAGTTGATTCGTCTGCTGACGATTTTCAGGGATCACCGCACTTAGCCGGGAGAAAGTCGGGAAAAGAGAAAAAATCGGGACGACTGGACTTGAACCAGCGGCCCCAGCGTCCCGAACGCTGTGCTCTACCATGCTGAGCTACGTCCCGTATAAGTAAAATACCAAACTTCTTTCAAAAATTCCATTACTTTCGTGAGCGGAGGGAGTCCTCAAGAGCAGGGACGGGCGCCGGGGCCAACTCCCTTTTCCCGCGCGCCAAAGACGCAAATATTCCCGCCAGGCAAGTCAGCGTGAACACCAGGAAAGCGGCGCGAGTGCTTCGTAAGAGCGTGGAATGATACGCCGGCGTGATCCTCACCCCGGACAGGTGAAAAAACGCCAGTATAAGCATGACCGCGCCCATGCTGAGCATTTGGCCGATGAGGCGCATTGTCGCGACCATGCCGCTTGCGATGCCCAGGTATTTTTTCTCCACTGCGCCCATAATCGCGTTGGTGTTAGGCGAGGAGAAAAGGGCAAACCCGCAGCCCAGGAGCAGGAGGTTCGAGACTATGTACACGAGCCGCGTTTGCCCTCCCAGCAGGGATAAGAACCCCAGGCCTATCATGGTGAGCGTCATCCCCGTGGAGGCTATCAGACGCGGGTCCGTCCTGTCCGATAGCCTTCCGGCAAGAGGGGAGAGCAAAGCTTGCGTAACGGGTTGGGACACAAGAATCGATCCGGCAACTTGGGGAGTAAATCCGCGTATATACTGAAGATAGAGACTCATGAGGAAAGTGATTGCAAAGGTCGCGCTGTAGTTGATGAGCGCCGCGAGGTTTGAGAAGAGGAAGGTCCTGCTGCGCTGAAAGAGCCGCATGTCGAGGACGGGGCTTTCCAGGCGCAATTCCCATGAAATAAAACATGCGAGACCGATGCAGCCGCCGGCCGCGAGGGCAAAGGCGAAAAACCCCGGCATGATGGAAAGGGCGTACATTACGGCGACGAGGGAGGCAATGTAGAGGAGAGCGCCTCCGAGATCGAACTTCTCTCCACGCGCCTCGGCCCATTCTTGCTTGAGTTTCCACAGGGTAACCACGAGGATTGTCATGCCGATGACCACATTGAACAATACGAACGAACCGAGGTTACAGA
>CAVTDX010000058.1:0-32387 GCA_963733345.1 uncultured delta proteobacterium
GGCCTGTTGCCCGAACGGGCTTTGTAACCGGGAATCATACATCCCTCGCCATTACAGGAAGGCCAGATCCGTAAGACCGGCATCCGGCGCTTGTCTCGTGCAATAAAAAAGATAGACGTTGATGTAGGCCCTCACTGCCCTTCCCAAAGTTGCGAAAGGGGCTGTCCTCACTCCCTTCGTCGGTTTGATTGCGTGTCGGATCAATGTCTCAATGTTCTGAATGGCCGACACAAGGTACTCTTGAATAGCCCCTTTCCATAGCCCTCGCCAACGGGCTCTGTTGAAGCTGAAGCGAGTGCTTCGGGCAAAGGAGCGCTCCATAAGCTGCCGGCGCGTTGTGAGGTCTCTTTTTGCTGCACGGGTCTCGGTGAGCGCAAGCATATGGTCAATCTCTTCCTGGCGGACATGGCGCTGTACCGTTCGCGGTCCTTTTGCCCTGGTGCACTGAGACCGCAAAGCGCATGCAGCGCAGTCTCCCTTTGCCCCCGCGTATTCGACGTTCTGTTTGTCTTCATGGATCGACCTTCTCTTCAGCGTCTTTCCTGCAGGACATGTAAAGGCGTCGTTCTCCTTATGATAGACAAACCGCTCTTCCGGGAATATCCCGTTTCGGGAACTCGTGCCGCTCGTTACGGCCTTAACGGTGGACATGTGGGGTTTTATGCCCTTGTCGCAGCACAGCAGAAGGTTTTCTTTCGTGCCGTACTTGCTGTCGGCTACAACAATCTTCACCGTCGAATCGGCATTCTTTTCATGTTCTTCGATGAGAGAACCCATTTCATGTCCGTCGTCAATCGCGCCGGGAGTGACTTTCACCGCCGTGATTACTTCACGGAGTTCATCAATCGCCCGGTGCGTTTTGTACCGGAGCTTTGCCTTGCCTCCCGCATGGCGGATGATCGAGGCGTCAGGATCAGTGCGGGAGACAAAGCGATTGTTCACGGCGCCGGTCCTTTGGGAATCGTCCAGTCTCTTCTCCAGTTCCCGATAGCCTTCTTTGAGGTATTTTTTCAGAGAATGAGCATCAACAACCGAGTTGTTCGAAGCGTCGGCGTCGATGAGGCTTGAATCCATAAAAATCTTGCTCCCATCGACCAGCTTTGCTTCAACGCACTGCACCGCGATCCGCTCGAAGAACTGCTTGAAGACTTCCTCGCCCCATCTTTTTCTCGCCTTTGAAAGCACGCTGTGGTCAGGTATGGAGGATTCGATGGTGAAGCCAAGAAACCAGAGCCAGTCCAATCGCTCGGGGAGGGTCTCCATCAGTTCTCTTTCCGACCGGACATTGTAGAGTATGAGAAGAAGCATCAGCTTGAGGATGACCGGGGGCGGAATGGAGACGTTGCCCTTATCCCCGTAAGTCTTCCTGACTTCGTCGTAGATGAAGTCGAAGTCGATCAGTTCCTTGATGCGACGGAGAGGGTGGTCCTTCCGGACCCTCGTTTCTAACTGAACATTGAAGGAAAACAGGGGATCATTAGGCGGCGGACCGTAACCCATCATGGGCCGTATCTCCTTGTCTTGAGCGCTTGCAAAGTTTACCATACTTTACGGGATAAGGCCACATAATTGTATGCAATAATGAACATAGCCCACGAATTTATTGCTCTTCTGCTTACGCTAAAATCATGATTTGGGCAACAGGCCGTAAAGATTTGACCCCGTAGCCACCCCCACGTGGTAATAATGGATAAGGGTCCGGCGAGGGGCGAGGCGGGGGCCTTATGTCAAGAATAAAGATTTGACCCCCTATCCACCCCCCCTATCCACCCTATCCACCCTATCCACCCCTTCTTCTTTCATCCTGAAGCAGAGGAGTAACTCCGCGCAGCGATTGAATACTATGAGGCTCGTGAGGCCGGACTCGGTTACGATTTCTTCTTCAAGGTCTTTACGGCAATACAGAATGTTGTTGCTCATCCGCATGCTTGGCCCGTCATAGAGGAGGACATTCATCGCTGCCTCGTAAACCGGTTCCCATATTGTCTGCTCTATGCCGCCGAAGAAGCAGGCGTTTTCATACTCGCGGTCATGCATCTGCGCAGAAGCCCCGACTATTGGAAAGATAGGCGATAGGGGGCCGGCGGGGATGTTGTTTCCCATCACGAGCCCCCTATATGCAGCCCTGGCTATTCAATTGACTCCACCTGCCACAAGAAATATCTATGCCGATATGTCACAACTATTGGCTACGGGGCGGCTTTCTTCCCGGAAGAAAGCTATTGCCGATTTTGTTTGATGTGGAAAGGTACTGATGGTAATCATTATCTGATATAATGCTAGCCATGACAGGGAGGCACCTTGAATAAAGCCTTCTTCTCAGCGGGCAGCTGTCAAAGGCATGTCAGGTTCTGCGCAAGAGGAGAGATACCCCAAAAAGGTATTTTAGTACTTGCGAGGGAGTGCTGATGCGGTACGATCAGATCGGGTACTGGTCTGAAGTGAAGCTGGACATCGTACGGGAGTATGCGACAGCCTACTCCACGATTATAAGTGCGCAGAAGACGCCGTCCCTCTACCATCTCTACATCGACGCCTTTGCGGGAGCCGGTGTGCATCTCTCAAAAGCCACCGGGGATTGGATTCTCGGGAGTCCCCTGAATGCGCTGGCCATTAAGCCGCCCTTCCGAGAGTACCACCTTATAGATCTGGACAGCAGGAAGATAGACTCCCTTCGAAAGTTGACCGAGGGACGTCCCGAAGTGAAACTCTACGAGGCTGACTGCAACAAGATACTTCTCGACGAAGTGTTCCCCCAGGCCAGATACGAGGACTACCGGAGAGCGTTATGTCTTCTCGATCCCTATGGCCTGCATCTCCAATGGCCTGTCATAGAGCTCGCCGGAAAAATGAGAAGCGTGGAGCTGTTTCTAAATTTTCCAGTGGCCGATATGAATCGCAACGTGCTATGGAGGAATCCCGAGCAGGTTGATCCCGAACAGGCGTCGCGGATGACGGCCTTCTGGGGGGACGAGTCGTGGAAGAAGGCTGCCTACGATACCACGGGCAATCTCTTCGGGTACGAGGAAAAGCAGGCAAATGAAGCAGTGGCTGAGGCGTTTCGGCAACGACTCAAGAAAGCGGCTGGATTTGCCTACGTGGCGGAGCCGATGCCTTGTCGAGGGCCATGGTATATCCCCACTATAAGGCCATCGGGGCCAAGGTAATTCCCCAGTAGCAGGGCCAAGGTAATTCCCCACTTTGCGCCGCCTCGAAAGGGTGGACGGAAAGGACATGATTCTGCCATTCCTATGGCAACGACCTGGAACGGAGGGATCATGGCGAGGAGGGATATACCGATGAATGAGGTAGCGGAGACAGTGTACCAGTGGCATAAGGGAATGAAGATCCAGCATATTAGCCAGTCTTTAGGTCTCGACAGAAAGACCGTGCGGAAGTATGTCGCCATGGCGCGATCCTTGGGGATTGCCCAGGGAGGGCCGCTTCCGGACGAGCAAGAGCTCGTTTGCAGACTCAATGCTCCTCTGAACGTGCAGGCGGCCTTCGAGACGCCGGCCCTCGATCTGGCGGCCCGGCACAGGGACGAGATCGAGAAATGGCTCAAGGACGAGAACATGACCGCCAAGCAGGTGTGGCGGCTCCTTAGAGAAACTCACGGCATTCAAGTCGGCTACAGCACGATCAAGCGTTATCTCCGCTCGGAGTTCTCCTTCGGCAAAACTAAGGCGACGGTCCGCATAGAGACTCCTCCGGGACTGGAAGCCCAGGTCGACTTCGGCTATGCGGGGCTCATGTACGATCCCGAGGCAGACAGGAAGCGCAGGACATGGGCCTTCATCATGACCCTTTCCTCGAGCCGCCACAAGTTCGTCCGCTTCGTCTTCCGCCAGGAAACGGACATGTGGCTCGATTGTCACGAGCGGGCCTTCGCCTTCTTCGGGGGCGTCCCGAAAAGAATAATCCTGGACAACCTCAAGTCCGGCGTTTTGAAGCCCGACATTTACGACCCCACGATCAACCGGGCCTATGCCGACATGGAACGCCATTGCGGCTTCGTCGCCGACCCCGCGAAGGTGAGAATGGCCGAACACAAAGGCAAGGTGGAGCGCGCCGTCGCCGTGGTGAAAAAACACCTCCTTGCAGGCAGGACGTTCAAAGACATTAAGGAGGCAAACGTTCGAGCTCTCCATTGGTGCAAGGAAGAGATCGGCATGGAGGTCCACGGAACAACCAAGAAGAAACCTTATCCGACATTCCTCATGGAAGAGAAGCCGCATCTTATGCCGCTGCCGGAAACCCCTTTCGAGCGTCCGCTGTGGAAAGAGTGCACCGTCCATCCCGACCATCACATCGTCTTCGACAAATCCTACTACTCGCTGCCGACCCGGTACATCGGCAAGAAGGTGTGGGCGAAGGGAACCAAGAAGACGACGGAGATCTTCCTCGACCAGGAAAGGATCAAACTTCACCCGCGGTCCCATGCGCCCGGACGATGGGCGACGGACCAGACGGACTATCCGCCGGAGAAGCTCGCCTTCCTCATGGCGACGCCCACGTGGTGCAGGAAGAAGGCAGCCGAGTTCGGTCCCCATACGGAAGCGCTCATTTACGCCATCCTTAAAGAAAACGCCATGAGGAACCTCCGGAAGGCCCAGGCGATCCTCCGCCTTGCCGAGAAGCACTCGGGCAAGATAGAAGAAGTTGCCGAAAGAGCATTGAGCTTCGGCGCGACCCGGTACAGGAGCATCAAGGCCATGCTGGAAAAAGACCTCTCCGATGAGCAGACGACGACGCATTCAGCGCCCCTGTCCGATCTAGGAAAGCGGTTCCTCCGAAAGCCCTCATACTTCGGGAAGGAGGCGTCCCATGATTGATCATCACCTCATGGCCGATCTCAGAAAGCTCAAGCTCGGAGGATTTGGAGAAAGCCTGGAGCTCAGGCTCGCCCAGGCGGAGAAAGACGAACTCTCCCATCTCGCCTTCCTTACTCTTGTCATGCAGGACGAGATCGAAAGAAGGGAGACGAAGAAGCTCGCCGTCAGGATACAGAAAGCATCCTTTGAAGAAGAGAAGACGCTGGAAGGGTTCGACTTCGCCTTCAACCCGAAGATCAAACGAGGGGCCGTGACCGATCTCGCCGCGTGTCTTTTTATAGAGAAAAAAGAGCATGTGCTCATCTATGGGCCGGCCGGGGTGGGAAAGACCCACCTCGCCCAGGCGCTGGGTCACGAGGCCTGCAGGAGGGGATACGGCGTGCTTTTTGTGAAGGCGGTCAAGATGCTCAGGCATCTCTTTGCGTCGAGGGCCGATCAGTCGTGGGAAAGGCAGATCAGGAAGTACCTTAACCCCGATCTGCTGATCATCGACGACTTCGGGCTCACGGCGCTGACGCCCATCCAGGCGGAAGACGTCTACGAGCTGGTGGCGGAGCGCCATTTGAGATCATCCACAATCATCACCAGCAACCGGCCGCCTCAGGACTGGGTGGCCCTGTTCCCCGACCCGGTCATGGCCAACTCGGCGCTCGATCGCCTGAGCCATCATGCCCATCACATTATGATCGATGAAGGAGAGTCCTATAGGAAGAACCTGAGTCCGAAGACGAAGCAATAACAAACCACTCTCTTGCGGTGCAAAGTGGGGAATTACCGTGGCCCCGGGGGTGGGGAATTAACTTGGTCCTTGACATGCCTATGAGGAATAGTAAAAACGCGATAGTTTATTACCTCTTCTTTGCCGCCCAGAGACCGGTAGCGGCGAGTATTGTAGAACACATATTTGAGAAACACAAGGATAGGATTGCGTAATGGGGCAGTATACAGACATTGAATGGACAGGCTGCACGTGGAATCCCTTGACGGGCTGCTCAAAATTGAGTCCGGGGTGTAAGAACTGCTATGCCGAGCGCATGGCTAAGCGGCTCCAGGCCATGGGAAATCCGAACTACAAGAACGGATTCGAGCCGAGCATCCACGAACATATTTTTGAGGCGCCTCTGAGATGGAAGAAATCGAGAACCGTGTTTGTGAACTCCATGAGCGATCTCTTTCTTGATGATTTCCCTGACGAGGTGATAAAAAGGCTCTTCAACATCATGGGTCGGGCCTATTGGCACACCTTCCAAATCCTTACAAAGAGGTCCGAAAGGCTTCTGCGGTTGAGCAGAGAAGTCGTCTGGACGCCGAATATATGGATGGGCGTAACCGTAGAAACTCAGGAGTGCAACCACAGGGTGGATGATTTACGAAAGACGGAAGCTGCAACGAAATTTCTATCCATGGAGCCCCTCTTGGGACCTGCCTCGGCGCTTGACCTCACCGGAATCGACTGGGTAATAGTAGGAGGCGAGTCCGGGCCGAGGGCTCGGCCGATGAAGGAGGCATGGGTTCTTTCGATCCGTGACGACTGCGTGAAGGCTCGCGTACCCTTCTTCTTCAAGCAATGGGGCGGAGTAAACAAGAAGAGAGCGGGCAGGAGTTTGGAAGGTAGATTATGGGAGGAAATACCTCTTTTAAGTGCGTTTTGACAGGGGAACCCAGGGCGCAGGACCGACACGTCTTTTGATATTTCATCGTAGGGGCAGGCCCACTGCCTTGGTTTCTTCCTGTAAAAGAGCGGCTGAATGTTTTTCTTGCAATACGGCCATTGGTGGTGGTAATGATTAATAGATGCGGCGGGAACGGGGAAGGTAAAAGGAGTGCGCAAGAAACTGAACCTGTTCCACTCTTCCTTCCGAAACCGGGCTTATACTTTCTGGAGGACGCCCTCTTACCCGTAGAGCGCTTCGGGCGTTTATATCCTGATGAATGTGTCTTTGATAGGGACACAACTACTATGAAAAAAACTGAGCGAGGGAGTTATGCCTGCCAAAATTGACCAATTCAAGATCAAAGGTCTACATGGCTACAAAACGTTCGATCTTCGTCTCAGAGACAATACCTTAATTCTCGTCGGGGAGAACGGATCAGGAAAGACTACGGTGTTGCGTCTCCTATTTTATCTGTTATCTGGGCAGTGGCTATACTTAGCCCAGTACGACTTTCAAGAGCTATTACTTAGTGATTAGTGGGGTTACGTACACTCTGCCGCATGAACTTGTTGCTAAGAGGTACGGAAAGCTTGATGAAAGAATTCTCAGCAGAATACCGCCTCCAGTACGGAGCAAATTCATGCATTTATCCCAAAGCGCGGAACATGGCCTTGGCCTGAACGAGATAGACGAGCTCTGTCATCAAGCCGGTATCCCTATGTCGTGGATTCTAGATGCAATTGAGCCGTTCAAGGAGCAGAGCAAGGAGCTTGTCGACATTTACTCGGGGATAAGTAAATCCTTGGATTGCCAGGTTTTATATCTGCCGACCTACCGTAGAATAGAACAGGAATTAAGTTCGATTTTCAAGGGGATCGATGAAGACGAGTGGCGACATACTAGGCAACCCGTGGCTTTCCCTGGAAGGATGCGACATAAGGCAGGAACAGATACGTTTGTAGAACTCATCGAATTCGGAATGAGGGACGTGGACTACGCGATAAACAGTGGCCTTCAACAGTTGAAGGACTTCCATCGGGAAAGTCTTCTTACTATGACGCTTGGTTATCTCGGAGATATTGTTGACCAGGCATATTCCCAGGTGCAAGTGCAAGAAATCCAGGGGCCTTCTGAGCAAACAATAAGCAGCGTTTTGGACAGCATCCCACAGAACATTCTTTCGAGATCGCGAAAAGAACATGTATTCAAGACAATAAGAACCGTAAGGCAAGGAGGAAGCTTTGATGAACACGCAAGAGTGATTTGTCACTATTTCCTTAAACTATTGCGTATTCACGAAAACCTCCGTGAAAAAGAGTCCCAAATGACAGATTTCTCGGAGCTATGCAATCAATATATTGGTGGTGGAAAGAAATTCGTTTACGATAGTTCGAGCTTCACCCTGCTTGTCAAGGCTAACCTAGGAAAAGGGAATCAACGAGATATAGCACTCCGACAGTTATCATCCGGTGAAAAGCAAATAGTGTCCTTGTTTAGCCACCTATATCTATCAGGTAAAGACAAATACTTTTTGCTTATTGATGAACCAGAGTTGTCCCTGTCGGTTCCATGGCAGCGACGATTCCTTGTAGATATTAAGAAAGGCAGATTCTGCTGGGGGATAGTAGCAGCAACGCATTCGCCCTTTATCTATGACAATGAACTCAGAGCTTATGCGAAAAGCTTTGGGGAATTTTCACAGTAAGGTGTACTTTCGATGAACATGCTCAAAGTTCACAGGGAGGCTCTGGCTGGAGAACAGTGGCTCTATCATGAATTTCTCGGGCGCTATAGCCGCACTGCAAAGCGTATTTATGGTTTCGTCGAAGGAAAGGAGGATCCGTCCTATTACTCGGGAGCGATCAACTAACCCTCCCCCCACTGTCAAGACAATTATGAGGCATGCTTAAGGTGGACTCCCTCCTCTGCCTGAAGTGTTGGTTCCGGGGCAATAGCCGCTCCATGGTAAACCTCACTAGGGGTCCTGTAGCCGAGGGCCGAGTGCGGCCGCTCTTCATTGTATCGGCGGAAGAAATCTCGTAGGCCCCGTATTGCCTGCCCTACGTTGGCGTAATCTTTGAGATAGACCTCCTCCCACTTGACGGTCCGCCAGAGCCTCTCAATGAAGATGTTGTCGAAGACCCGGCCCCTGCCGTCCATGCTTATGGCGATGTCGTTATTCTTCAGAACATTGGTGAAATCCTTGCTCGTAAATTGCGATCCCTGATCGGTGTTGAAGATCTCCGGGACGCCGACGGCGGGCCTCTTCGAGGGCCTCAACGCAGAAGGCGGCGTCGAGCGTAAGAGAAACCTTCCAGGAGAGGACGCACCGGCTGCGCCAATCCATAACCGCAGCAAGATAGATGAAGCCCTTCCTCATGGGGATGTAGGTAATGTCCGAGCAGAAGACCTGGTTAGGTCTTGAAATGTCCAAACCTTTTAGAAGGTAGGGGTAAACTGTACTGCTCTTTGTTGGGCCGGCTCAGCTTCTTCTTCGGGACGGCGCCCTGAAGCCCCATTCTCCTCATGAGTCGACTGATGCGTTTCCGGTTGACCTTGAAGCCCTGCCGCTTAAGCCAGGCCGTCATCCTTGGAATGCCCCACGTCGGGTCCTTCGTGTACTGCCGGTCGACAAGCTCCATAAGGCGGAGATTGAAGCCGGAGACCGGGACCGGCCGGTAGTAGAAACTCGACCGGGAAAGCGCGAGGAGATCGCACTGTCGGGAAATGGGGATGATTTTGTGGTTCACGTCGACGAGCCCCCTTTTCTCCTGGAGTGAAGAATCCCCGACTTTTTTTTCAGCCAGTCCACCTCCACCTTGAGCTGGCCGATCTGCTTCAGGAGTTCGTCTCTTTCTTCTTCCTGGGCTTTCTCGTCTTTCGCCTGCTTTGAAGAGAAGAGCGAGGGAAGATTCTCCAAAGCCTGCTTTCTCCACTGGGCGATCTGATTGGGATGGACATGGTATTCGCTTGCCAGCTCGGCGATGGTCTTCTCGTTCTTCAGGGAGTCGAGAACCACCCTCGCCTTGAATGTTCCGTCGTAACGCTTCCGATGATCCGTCATTCGTTCCTTTCCTCCTCCTTGAGATATTTCACTCACAGAGAGGAGAGATTGTCCACCTTAAGTGGCTGTCCAGGTTCTGGGGGTAAGTATACAACACCGTTCTTCCGGATGACTGGAAACTCGATTTATGGCTGGTTGGAAATAGGAAACGGGTCATTAACCTCTATCTAAACCTTGATTGGAGGCGTTTCCCGAGGGATAGGGTGCTCTTCTTTATTGACCGAGACCTTTCAGCGTTTTTAAATGAGAGGCTACCTAAAGCGAGGAATTTATACGTAACAGACAAGTACTCCATCGAAAATGACATGGTGAGTCGGGACACGTGCGACCGGATGCTCACAGAAGTGTGCAACCTGAGTTCGCTGGCTAAGAAAGATAAGGATCAGATACTTGATCTTTTCGACACTCAATTGGGTGCCTTTCAAGGCCGTATGACGCCCATTATGGCGCACATTATTCTCTGGAGACGGTCAGGGAAGAAGCCGTCACTCGATAACATACGAATGAGACACCTTTATGGATTTAAGTCTGGAAAACTTGTTCCGAGGCCTTCTCCAAAAGGATTCTCAGATCATATAGAGTATATTTACAATCAATGTAAGCTTGACCGGTCATTTAGAGATGTCGCAGATGTGGAAAAGGAGTTCGGAGAGGCGGAAGGGCCGACAAAGTTCGTAAGGGGTAAATATGAATTGTGGTTTCTCATCGAGTTTGTGCTGTCGATATGCCGAGATATAGGTTCTCTTGGGGTTTCTATTTCTGCCCCGCCCCGGATGAGCGTGTCTCTTGGGATGCATAATGCGCTGCTTCTTGTTGGTCCCAGAGCACGTGTTCCTAAGTCGCTCAAGGTGTTTTTAGAGACAACCTGTTTCGCATACATTCAGAGGCATCAAGAGCGATAGAAGCAGTGTTGTGATTTGTCCCGGTATTCTTTGCCCTGAGCAGTTTTTCTGCTTCGAGCCCTTGCAGGTGTTATCGTGAATCGGTAATAATTAACTCTAGTTACGGACTTCACGAAACGGTGAAATCAATTGCCGACAGAACGTGAGGTTTACGGTAGCAACCACTATTGGCGAAATCGGCTATTCTTCTTTCCGGTTTGTGTCCAGATCGTCGACATATTTGGTCATAGCCTCCATGCTAGCTTTATGCGCCTGCATTTTTTCTTCGATTGCTGACTCTCTTTCTACGTGGTGCGGCGCCTATGTTTTTTCTTGAGGCGCCGATTATGTTTTGTAGTAGGAACGAGGCGGCAGCGAAAAGAATAGGCAAAAGGAGGGCTTATGGCCGGCAGGGATACTCTCGCGGAGATTTGGTCGTCGCGTCTGCTTAGCGTTTTGCGGATCGTTTCAGGGTTTCTTTACATGCAGCACGGGGCGCAGAAGCTCTTCGGTTTTTTTTCAATGCCTCAAACGCATTCATTTCCCCTGTTCTCTCTCATGGGACTGGCCGGCGTAATCGAGTTTTTCGGCGGCCTCCTCATCCTGTTGGGCCTATTTACCCGACCGGTCGCGTTCATCCTGTCCGGTCAGATGGCGGTCGCCTATTTCATGGTCCACGCGCCAAAGGGTTTCTGGCCCATATTGAATGGAGGCGATCTCGCTGTGCTCTTTAGCTTCCTCTTCCTCTATCTGGCTTCCGCCGGAGGGGGCGCATGGAGTCTCGATCGCATGTTTAGGCGGAAGGGCCGATAGATCGGGTCTCGGCCGGTCCCCGGACTCATGTGTGATCTTTCCACATGCCGTACCTCTCCCTCAGGATCCTGTGCAGGATCTTGCCGGCGCCGGTCCTGGGCATCTCGTCGTCCGCTATAAAGATTACATTCTTGGGTGTCTTGAAGCCGGCGATCTTGCCCTTGCAGAAACCGGAGATCTCTTCCGCGGTTGCCGTCTGCCCCTCATGGAGGACGACAACCGCCGTGACCTGCTCCCCCCATTTCTCATGAGGCACGCCGATGACAGCCACGTCCTTCACCTTGGGATGGCTTCCCACGATGTTCTCCACCTCGGAAGGGAAGATGTTCTCGCCGCCCGAGATGATCATATTGGCCTTTCTGTCCACGAGGTATATATAACCCTCTTCATCCCTCATGCCCATATCGCCGGCGCTGAAGTATTCGCCTTTCATCGACGCGGCCGTCCTCTCCGGGTCCTTCCAGTAGCCTTCGAAGAGCATCGGGCTCCGGGAGTAGAGCTCGCCTACCTCGTTGGGCCGGGTCACGAGATCGCCTTTCTCGTCAAAAAGGCGGATCACGTCCGAGCCGATCACCTCGCGGCCGCAGGAGCCAAGCTTCTTAAGCTGTTCGTTTGGCTTCAGGACGGTGACGATTCCCGCTTCCGTCGAGCCGTAGGCCTCGTACAGCTCGGAGTTCTTGAACATGTCGAGGATCCCGAGCTTCGTGTCCCTCCTGGCTGGGGCAGAGGAAATGAGGAGCTTCTTGATCGAGGAGAGGTCGTACTTCTTCTTCACCTCATCGGGCAGGGCGAGCATCATGATGTAGTGGGTGGGCACGAGAGAGGTGAAAGTGACCCTGTGGTCGGAGAACGTCTTCAACAGGCTTTCCGGGCTGAAGCTCACCATGTTGTAGCACATGACCGTGCCCCCTACCCAGGTAGCCACGTACGAGTAAAAGAGCGAATTCACGTGGCAGCAGGGCATGACGAGGAGGTTGACGTCGTCGGAGTTGAACTGATGGTCGAAGATGGTGATGAAGTACTGGGCGAAGAGGGAGGCGTGGGACTTCATCACGCCCTTCGGCAGACCCGTCGTGCCCCCTGTATACATGATGACCCAGATGTCGTCCGCTTCTACCTTAGTCGCGGGCTCTTGCGGGCTGGAAGCCGCGACGAGGCCCTCGTAGGAGAGATAACCGTCGAAGGACGGGTTGTCTACGGCAAAGGAGACATAGTGCGCGACCATCGGCATGTTCTTCCTCATGCCGTTCACCTGCTCTACCCACTCGGCCTGAACGAGAAGGACCTTAGCCTCGCAGTGGTTGACGATGTACTCCATCTCGGGGGCGGAGAGCCTGAACATGATGGGTACGCAGACAAAGCCCCCCTTTGCCGCAGCCGTGTATATCTCCATCCACTCGACGCAGTTGTAAGCGAGCACGGCGAACCGGTCGCCCTTCTTCATGCCGAGGTCCGACAGGGCGTTGGCCAGCCTGCAGGAGCGCTCGTTCCATTCCCGGAAAGTGTAAGCTTTGTTCAGGTCCTTGATCCCTATTTTGTCGGGCCATTTGAATGCATCTACTCTCACGACATCCTTTGCGGTCATCCAATGTCCAAATCTCATGCCTAAGACCTCCTAACCGTATGATTGCGCCGACCCCTCGGATACGCCCTTAATGTCCTGCTGACGTCTTGGCAAGCGCGCCGCCTATTTCCATTCGCGCCTGTCGACGATAAGGCCGTCCTTGTCTGAAAGGCCGCCTTTTTCGAGAAGCTCTAGTCCGTCTATCTTTACGGTGCATATTTCCTTCACCGCCTCTTCAAACTCCTTTTGGAACGTCGCCCGATCAGGCCGCTCTCCGGCCTCCACCCTCATTGTCAGCCGGTCCTTGAAGCCCGAGCGATCGACGACTGCCTGGAGCCTCAAATCGCCGAATCTGGCGGCCACCTTCTTGAGCTGGCTCGGGGTTATGAACATTCCCCTCACCTTTGTCGCCTCGCCTACCCTTCCCGAGATGCCGGTAAGCCTGAAAGACGTTCTCCCGCAGGGGCAGGGCTCTTCAACGCGGCTCGAAAGGTCTCCCGTGCCGAACCTGAAGAGGAAAAACATACTGTTGAGCCGCGTCACCGTAACCTCGCCAAGGACGCCGGCCGGAAGCTCCTCGCCTGTCGAGGGATCGACGATCTCGACGACGACTTCCTCGCATATGTGCCAATGGCCCTTCTCCCGGCACTCATAAGCTATGTCTCCTACCTCCGTTGCCCCGTACATCTGGTACGTGTCGATGCCGTATTCCTCTTCGAATCTCCGTCTCAGCGAAGGTTGAAGCGGCTCGGCCACGAAGCTTGCCCGCCTCAACTTGAAGTCGTCCCTGAAACTATACCCCAGATCCTCCGCCTTCTTGATGATCGCCATGAGGAAGCTGGGCGTCCCGGTGTAAGCGGTTACACCCAGATCGCGCATCAACTGGATCTGGTTCTCGGTGCTGGATGTGCCAGAAGGCACGACTGTAGCGCCCAGGCGCCTCAAGCCGCTATGAAAGGTGAGACCGGCCGCGACCATATGGTAAGAAAAGGTGTTGAGAACTATGTCGGCGTCGCTGAAGCCGGCCGCATGATAGCCTCTGGCCCATACGGGGTCCTCCTCTGTGAGATGGGGCTCGTATACGGGTCCGGGAGAGGTGAAGATCCTGTCTGTCGTGAGACCCTCTCTGCTGAGCCCCTGCGAAGGGGGGGTCTGCCTGCTCCATCCGGACGAGCTCCTCCCTCGATATCTTCGGCAGTTTCGCGAGGTCTTTGACCGACCCTATCCTGGAGGGCGCGAGTCCCCGCTCGTCGAGGGTCTTTTTGAACCATCTCGACTCGGCGTACCCGAGACGGACCATCTCTGAAATGCGCCGGTCGTAATAGTCCCGCCTCTCAAGCTGCGACATCGCTTCTTTCTCATCGAAAAAACCAGGCGCCTTCCCTTTGCCGGTCATCTTCGCCTCCCTTAGAGCCAGCGTTTGCGGCGTTTGTAGGACTTGATGTCCTTGTAGGACTTCTGGGCGCCAGAGGCAGCGGTGCCCAGATAGAACTCCTTCACGTCAGGGTTCTCCCTCAAGGAAGCAGCCTCGCCTTCCATCATGATCTTGCCGTTCTCCATCACATACCCGTAGTGCGCGATCCGGAGGGCCATGTTGGCGTTTTGCTCCACGAGGACTATGGTCGTTCCCTGCTCTTTGTTGATCCTTTTCACTATCTCGAAAATCTCCTTGACGAGAAACGGCGCCAGACCTAACGAGGGCTCGTCGAGGAGAAGCAATTGCGGATGGGCCATGAGAGCCCGTCCCATGACTAGCATCTGAAGCTCGCCGCCGCTGCAGTATCCTGCCAACCCATGCTTGCGCATCACGAGGGGAGGGAAGTAGTCGTAGATCATGTCCAGGTCTTTCTTGTACGGTTCGCGAAAACGCGTAGCCGTGCCTACCCTCAGGTTCTCTTCGATTGTAAGGTTCTTGAAAGGTTGGCGGCCCTCCAGGACCTGGATGATTCCCTGGCGGGTTATCTCTTCAGGCGTCGAATTCTGGATGGACCGGCCGAGGTATTCGATCGTGCCTTCCGTGACTTTGCCGTTCTCGGGCTTGAGGAGTCCCGAGATGGCCTTGAGGGTCGTTGTCTTGCCTGCCCCGTTGCTCCCCAGGAGCGACACGATCTGTCCCTTTTTGACGTTAAGGGAAACGCCCTTGAGCACCTGGATCACTTCCGCGTAGACCACGGAGATATTGTTGAGCCGCAGCAGCGTGTCGTCTTCGTTCATGTCGCTCCCAAATATGAGGGGGACACCCCTCCGAAAAACACGCGGCGAGAGGAGTGTCCCCCCAACCGCTTTAATAAGAGAACGGCCAGAGCCTGAAGCCTGACCGCACGATGCGCCACAGGTCCGCCAGTCCCTTCGGCCTCAGTATGATGAAGAGCACAATGACCAGGCCGAAAATGAATTCACGCAGAGGCGCGATAGTGAGGGCTATTTTGCTCAAACTTCCCAGGTTCATGAAATACTGCGTCGCCCCGCTCAATACCTCGTTGAGCGCGGTTATGAAAAGGGCGCCGAAGACCGCGCCGGGTATGCTCCCAAGGCCCCCTATAATAATCATCGCAATATACTGCACGGAAAGGAACAGGGTAAAGGGCTCGGGCGAGATGCTTGCGATGTAGTGGGCCCAGAGAGCGCCCGCAAACCCTGCGTAAAAGGAGCTGATGGCAAATGCGAGGAGCTTGTAATGAAAGATGGGGATGCCCATGCCCTCGGCGGCCCGGTCATTGTCGCGAATGGCGATGAAGGCTCGGCCGAACCTGGTCCGGAGTAGATTCGCCGCAATCCACGACATGAGTACGAAAGAGATGAAGATGACGTAGAAGAAGGAACGGTCCTTAGCCAGGGAGATCCCGAATAGGGTTGCCCTGGGCAGGATGATCCCCTCGGGTCCCTTCGTGAGGCTCGTCCAGTGGACGAGGAGGTACTCGATGATGAACTGGCCTGCAAGGGTCGCTATAGTGAGATAGAGATGCTTGAGGCGCAGCGAGGGGATGCCGAAGATCATGCCCACAAAAGCGGTGATGACCCCGGCGGAAAGGACTGAAAGGTAGAAAGGAAAACCGCAGGAGCTCGCGAGGATGGCCGCTGAATAGGCGCCCACTCCGAAGAATGCCCCGTGGCCGAGGGAGATCTGGCCCGTAAAACCGATGAGGATGTTGAGGCCTATGGCGGCGATAGAGGCAATCCCTATGAGATTGATGATGTAAAGCCAGTAAGACTTACTCACGAAAGGAATGACTGCAAAGAGCGCCAGAAGCCCTATTACGACCCAGACCCTGCCGAAATCCGTCTCGAAAATGGTAAGCTCTTCCTCGTACCGCTCCCTGAAATCTCCGCAAGGATGGAACCTCAGCCTTCTCATGTTTTCGACCGCCTTTTAGCCCTTGGCCCTCGTCGTCTCATTGACTCCCGACCCAGACTCGCCCCATCACACGCGCTCGATCTCTTTCAGCCCGAAGAGGCCGTAAGGCTTCAGGAGGAGGATGAGCACAAGGAGGATATAGGGAACTACCTCACTGAGCGAAGGGGAGACATAACCGCCCGTGAAGGTCTCAACCAGCCCGATGATGATGCCGCCGATGATGGCGCCGCCGATGCTTTCGAGCCCTCCGAGAATGACCACGGGAAACACTTTGAGGCCCACGTCGCTCAACTGGTGAACATTTATCCCGTCGATGATGCCGAGGATAATCCCGCTCATGGCGCAGACCACGGAAGCGATCGCCCACGAGAGGGCAAAGACCATTCTTACGTGCACCCCGAGAGAGAGGGCGGCGGTCTGATTATCGGCTACCGACCTCATGTAAATCCCGTGCGAGGAATACTTGAAAAAGAACCCGAACAGTATAAGGAAGATGATGCCGATGATGAAGGCGGCGACGTACACGGGCGGCACGCTGACGCTTCCCCACTGGATGGAGAGGTGCTTCGGAAGGAAGTCGGGATAGTTGTACAGGTTGCCGCCGAAGACAAAAAGGAGCAGGCCCCTGAACATGAAAGACAGGCCGATGGTCATCATAATGACCTCGACCAGGGCCTCCCCGATGAGGGGGCGGAGGAAGAGGCGCTCGATGATGAACCCGAGGACGAAGCTGCCCAAAAGGGTGATGAGGAAGGCTATGGGAATAGGCAGCCTGGCCCAGGAGGAGAAGACGAGGAAGAGAAAGGCGCCTATGGCGAGGAGCTGTCCGTGGGCGAAGTTGAGCACGCTGCTCGACTTGAAGATCATGACAAAGCCGAGGGCGGCGATGGCGTAGAGGAAGCCGATGCATAATCCCTGGATCAAGAGCTGGACAAAGAAACCCATGCGAGAACGCCTCCCTTAGGAATAAACCGCCCATACCCGCCAGGCCTTTTAGCGCGCCCTGAATGGGGCGAGGATCCTGCCTGGCCAAAATTCGATCCCTTTGTCACTATTCCGTTTGCACCGACAGTATGCGCACCTTGGTCTCGATGGCGCCGATAGTTCCGTCCCTGTACCTCAGCCTGCCCTTAACCGGCAATTCTTTCCGGTCGCCGTACATGGCCTCTATCAAGTCGATATACTGCTCGTAAACGAATTTCCTTCTCACTTTCCCCGTGCGGGTCAATTCCTCGTCGTCGGCGTCGAGGAGCTTGTAAAGGAGGATCATCCTATGAATCTTCATCGGTTTCGGCAGTTGCTTGTTTACCTGCCGGACCTCCCCGAGCATCAGCTCTTCCACACGGGGCTGCTGGGAGAGATCGGTGTAGGTGGTATAGGGGATCATCCGGTCTTCGGCCCAACTGCCCACGTTCCCCATGTCGATATTGATGAAGCCCGTGATGTACTGGCGTCCCTCGCCGAAAACGACCGCCTCTTTCACATAGGGGCTGAACTTCAGCCTCGTCTCTATGAAATCGGGGGAGAATGCCTCCCCGTCGCTGGTGCGCATGATCTCCTCTTTGCGGCCGATGATGAGGAGATGGCCGTCCGTGTCCACGTATCCCGCATCGCCGGTGCGAAGCCAGCCGTCTTTGTACGCCTTCTCTGTCGCCTCGGCATCTTCGTAATACCCCACGAAGTTCGACGGGCTCGCGACGAGGACCTCCTGGTCTTCCGCGATCCTCACCTCGGCTCTCGGCATCGGCTTGCCGACGGTCTCAGGCTTGACTTCCCCATCTGGTTGGACCTGGAACACGCCTCCGGCCTCGGTCAGGCCGTAAGCATGCTTCAGGTTGAGTCCGTTGGCGCGGAAAAAGCGTATGACGTCAGGGCTGATAGGATGGCCGCCCGTCACGGCCGCCCTGATCCTGGAGCATCCCACCCGGTCGAGAAGAGGGCGGTAGATGATCCTTGAGGCAACCCACCTCAGGGCGCGGAGAAGAAAGGGATGTCCTTTCTCTCCCGCTCCCGGTCGACCGCCGCCTCCCCGATCCGCTCGGACAGGTGGAAGAGAGTCCTTTTGACCCATCCGGAATCGCCGATCTTCACACGGATGCGCGATGCAAGGTCCTCCCAGAACCGGGAAGAGGTAATTACGACGACTAGGTCCGATCTCGCGAAAGTCCTCGGTGACCGTTTCCGGCGTTTCGGGGAAATTCATCGTCATTCCCCCGGCCAGGGCCACCCCCATGCCCCACATCTGGTCGACGATCCACGCGGTCGGCGTAATGGAGATCCAGTTGTCGCCCGGGGCGATGGGAGTGCTCTCCAGCCATTTCCGCGCCATGTCGGCGAAGTTCTGGTGGGACAGCATGGCCAGCTTGGGTATGCCTGTGGTCCCGGAGGTCATGATCATCGAGCGCAACCTCCTCAGGCTTTGCCTTGTCCACCTCGCTTGCAAACTTCCCGGGCTCTTCTCGATCCATCGCTTCGCCGGCTCTTAGGACCTCGGCAAAGCTGATAAGCCACGGGTCGTCGATGTAGTTCCTCATGCCCGTCGGATCGACGTAGACTACCTTCCTCACGTGGGGAAGGTCCTCCCTGGTTTCGATCAGCTTATCCACCTGTTCCTGGTCCTGAACGATTACGACGGCCGCCCGGATGCGCTTGAGCATGACTGCCAGTTCTTTTGCTATAGAGGACGTGAAAAGATTGAGGGTAACCGCCCCGAGCGCCTGCGCGGCCAGCTCACTGAAGAGCCACTCGGGATGATTGTTAGTGATGATGGCCGCATTCTCGCCACGCTTCAGGCCGAGGCAGGAGAACCCCAGGGCCGCATGCTTAGTGTAGCGAAGATATGCCTGCCAGTCGTATGCCTGCCATATGCCGTATGCCTTTTCGCGGATGGCTATGGCGTGAGCCGGCAGTCGTTCCGCCTGGCGGACCAGGATCTGCGGAAGGGTGAACCGGCTCAGGGAAGATAACCACTGCTGATCGATTAACCCTGTTTTCTTAACCTCCATATGGATGCTTGAGACCCCCCCTTCCCCTCTCTATGCCGTTTCCCCCAGGTAAGCCTTTATCACCTTCGGATGGTTGCCGACAACCTCCGGCGAGCCTTCGGCTATCTTCTGTCCGAAATCCAACACTACGATCCTATGGGAAATGGACATGACGATCGACATGTCGTGCTCGACAAGGACCATGGTCTGGCCCCAGGCCTCGTTCAATTCGATGAGAAACCGGACCATGTCCTCCTTCTCCTCCAGGGTCATGCCGGCAAACGGCTCGTCGAGCAAAAGGAGCCTCGGCTTCAGGGCCAGGGCGCGGGCAAGCTCCACCCTTTTGCGCAGCCCGTAAGGCAGGGCGCCGACCGCTTTCTTGCGAATTGGCTGCATCTCCAAAAAATCGATCAGCTCTTCCAGGACGAGGCGGTGATGCACCTCCTCCTTCCGGACGGACCCCGAGAATATCACAGCCGGGCCAAGGCCGTAGCGCGAATGAATGTGGCGGGCCAGGAGCATGTTGGCCAGGACCGTCATGCCGGGAAAAAGCTCTATGTTCTGGAACGTGCGGCCTATGCCGTGCCTCACGACCGCATGGGGCGCCAGACCCGTGATCTCCTCCCCATTGAAGAGAATATTGCCGATCTGAGGTCGATAGTAGCCGGTAACGGAGTTGAGGAGGCTCGTTTTGCCCGCGCCGTTGGGTCCGATCACGCTCACCAGCTCGCCCGTGTGCACGGCGAGGTCCACTCCTGAGAGCGCGGCTACCCCGCCGAAGACGAGGGAGATGTTCTTCACCTCCAGCTCGGCCGGAAGGCTCTCCGTGCGGCTGGAGGCAAAGATGCTCGGCTGCCCCCGGAAGGCTTTCACTATTTTTCCTTCAAAGCCTGAGCCTTGTCTTTGCCCGGATCGAAGAAAGCGGTCAAGGGCGTAAACGTTTCGTCCTCGTGAATTCTTATGACCCTCGTCTTGAACGAGCCCTGGTGGTCCGTTTTTGTGTACGTCGCATAGGGGACGAGCCCTCCGAATTGCTCGTTCCGGAACGATTCCATGGCGTTATTAATCGTCTCAGGGTTGATCTTTCCGGACTCCTTGTTTGCCTTCTCGATGGCCCTCTCCATGATGGAGGCGACGGTAACGCCCGTCCAGTAGGAGATGTCGAATTTATCGGCCGACTTGTATCTCTTCCATAAATCCTGCAGGAGCTTGACCGCGGGCGTGTTGTCGACTGGGAGGCATCCGCAGAAGCTTGCCGCGAACCGGTTCCGTATCAGACCATGCCCCAGCTTGAAGAAATCGGGGTCCGTGGCGGTATAGGTCCCGAAGAAGGGCACATCGTAATTGATCCTGTCGGCGCTCTTAAAAGCGGTGATGATCCCTGCCGGAAGGATCTGAACGAAGATATACTCCGCCTTCTTCTCTCTCAAACGGAGGAGCTCGGTAGTGAGGTCGAGCGTGCTCGTTGGGAATTCTTCTACGCCCACGATGTCGATACCGTTCTTGGCGGCATATTCCTTGCTCGGGCCTGGAATGGCCTCCCCATACGTGTTGTTGTAGGTAAGGAGTCCGACCTTCGGCGGCGCCTGCCCCTTATGGACCGCCTTGATATACGCCAGGACGGCATATGAGTCCATCACGTAGCTGCCGAAGGGGAGATACATGTAGGCTAAGGGAGGATTGAGAAGTTGCTGCAAAGTCGAAAAGTTTATGGTCGGTATCTTGTACTCCTGAATGATCGGCTTCACCGCTATGCCCGAACCCGCGTCCCATACGGCGATCATATCTGCCTTTTCCTCGCAGAACTTCTTTACGAACCTCACTGCTTCAGGGACCTGGTACGCATGATCGGCAATAGTCAGATCGATCTTCTTGCCCCCCACTCCCCCTTTCACCTCGTTGACGTAGCGGATATAGTCCTGAAGGCCCTTGGCGTGGTACTGACCCCAGGCCGAGGCCGGACCGGTAAGGTTGATGACGGCGTCCACCTTTACGGCTTGAGCATTGACCGATGCCGCCGCGCCAAGAAAGGCAAAAACTGCTGCCGCCGAGAGAACGAAGACCCTTTTCATGATTACCCCCCCTTTGTATGGAACTTTGCTTTGGATCAAGAAGGCTCGAAAGCGGCCGCGGAATCCCCCCTCGCTTCCGCTTCTTGATGGGACCCCCACATTTCACCGTATTATAGCAAGTAATTTGCACGCATTACAAATAATTCTTTTCACAAGAGCCGGCCGATACATTCTCGAATGGCGGGACATCTTGACACGGAGACAGCTTACCGGGGAATATATTGGATAGACTACTGCAGGGAGGAGGCTGCATCATGGACAGGGATAAGGAGCGGGCGTTCATGGACAAGGTTTCGGAAGAACCCTTTGCCAGGCTCGCAGGCATCCGTCTCGTCGAGGTCGGCGACGGTTACGCGCTCTGCGAGATGGACTGTACCGAAGCGATGGACAACATCCACGGGATAGCCCACGGAGGCGCCGTATTCTCTCTCGTGGACGAAGCATTCGAGATCTCGTCGAACAGCCGCGGGAATGTTGCCGTGGCTCTCAACATGAACGTCGCCTTCATTAAACCCGCCTTGAAGGGCGCCGTGCTTCGGGCGCGGTCGACCGAAGTGAGCAGGGGCGCCAAAACGGCGACCTATAAGATTACGGTGGAGGACGGCGAGGGTCTCGTCGCGGTCTGCCAGGCCCTCGCATATGTAAAGAGGGACAGGCTCCCGTTTCTGCCGGGGTGAAGGGGTTTTTTGCGACTTACGGCTATGACGTCGCACTATATACGGCTTAATAGGACATCCGAGTCCGCCTTGTGCCTGCCGACGTTTGCCTCGACGGATTCGCGGGACGCATTCGCGTAACAGTATTTACACAGGTGAAGACACGTGTCGTACATTCCGATATCTTTGCTCGCGACGCACCCGCAATCCTTGCGCTGGCCGGGATCTTTCAGCGACCCTTCGGGCAGGTCGCGAAACAGCCCGGGTTTGTATCCGAGAAAATTCATCAGGTCGCCGTCCTCCTTGAACAGCTCGATCATCAGCTCGTCGTCAACGCAGCGGTTGTGCTCGATCCCGTATTGCTTCAAGTCGATGCCTTCTGCGCAGGCGGCTATCTTGAGACCCCACGGCTTGTTGAGGGCCTGCAATCGAGAGGCAAATTCCCTCATTAGATCGGGAGTAAAATCCCGATAGCCGATGTTTTCTCTCGACAAGTTCTTCCGCACCCTCTTGTATATCGATATGTCGGCAAAGCTGACGACAAGCTTTTCCGTAAAATCGCGCAGCACATCCCCAATGCCGGCTACGCGCTCCGTGAGCTGCTCCATGGTGAGTATGTCGGTGAGCATCAGCGGGTCATACCGCCAAATAACCCTTTTCCTTCCGACAATGTTTGAAAGAGACTTAAATGTGGCTATGCGCTCTGCCAGTCTTGGCAGATTAGGCTCCAGGTCCTCCCGCTCGTAGTCATTCAAAGTGAATTGGAAGTAGTAGTTTATCCCTCTTGAATCAATCTCCGAAAGGCGTTCCATCAACGGTTTCGGGTTCTTGGTCCAAAATACGACGACCCGGGTCTTCATAAAAGATACGCAACGCACCTGCCTTGAGTCAAATGGATTTATCCATTTCAAGAAACCGGCGTTCAGCCTGTTTAGAAACCAATTCGAAAAGAAGGCGGGAATGTCGGTTGCGCGACTGGCGGAAATGATGACCGGGCAGACAGCCTCGACCCTCGATCCATCCTCGCTATTCGTCCAGTGTTTCTCCCATCCCTGAAACGTCATTCTGTGCTCGCCTCCCTTTTCTAAAAAACCCCGGGCAACGCAAGATGGGCAACCTTGCCCCAGTTAACCTTAGGGGGCATCTTGTTGTCAAGACCCTAAAAAGGGCGCCGCGATCTCTTCCGATTGTTTTTCTTGTCGCATGAGTCGCTTTTGTGATAAGTAACTAATGGGGGGGCAAGGGTCCCGGCAGCCTGAGGCGATATTCTCGCGCCGCTGATTCTTCGTCCGAAGGCGGGATAGCCTTCTCCTAAGGGCAGGACAAATAAGGAGGCGCGCATGAGCGGATACCGCGTGAGAGATCCGGAGACATTTCCTGTGGGTGCGCTGAGGCGGGTCGACCGTCCCACAACCGCGATCGACGACGAGTCGGTCAGGAGGGTGAAGGAGGGCGACGCGGGCTTCATGAAGGCCCGCAGGGGCCTCTACGGGCCGGCAATGGAGCATGAAATGGCCCGTTTCGTCGTGAAACACCCCATGTCGGGCGCGGAGATCTGGATGATGGGCAAGATGCGCTCCCTGGTCGACGGGATGGCGGCGGCCCAAAAGGCGCCGATCCCCGACGATCCGAATGCTATGTCGCGACACGTCAAGGAGGCGGCCTATTTTCTCCGCGCCGATGCTGTGGGCGTTTGCCTGCTGCCCCCTTACGCCGTTTACTCGCAAAATTTCGATCCTAAAGATCCGGAAGGCGGGAGGCCCGTCGAGCTGAGCCACAAGTACGCCATCGCGATCCTGATCGACCAGGACTGGAGGACGGCCGAAGCTTTCACCGGCCACGACTGGATAAGCAACGCCATGAGCATGCTCGCCTATTCCAACTCGGGGTTCATCGCCATCATCCTGGCGGAGTACATCCGCCGCCTCGGCTATCCGGCGAGGGCTCACTACGCGTCGAACTACCAGGTGGTCCTCCCGCCCATCCTTCTGTGGGCGGGCCTGGGCGAGATGTCCAGGATCGGCGACTGCATCCTCCATCCCTTCATGGGGCCGCGATTCAAAGGGGCCGTCGTGACGACGGACCTTCCCCTGGCGCCCGACAAGCCTATCGATTTTGGGCTCCAGGACTTCTGCGCGAAGTGTAAGAAGTGCGCCCGCGAATGTCCTGGGCGCGCCTTGAGCGATGGGGGCAAAGAGATGTTCAACGGCTACGAGAAGTGGCCGACCGACGTAGAAAAGTGCACGAGAATGCGCGTGGGGAACCGGAAAGGGTCGGGGTGCGGCACGTGCATAAAGGTCTGCCCCTGGAATAAACCGTACACGCCTTTTCATCGGACCGTCGGCTGGTTCATGAGACGCTCCGCCCTCGCGAGAAGCATCGCCGTCAGGGGCGACGACCTGATGGGGTACGGGAAGCCCGACTACGCGAAAAAGTGGTGGTTCGACCTGGAGGACGCGGCAGGCGACGGAATCTTGAAGGACCCCGCGAAATAGGAAGAGTGGGCGGCGCATAAAAATTGATTTGCATTGCGATTAGGGGTAATCTAACGTGATTTAAAAGAACTTGGACCAGGAGGAAGAAGGCATGTCGCTCTTTGAGGAAAATCAGGAACTGAAAGATTTCAGGCAGGTGTTCAGAAAGTTCGTTGCCAGAGAGATCACCCCGCACGTGGAGGAATGGGAGCGCGACAGGGCGGTGCCCCGCGAGCTATGGAAGAAAATGGGGAGTCAGGGGTTTCTCTGCCCGTGGCTGCCTGAAAAGTATGGAGGTCTGGACGTACCCGTCCGATACTCGCTGCAGGTGATAAACGAGGAGCTGGTCAGGGGCGACGGTTTCGGCTTTGGCGTCCCCCTGCACAGCGACGTCGCGACTCCGTATATCTATTCCTATGGGACCGAGGAGCTTAAGGAGCGCCTGCTGCCTAGGACGACCACGGGAGAAGCGATCTGCGCAATAGGCCTCACCGAGCCCAATGCAGGCTCCGATCTTGCCGCGATACGCACGAAGGCCGTGAGAGATGGAGACCACTATGTGATCAACGGTTCGAAGACTTTCATCACGAACGGGATGTTCGCCGACGTTGTGGTAGTGGCCTGCAAGGCAGAGCCGCGCAGCGAGGGCAAAGGCATCAGCCTCATAGTCGTCGAAACGGACAGGCCCGGCTTTTCCCGGGGACGGAGACTCGAGAAGATGGGGTACCATATGCAGGACACGGCGGAGCTCTTCTTCGAGGACTGCCGTGTTCCGGTCGGCAACCTTCTGGGCGAAGAGGGAAAGGGCTTCAAGTACATGATGGAAAAGCTCGCCCGTGAAAGGCTCGAAGTCACGGTCAAGTGCCAGGCCATGGCAGAGGAATGCTTCAAGGAAGGGATCAACTACGCGAAGGTGCGCGAAGCCTTCGGCCGTCCCATAGCCAATTTCCAGCACAACGCCTTCAAAATAGCGGAAATGGCCACCGAGATCGAACTCGGCCGCACTTTCTTAAACACGCTTATCGAAGAGTTCGAGAGGGGAGAGAACATTAACACGAAGGTCTCTATGGCAAAGGCCTGGATAGGGGAGATGGTGAACAGGATAGCCTATCAGGCCCTCCAGTTGCACGGCGGTTACGGCTACATGGAAGAGTACCGGATATGCCGTTTGTACCGCGATGTGCGGTCTTTGTCGATTTTCGCAGGCACCACCGAGATCATGAAGCTCATCATCGCCCGAAGCCTTGGAATTAGTGTTTGAACCATAGAGGGCCACCAGGCCTTCCGGGTGCTGGATGCCGAAATCCGGAGATTCATTACGGCGTTTGACTGAAAGGACTTGCTAGCTTCAGGCAAAGCCAGGTTTCATCCAATCCGACGGCCGGAAGGCGAAGCCGCTCCAGATGTTGGCGTCTTCGCCCTTCGGCAATAATCAGGCAAGGGTTCCAGAGTTGGAGCTTCCTTAAGTCCCCCGCCGACAGGACCTAAGCCGTTCCCGTCGCTCGCTTAAGCCGGGTCGCCTTTATGAGGGGTGAGACCCCGGCGGCTTTGCCAACGGAGAGGGCGCTGAGCCCCAAGCGTCGCTTCGGCCCCCTTTGTTTTTCTTGTTGCACAGCTCCTTTTGTGGTAAGTAACTATTAGTGCAGGCAAAAGATCGGGCAGGCTGAACGAGCCGGACCCATTCTACCCTGACGGGTAGTCTTTTGAAAGCAAACGGAGAAAACGATTCCCCAGGGTATGCCTGAATATCATACTTGAGCAGCCTATGCAAAAGCCTGGAAAGAGCACGATTTTAAGAGTCTTTGAGCGATGCGTTGCCGCCATTCGAAAGGGCGTGCTGATAGAACGTGTGAGCAGCACCGATAAGGAATTTCATTTTCAAAACTGGTTTGGGAGGCGGCTTCAAGAGACGGCTTTCAATTATGAAATTGGGGGAAGAAATACCTATCCGGACTTTCGCATGGTTGTGACCACTGAGGGTTATGAAATAAAGGGATTGGCCTATCCGGGCCGGGATGCGAGTTTTGACAGCAACAGTCAGGTTCCGACCGGTTTCCATAACGGAAGAACAATCTACTACGTATTCGGTAGATACCCCAAGAATCCGGACGGCAACAGCTATCCCGTTCTCGATCTCGTTATCTGTCACGGCGACTTTCTCAACGCGGATCACGAATATGTCCACAAGAACAAAAGCGTCAAGGGTTTTGGAAGCTATGGCGATATACTGATACGGGACAGAAAGATGTACGTGGTTCCTACGCCGTTCAGAATAGCCAATGGCCTTGCTCATCAACTCACGCTCATTCTGCCTGCCGAAATCATTGTCGGCGGCAAATTCGTCGAGGTGGGAAAACTTTCAAGGAAAAAGGCGCCGGAATTGATTGTAGGATACTCCTTTGATCTAAAGAGGAATGAATTGCGTCCGGAGGCGTTGCACAATCCCGATGCAGGGCGGGAGCATCTTTTCCGCGCCTGGCGGCTTTCCGGCAGCCCGATTTCTCCGGTCTCCATGAGCCCAATAAGGGAAATCGCAATTGACAATAACGGTGATGAAGATGGAGACGCGTCGGAATAGCCGCCTAATCGAGTCGGATAGATTTCCCTTCGAATTTGTTTCTCGGCTTGCCGAAAGGGAGAGCTGGCGAAAGGAAGTCCATCGTCCTATCTACCACATTCACAAGTGGTGGGCAAACCGGCTCGGCTCGGTGTTTCGCGCCATTTTGCTTAGCTGCGTCCTCCCCGCCGACGAAGATCTGACAGGCGCATTCTACGGGAAACATTCATTTTCCGGCATTTCTGTTTTTGATCCGTTTATGGGTTCCGGCACGACTGTTGGCGAAGCCCATAAGCTGGGTCTTACTGCTTTTGGCCGGGATATAAACCCGGTTGCCGTGGAGTCGGTGAAGGCCGCTCTTGGGCCGTTGAATCAGAAGGGGCTTCAAATAGCTCTTACAGAACTTGGGGAGAACGTCGGTCATAAGATCCGAAATCTGTACCGTTCCCGTGATTCGCACGGCAATGATTGCGATGTCTTGTATTATTTTTGGGTTATGCAGGTTGATTGCCCTGTCTGCCATTCGAAAGTCGATCTATTCCCGTCCTGGATCGTCGCACGAAACGCCTATCCGAAACAAAAGCCCACGGTGCAGGTCCTCTGCCCTCGCTGTGGGGATATTTTTCAAGGACTTTATGGTCAGCCTAGCATAGAGTGCAAATCGTGCGGCCACGGTTTTGCTCCTGAATCGGGCGCCGTCAACGGTCCAAAGGCAATTTGTCCACATTGCAACAATACATTTTCTGTCATAAAAGCGATTGCTCAGACGGGCAACAGACCGACATTTCGTCTGTACGGAAAGCTTATATTGACCCAGGAAGGAACAAAAGAGTACCTGAGGGCCGCCACGAAAGATGAGGCTGAATACGCAAAATGTTCTGAAGTGTTGAGGCATGAAACAGACGAAAACAAGATACTGCTGCCTTCGCTTGCACTGGAAGACGGCTACAACACCCGTCAGGCCGTCAACTATGGGTTCCGGAAGTGGAACGATTTTTTTAATGACCGGCAACTGGTTGCGCTCGGATGGCTTCAATCCGCGATAAGGAAAATAGAAGACGAATCGACGCGGAACACCCTTCTGGTCCTGTTTTCCGGTCTTCTTGAATTCAATAATATGTTTGTCTCATACAAAGGTGAAGGGACCGGCGCAGTTCGCCACATGTTTTCCCATCACATTCTCAAACCGGAGCGAACGCCGATAGAGGCCAATATTTGGGGAACCCCGAAAAGCTCCGGCTCATTTTCGAACCTGGTGTGCGGCCGCCTGCTAAAAGCTATCGAGTATCGCTTGAGACCGACCGAAATCAATGGTTCAACGCGAGGAAAGAACCCAATATGTTCTTTACCCTTCAGCGGCAAAATCGAGCCTGATTGGCCTTCAAACGGGTCTTCTGCAAATCGGGGCATTTATCTTTCGGAGGGGGACTCAGCCGTTTCCGGCCTGCCCGATTGCGGCGTCGATCTCGTAGTAACCGACCCTCCCTTTTTCGATAACGTTCATTATTCCGAGTTAGCGGACTTTTTCTTTGCCTGGCAGCAGTTGGGACTTAACGGCGGCTTGCCCCGGACAACCCGTCACCCTGACGAAGTGCAGGACTCGGACGCCCGGGACTTTTCAAAGAAGCTGAGAAACGTTTTCGCCGAATGCCGCAGGGTTTTGAAAGATGACGGTCTCCTTGTCTTCACCTACCATCATTCTCGCGATGACGGTTGGAGGGCGCTATCTCACGCCATCCTCGGCGCCGGGTTCATTGTCGTAAACTCACACCCCGTGAAGTCCGAAATGTCGGTTGCGGCGCCGAAGGCCCAGGCAAAAGAGCCAATCCAGCTCGATATCATCATTGTTTGCAGAAAAGCCGACAATTTCGAAAACTCCCACCGCGTCGCGCCGGAACGAGCATTGGAGATTGCGCGCGACAAAATCCGCAGGCTTCAGGACGCGGCTCTCACACTTTCCTCCAATGACAGAAAAATAGTCTATTTCGGCCAACTCTTGTCTACACTCACCTCGCCAGATGATGTTGAACTCATTGTGCAATCGGTAAAAGAAGAGCTTGACCGTCCGGCAACGCCGCCGCAGTTTCAGCGGGAAGCTCATTCTGGGGCGGGGCAAAGGCTTGCGTTCTCGGATAACGAAGGCGGGCTATGTTGAAAGGTTGGAGGATACGCTCTTCAGCGCCTAAAGCGATAATACTGGATAGATAGAGGCCCGAGTCGACGATGGCGAATTCTGAAGAGGGAGATGGCGCAATAACGGAAGGGCACGGCGCCCCGGAACGTCTTTCTCGCGGCCGAGACGATTTTTGATGCATGACGAGGAATCGAGGGGCTGCACACCGGAGGCGTACTGTACGTACGTTGAGGATGTTGCGGCCCCGAAGATGACGCAGTAAGGCACGAAAAGCGCCCGGCCGCCCCTATTGCGTTATTGCACTTCCTTTATAGTAACCGCCTTCGCCGGTTTCCTATCCAGACTCGTGATCACTTCCGCATTTTCTACCGCCTCCGATAGGGTGGCGCGTTTTTCCGCAAGGTCGATGAATTTGCTCTTCGGGAAGTAGGCGATCGTGTATTCGATGAACCCGCCATGCTCGTCGCACTGCGACAGGTCGCGGACGGGCCAGTAGACGCCGAAAGCCACGCCGTCGACGTCGTTCATCCCGACGTCCTCTGTTTTGAGGTAACGGAGGTTCTTCTCGAAATGGTGTTTGAATACTTCGGAGAACCTTTCATCCGGTTTTGTCTGCACCTGGCCGAACATGATATTGCGCGGCCTCACCTGGACCAAAAGGTAGGAGTGTTTTTTTCCCTGGGCGTCTGAGACGCTCGCGAAGCCGATGCCGTTCGGATAGACGTCGATGCCGGCCGCCTGGTAGCGCCGGTAGATTTGGCTGAGCACCGGCCGGTACTTGGTGCACAGATCGGAGAGACCGGGGTCCTGGTAAGAGGTTTTTATCCCGTCGGCTTCATCCTTTGCGATGTAGACAGGCCCGGCGCACGATGCAAGCATAAGCACGCACAGAGAAAAAGCAAAAATCAAAGTTGTTTTCATAGCTGGTCTCCTTTGTCGAGTATTTTGACGATCTCTCGTAGTTCCTCCTTAATCTCCACAAAGAGCGTCCTCTGCGTGTTCAAATATTTCTTTGCGCCGTCGATTGTGAATCGTTTTTCGTAAAGAAGGTTCTTGATGGTAAAGATCGCATCCAGGTCCTTTTTTGTGTACAACCTTTGCCCCCTGGAGCTTTTCACGGGCTTTATGTTCCGGAATTCCTGTTCCCAGTATCGCAGTATGTGAGGCTTCAGGCCTGTAAGGGTGCACACTTCCTTGATCCTGTAGAATACCCTTTCGGGGATATTCGGGATCATGCGCCGTCGTCGTTGTTATAGTTTATCTCGTCCTTCAAAACCTGGCTCAGCTTGAAATTCGAGCACTTTGCGCGGCGCGATCTCGATCACTTCTCCCGTCTGCGGGTTTCTCCCCCTTCTTGCCTGCTTCTGCTTCACCACAAAATTCCCCAGTCCGGATATTTTGACATTGTCGCCCTGGGCAAGGCACTCCTTCATGATCTTGAAAAACCGCTCGACGATATCTGACGACTCTCTCTTCGAAAAACCGAGCTTCTCGTACACGGTCGCCACTATTCCCTGCTTCGTCATACACCCTCCCTACGTTCTCAGTTTTATTCCTTCTCTCGTGGTAAGCCTCTCGATGACGATTCGCTGCAAACCGTTCACGTGCTCGTCCGTGAGGGTATCCTCGTAGGATTGGAACACGACGCGGAAAGAAACGCTCCTCACCTCCTTTTTGAAAGTATCGAAAACCCCGACCGAGACGATCAGGGGCGAGACTGCCGATATTTCCTCCACCAGCCCGGCGACCGGGACCCCATCGGGCACGTAGAAGGAAAAGTCGCGCACCACGGCCGGGTAGCGGGGTATGGGTCGATATGTACGTACGCGCGTCCCCGCCCTGCTGAGCTTATCCAGGTCCAGCTCGGCGGCCCAAACCAGCTCGTCCGCGCCGTATGCGGCCCTCACGCTATGGCCGAGCGAGCCGATCCAGCCCGCCTTTTCGTCGTTGGCGAAGATTTCCGCGGCCTCGCCGCTATCGAGGAAAGGACTCTCCGACTTCTCCACGCGGAGCCGGATTTTGAACCTCTCGAAGAGCCCCTCCAGCACCCCTTTCAGGTCGAAGAAATCGGAGTCCTTCACCCCGTCTCTCCAGAAGTATTCCCTCTCCTTGCCCGAAATGGCGCAGGCGAGACGCGTCGACTCCCGGGGCAGCGCCGACCCCTCAGATCGGAAGAATGCTTTGCCGACTTCGAAGAGGCGCAGGTTTTTTGCGCCCCTGTTGCTGTTATAGGCGATGTTTTCGAGCAGGCGCGCGGCGAGGAAGGTGCGCATTATGGCCAGTTCCTTCGATATGGGGTTGAGGATGGGCACATAGGATGCGCGCTCGTCAGGGGCCTGAAGATGAAAGTTCTCGATGTCCTTGACGCTGAAGAAGCCGTAGTTGATGACCTCGAAGAAGCCGGCCGCGGTCAGGCACTCCCTGACTGCCTCGATGTCCGCGTCCAGCTTTGTCGGCGAGACGGGAATCAGCGGGTCCACCGGGGCCGTGGCGGGCACTTTGTCGTAGCCAGCCAGTCGCGCGACTTCCTCGATTAGGTCGACGTATTCGGTCACGTCGTGCCGGTACGAAGGGATCGAGAAGGAGAGGGTATCCCCCCAACCGTTTTCAATGGACGCAATCGATAATGGTTGGGGCGACACCCCTCCGAATGCCGATCGGCGAGAGGAGTGTTGCCCTTCCAATTTTATCCCGATCGACGCAAGGCCGTCGACGACCTCCTGCCGGGAAAGGGGCGCGCCGATCAGCTCGCTCGCGCGCTTCAGGCTTAAGGGTATCGTACGCGCCTCGCGCTTCTCGTACGCCTCCAGCGATCCCGCGAGCACTATGCCTCCCGATGTGCGCTGCATCAGCTCGATGGCCCGGCGGGCTGCAAAGTCGACGTTCTCGATGTCGATGCCCTTTTCAAAGCGCGCGGAGGCCCTCCGACCTTAAATCCAGCCGCCTTGCCGTCCGCCTGATGAGTAGGGGGTTGAAGAAGGCGCTTTCCAGGGCCACGTCCCTGGTTGCCGCGCTGATCTCCGAGTTCTCTCCGCCCATGACGCCTGCGAGGGCCACGGGACCCGAGCCGTCGCAAATGAGGACGTCCCCCTTTTCCAGCGTCCTCTCCTGGCCGTCCAGGGTGCGGAAGACGGTCCGCTCGCCTGCCGTTCTGACCTCGATGCGCTTTTCCGCGATGCGCGCGTAATCAAAGGCGTGGAGGGGCTGGCCGAGCTCCAGCATGACGTAGTTCGTCACGTCGACAATGGCGTTGATGGGCCTCATGCCCGCCTTCGTGATCCTGTTTCTCATCCAGAAAGGGGCCTGGACGATGGAGATGCCCCTCGCCATTCGCAGCACGTAT
>CAVTDX010000059.1:0-6878 GCA_963733345.1 uncultured delta proteobacterium
TAAAGATTTGACCCCGTAGCCCCCCGTAGCCCACGCGTAGCCCCCCGTAGCCCCACCGTAGCCCCCAATCATTTCTTTACAGATCGAAGATTACTTCCGGCAATCGCGTACCAGCGCGGCGCGGCGCATGTAGCCTGAGACTTTTATGGAAAAGATTGTTTTCACGACCGGGCTATTTTCTTGACATGTACAATAATCGCTGATAGCATCGACAGTAGACCCCAGCAAAAACGGCACGGGCATAAATGACGGAGTAAAAGATAGATATCTGTTCGTTTAGTTGTGGCGGGTCCATGAGTTTTCTTGACCCCGTGTGCGTCGGCTGAATGACTATGGGTGGTTTCCTTGATGTTTGCGCGGGTCCCACCGCCTCGTTGCTGAGGTGAGCGGAGGGAGTAAAGAAGTGCCCGAATTATTAACTAAAAGGAGGAAGCTCAGATGAAAGCAAGAGGGCGCAGAAGAGATCGGTTTACAGGAGGAAAGTTGATCAGAAGTTCATTGATTCTCGCTGCCGTTTTTCTGGTAGCTGCTGCCGTTCTCGCGGGTCCTTTTCGTGCGCCGTCCATGGCTGCCGAGACCCAAAAGTCTCAAAAACCGATAAAGTTGGGACTATTTGGCGTCACGAGCGGGTCAGGCGGCATAGCAGGCGAAGCTTGCCGCCGTGGAGTGGAGATGTGGGTGGACGAGGTTAACGGAAGAGGAGGACTTCTCGGGAGAAAGGTTGAATTCGTTCAACGCGATACGGGTGGCAAACCCGAAGAAGCCGTGCGCTGGGCCAGGGAATATTGCAGGCGGCGGGGACGTCGATTTTCTTTTCGCCCACGGTTCGAGCGCAGAGGGCTTTGCCGTCGCCTCGGTTTCGAAGGAGATCTAAAGGTCAACTTTTGTGTTTAACAATGCCACGGAGTTTACGGCGGATCCAAAAGTCAGAAGTCCTTACTGCTTCAGAGCGGCGCACAATAACTTACTTTACACTATCGTGTCGGCCCAGTTCGCGGCAAAGAAATCGAAGGAACTCGGTCTTAAACGGTGGTACACGATTGCCGGGGACTATTCGTACGGCAGGGACCTAGTGGCCATGTTCATTGAATTCCTGAAAAAGTACAACCCTGACGTGCAAATCGTGGGACAGACGTGGCCCAAGCTCGGAGAGACCGATTTCACAACTAACATCACCGCAATGATGGGGGCGAAACCGGACGCCGTATTTGAAGGCCATTGGGGACTGGATCTGGCCACCTTCATAAAACAGGCGTCGATGTATGGGTTTTTGGACAAAGGCAAATGGTTTATGCAGCAGTTCGGCGAATATATGGTCATAGATCCTGTGCTGAAGAGCATGGGCAAGGTTCCGGCCGGATTATATTCAGGAATTATGTATGTAAGAACATTCCCCGACACGCAGGCCAATCATGACTTTTATGCCGCGGATGTAAAGCGCTTTGGTTCCCTTCCGAGTATCCTTACTTGCCAAACCTACACTGGCTGCCTGTTGCTTGAAGGGGCCGTGAAGAAGGCAAAAACCACGGAAACCGAGGCCGTCATTCGTGCCCTGAAAGACCTGACAGTCAAGGCCCCCCAAGGAGTAGGGCCGAACGGAACGGTAACGATGCGGGGCAGGGATGGTCAGTTGATCAATTATGCGACAGGATGGGGGGTCACTATCTCGGAGGATCCCTATATGACGGATATAGCCCCCGGATCGTGGGACGATATCCTCAAGGAAGAGACGGCGTGGCTGAAAAACAAAGGATGGCTGCAATAAGGGATTAGCATACAAAGAATACTGAGTAGGGGGGCTATTTTTCAGGAAACAGCCCCCCTGAAAGAAGGCTAAGTGAATATCGAAGTCTGGCAAAGGCAGGGATCGTGATGTTGACCCGAAACCTCGCCAGCCATTTCGCGAAAGAGCTTGGTCTTCCCCGATGGTATACGATAGCGCCCGATTATGTATACGGGAGAGACAGCGTCAGGGACTGGATGAAACAGCTTATGAAAAGAAATCCGCAAGTGCAGATTGTGGGACAGGGATGGCCCAAGCTTTTCGAGTCCGACTACACCCCGTATATTACGCAAGTAGCGAACGCTAAACCTGATGCAGGAATCTGCGTTACCTTTGCCGGAGATACAATATCGTTTGTTAAACAAGGCGTGATGTACGGGATTTTTGAAAAAACCAAGTTCTTCTTTGTAGATCTGGCGTTCGCCGTACAGCCCATCGTCAAAGTCCAGGGAAAGTTTGTTGGGGGCCTCCACTCCCGCCTTGGTTACTCACGGTCCTTTCCCGATACTAAGGCCAACCACGATTTTTGCGACAGCTACACGAAACGTTTCGGCTTCGCTCTGAATGAATACGTGTGGCGGGGCTATACGCCGGGATTGCTGCTCGAAGGCGCCGTCAAAAAAGCGGGATCGACAGACGCGGAGAAAGTTGTTCGAGCCCCTGGAAGATCTGACTGTGGCCGCTCCCACAGGCGTGGGCCCCGGGGGCACAGTGACAATGCGCGGCAGGGACCACCAGTTGATCAACTGTGCCGACGGCTGGGCGGCCTCTATCCCCCAGGCGCCCTATTTCACCAACGCATATATGCCGCCGTGTGATAAGATAATTCAGGAGGAAACGGTTTGGCTTAAGAACAAAGGATGGTTGTAAATACGAGGCGGCGCAACATCCGTCATGGGCAAAGAGGGCTGACAATGAATATTGCTGGCCTATTGAACTGCTTTATGACTCGAGCTGCATTATGACGCAATCTGCAAGCGCCGTCGTCATCGCCATTATGCTCTTTCTCGTGGAAGGAACATATGAATGAGCGAAAAAAGCAGTTCAAAGGAGAGAACGTATGAAAATTAGACGAGTGGTCACCGGTCACACGCCAGATGGTAAGGCAACGGTAGCGAGCGACACCGAACTGGACGCCATCACTTTTCCGGCGCCAACCGGACTGGATTGCGAGTTCCTTCAGAATCTGGGGCGCAGACTCAGCTCCTACATTCCCCGACGACGGATCACCCCATCCGTTTACGACTTTCTTTCCCCCGGTTGGCGGTTTCAGGTTTGTCTTGTTCACCGTTCCTCCTGAGTCAGCGAAACCGTCAGGACAATTTTACGCGGGAGAACCGCTGGAGAAATTGGAGGAGAAAATGCCCGGCCTCATTGCCTGCATGGAACCCGACAGCCCGGGCAGGCATACCTCAAACACCATCGACTTCGAGTATATCATATCAGGCGAGGTCTGGCTGGGGGCTAGACGACGGCGTGGAGGTGCACCTTCGGCCGGGGGATACGGTTGTGCAGAACGGAACGCGCCACGTATGGCACAATAGGGGATCCGAGACCTGCCTTATGGTGTTATGTCTCCTTGGGCACCACCGCAGATAACGCCCCTGCCGGATGAAGGTTAGAAGTCGGGCGCTCTTCGCCATAGGGCCGCCGTCTTGACAAGGATGGCCGTCAGCGACGAGGCCGTGCACATTGCCGTACCCCAGGCGCTCGGTGCCCGTCTCGCCGACGTGATCGCCCGAACCCAGACCATGGCGCGGAGGCTTCCCCGGCTATCATCACCCGGCCCTCACGCGCCCAAGGAAAAGGGGCAGGGACACGTTTGCGGCCGCCATCGCCCTGCGGCCGCTCCTATGCCCTCGAAGCCGAGCGCAAGATGGGCGAGATGATCGTAAAAAAGCCTCCGGCCGTCAGAGGAAAACCGGGACCAGGCAAAGGCAAGAAGCGTAGTAACGTCGAGTTACCAGCAGTGCATTAACTTACATGGAGGGCACATGGAGGGGAAGTTTGTGAGCTATCTAAGGGTAAGCACGGGGAGGCAAGGGGCTAACGGTCTCGGTATTGAGGCGCAGAGGAAGGCTATGAGGACTACCTTAACGGCGGAAACTGGACCTTGATTAAGGAATTTGTCGAGGTAGAGTCTGGCAAGAGAGATGACAACCGGCCCATGCTCCATGAAGCCCTGGACGCCTGCAAAAGGACTGGCGCTAAGCTGCTCATAGCCAAACTCGATAGACTGTCTCGAAATTTGGCCTTCATAGCCAACCTCATGGAGAGCGGCGTCGAGTTCGTCGCCGTGGATTTCCCGCAGGCCAACAGACTTACGGTGCATATCCTTTCGGCGATGGCGGAGTACAAACGTGAAATGATTTCCAAAAGGACGAAGACTGCTCTGCAAGCTGCAAAGGCCAGGGGGGTAGAGTTGGGCTCCCCGAAGCGCATCAGCGCGGAGACGATGAAAAAGGGGCAGGCTAACTCAAGGGCAGCACGGGTCAAAAAGGCAGACGAGTATGCCATACGCATGTACAAGGTGATTCAAGCGTTTCTGACTGAGGGGATGTCCTTGAACGCGATTTCCAAACGACTCACGGCGGACGGAGAGTTGACCCCGAGGGGCAAGCAGACATGGACAGCCACGGCGGTAAGAAACATCCTCAAAAGAATACAGGGATGAAGCGTGTTATGCAGCGAGCCTTTTTCCCCTTGTCAGAACCGGAGCGCATATTTGCGGCCCTCCATATCAAGGCCGAGAGCAGCTATGAGAGCATCCTTTTCCCGGTGGCGCCACTGAGCGCATGTCTGCCGGCTGGACCATGGCTGGGCTCCCGATCTGGACGGACCCCCCTCGGGACCCCGCGATGACGCCGCGGCCGGTAGCCCGTACTTCCCCCCCCCCCCGCTTCTCTTGGAGAAGACATCCATCCTCACGGCTCCTTCCTGAAGCCCTCAACGTCAAGGCGGCCATGAATTGTGAAGAGTTGGAGTGGTATTCGTGGGGCCGAGGAGAGAAGCACTTGATTGCGCTCCCTCTTTCGCGCGTCAAGACCGGTTAGCCGGGAACCCTGCAAGAGTCCACCCACCAATGGCCCGATACGCGGCAGACCGATCCAATTGTATTGAAACAAAACAGGTCCCATTGTACAATGAGAGCATGCAATCGGCAAGCAGGCCTAGGCTCTTTTTCATCGACAACCTGAGGATACCGCTCATTGCGCTTGTCGTCGCCCACCACGCAGGCCAGGCTTACGGGCCGACAGGCGGCTGGTGGTATTTCTCCGAGCCGGCGCGGGCGGCGGTGCTCGGCGCTTTTTTCACCGTCAACCGCTCGTTCTTCATGAGCCTTTTCTTCATGGTCTCAGGCTATTTCCTCCCGATGTCTTCCGACCGGAAGACGAAAGACTTTCTCAAAGACCGTTTTACCCGCCTGGGCATTCCGCTGCTCTTCTTCTTTTTCGTCGTAATCCCGGTCCTCATGTACGTCTATCACGTCAACTTCAGGCCCTACGGTCCCATTTCGTTCTTTTCATACTACGGCCGTTACTACCTGGGCCACGGCCCTCGACCGCTCGGTTGGGTCGGCGGTTGGCCCGACAAGAACTTCGGCCATCTCTGGTTCGTCGAGCACCTGCTCATCTTCGCCGTCTGTTACCGGCTGTGGCGGCTAATGCCTTTTTCCGGGAGAGAGACGGGACAAGGAGAAGGCAGACCCCCAAAATCGGTCGAAGATAATTGCGTTCACGGTCCTGCTCGCGGCCGTGACGTTCGTCGTGCGTCTCTCGTACCCCATCGACCGGTGGATCGGCTTCCTCGGTTTTATCCAGGTTGCCTTTGCGGACGTTCCCAGAGACCTCGCCTTCTTCGTCATCGGCGTCGTCGCCTACCGGCGGAACTGGTTCTCCGCTATGCCGAAGAGGACCGGGGAGGCATGGCTCGTCGTGGGGATCGCGGCCGCCGCTCTTTGCTACGGCCGCTTCGCCGCAGGCTACGGCTACTTCAAAGGGGGAGGCCCCAGTGCTAACGCCTTCGTCTACGACCTGTGGGAGGCCTTTCTCTGCTGCGGCCTCTGCATGGGGACTCACGGTCCTTTTCCGGGAGAGGCTGAATCACCAGGGGCGGCTTGCAAAGGATATGGCGGCGAGCGCCTACGGCGTCTACCTTATTCATGTTCCCGTGTCCTCGTCGCCCTGCAATATCCGCTCGGCCCTGCATCCCTGGCCCTTTGACAAAGTTTCTTCTCGTTGTGATTGTCGCGATACCGGCCGCATTCGCCATCAGCAGCGCGTTGAGGCGCCTCCCTCCTCGCGCGGTCCGTCTTGTAGACGACGCGAGACGTCATTCTCTTTTTCCGGTGTAGGGACGGCTATGTAAGAACGGTCGAACGCTCCTTTTCGCGAAAGTTCCGCTATATCGCCGTCTATATAGTGATCGTCGCCGCCGTGGGGTTCCTCTTCCTGCGCATGCCCACCTCGTACGTCCCCGAGGAAGACCAGGGCGTGCTCATGGCGCAGGTGATGCTGCCTACCGGGTCAACGCTACGAGAGTGAGAATGCTTCAACCATTATCAATATTACGCGCCTGAGGCTGTCTTCCTGTAATGGATGGCCCGCCTAGGCTACAATAAATGCTCTCTTTCGCTCCATAATCGGGAAGACGCCCCTTGACGAGGTGGCCTACATATTGTTGTAGCGTTCTGGTATACTGTGCAAGACCACAATACAGGCTACTCATGCTCATTGGTCGCAATACGCCAAAGACTTAAAGAGAGGATGCATGGCCAAGCAGAGGTCCCCCCGCGAATTCGACGAGCTTTGCGCCCATTCCCCGTCCACCCGGACGGTGTCGGATAGTGTCAGAGCAGCCCGACGCAGAGGAGCGTTCATGAACGGTCATCATGTCAAGGTTGTTCCCGATTCCGGGGCCTGGCGTCAACTACCGCAAGGGTTAGGGTTCGGAAGGTTTGAGCGCCTCGCCTGGCTGCCCGTTCCGCTGCTGCTGGCCGCCATCATCATTGCAAGGGCGACGGGCAGCGCCGAATCCTACATGTCCGAACCACTGAGGCTCGTCCTGAGCTTCACCTTCTATACGCTGGTCTCCC
>CAVTDX010000060.1:0-10301 GCA_963733345.1 uncultured delta proteobacterium
AACGCGGTCGCCTACGTGAAAATGCACGGCAGGGATAAGGCCTTTGCCGAATTCACTGACCCTAAGGGTGAATTCATAAAAAACGGGATGTTTGTTTTCGCCCAGGACTTTAACGGAGTAATGCTTGTACATGCCGGGAACCAGTCCCTTACCGGGAAGAACGTTATTGAAACCAAGGATGTACACGGTAAGTATCATGGCAAAGAGATGATCAATCTTGCGAAGACGAAAGGGAGCGGATGGGTTGAATACGCCGCTATGAACCCTTTTACGCAAATAATCCAAGAGAAGGCGACCTATATCCAAAGGATCGATGGCTATTTTCTGGCCTGCGGCGTCTATAAATAAGATTCTTTCGTCTTTCGGAACTCCGGTCTGACGGCGCCCTTATGCGTCCGATCGGGAGCTAGGCCGCACCCCCCCTTTTTTTTGAGCCAAAAGATCGACCCATGGCGTCCGCTGCCGTATGGAAATTGACTTTTCTCATGGCATACGTTAGCATTTGTCGAAAGTTTTTTCCGGATCGACGGTTTTTGCAGACTTTCGGCGCCGGAAGGAATCGGAAGCTTTTCGACGCCCGTGCGGTCGCAAGAGGGGAGTTTCGGAAGATCCCCGACTAAGGGAGGGAAAAGATGTCTTATGTGAATAAGGTTATCCTTATCGGGAGGCTCGGGGCTGACCCGGAGATACGCTACACCGCGGACGGAACGCCGGTTGCGACTTTCAGGATCGCGACCACGGAAACGTGGAAGAACAAAGACGGCGTCAAGGTCGACCAGACAGAATGGCACCGGATAGTAGCATGGCGCAAACTAGGGGAGATATCGGGCGAATATCTGAAAAAAGGCAAGCTCGTATACGTAGAGGGAAGAATCCAGAGCCGGGAGTTTGAAGGAAGGGACGGGGTAAAGAGGAAGACCTTCGAGATAGTGGCGACGAACATGCAGATGCTCGGCGGCTCGGGGGCTTCAGGAGACGACAGGAGGAGCGGCGCGCCGCAGGGACGGACCGACGAAGATTTTGTGCCCGAGGCCGGAGACGAAGAGGATATCCCCCTCTGATCGAGGCATTTACGGGCATCGCACACTATGTGTGCCGCATAGACTGAAAGGAGACGGGGAAGCGCCAATGGACATTTCTGCGCAAAATACCGGAAGCCCCGGTGAGAAAAGGGGCCTCATGCTGGATACGTTCGAAGGGGTGATCGGACTCGAAGTGCACGCCCATCTCCTCACAAAAAGCAAGATTTTCTGCAGCAGCTCGGCCGAGTTCGGCGCAGAGCCGAACAGCCACACCTGCCCCGTCTGCATGGGCCTGCCGGGGGCCCTGCCCGTGCTCAATAAGAAAGTGGTCGACTTTGCGATCAAGGCAGGCCTTGCAACAAACTGCACGATAAAGCGAAGGAGCATTTTTGCCCGAAAGAACTACTTCTACCCCGATCTGCCGAAGGGCTACCAGATTTCTCAGTACGAGTCGCCCCTCTGCGAGAACGGGCATCTCGACATTTTTTCCGACGGGCAAAAAAAGCGCATCAGGATAAAAAGGATCCACATGGAAGAGGACGCCGGGAAGCTGGTCCATGAGGGGGCGATCGAGACGAGTTCCTACAGCCTTGTCGACTTCAACCGGTCGAGCGTGCCCCTCCTTGAGATCGTGAGCGAGCCCGATCTCTCCACCCCTGAAGAGGCCGTCTCCTACCTGAAGATGCTCAGGGATGTCCTCATCTACTTGGAGATATGCGACGGCAATATGGAGGAGGGGAGCTTCCGGTGCGACGCAAACGTGTCGGTCCGAAAGCGCGGCGACGAGAAGCTCGGCACAAGGTCGGAGCTGAAAAACCTCAATTCTTTCCGCTCTATCGAACGGGCCCTCGCCTACGAGATCGAAAGGCAAATCGAGGCGATCTCGGCCGGAGGCGAGGTTGTTCAGGAGACGAGGCTGTTCAACGTGGATGAGGGAGCGACCTATTCTATGAGGGGCAAGGAGGAGGCGCACGATTACCGGTATTTTCCGGAGCCCGACCTCGTGCCCCTCATCGTTGACGAAGCGTGGGAAGAGGAGTTGAGAAAGGAGCTTCCCGAGCTGCCGGTCCAAAAAATAGAGCGCTTTTTGAGCGAGTACGGCCTTCCCCGGTATGACGTGGAAATCCTGACGAGCGATCACGCCCTGTCCTCGTACTTCGAAGAAACGACAAGGCTCTTTCCCGAGCCGAAGACGGTGAGCAACTGGATCATGAGCGAGTTTTTACGGGAACTGAAAAACAGCAACGCTTCGCCAACGGAAGCGCCTATGCGGCCGGCTCATCTAGCCGAGCTTCTGACGCTCATAAGGGACAACGTTATCAGCGGAAAGATAGGCAAGGAAATTTTTCCCGAGATTTACCGGCAAGGCGCCTCGCCCGCGGTTTTCGTCAAGGAAAGAGGCGTGGTGCAGATTACGGACGCCGATGCGCTAAGAGATACGATTGACCGCGTCATAGCCCTTTTTCCGAAAGAGGTCGATGAATTCAGGAGCGGGAAAGAGAAACTGCTGGGCTTTTTTGTCGGTCAGGTCATGAAGGAGACAAAAGGCAAGGCCAACCCCAAGCTCCTGAATGAGCTTCTGGCCGACCGGCTGAAACGCTGATGAACGATCACATCTACTGGAAAGACGACGCCCTTTATGTGCTCGACCAGCGGCTTCTTCCCTTCAAGGAAACCTACCTGCGGTGCGAGACAGTAAAGGATGTGGCAAAGGCGATAAAGGATATGGCGGTGAGGGGGGCCCCTTGATCGGTCTCGTTGCCGCCTACGGCATGGTGGTTGGCATACAGGAGGCAATGAAGTCGCGGGGTCGCGTGAGAGAGAGCGAGGTCGAGAGGATCTGCCGCCGGCTTAAAGATACGCGACCCACCGCGGTTAACCTGTTTTGGGCGCTGGGAAGGATGAAGAATGTTTACGAAGAGTTCAAAGGGCAGGACGGCCTTCTCGGTGCGATGCTTCAGGCAGCCGTCGACATGCACGGCGAGGACATCGAGCATAATCGGCGCCTCTCCCTGTACGGCGCCGAGCTGATAGACGACGGCGACGCCATTCTCACCCATTGCAACGCCGGGGCCCTTGCCACGGGGGGTTACGGCACGGCCCTGGGCATAATCAGGACCGCGTGGAAGTCAGGGAAGTCGCTCCAGGTCTTCGCGACAGAGACGAGGCCCTATTTTCAGGGCGCCCGTCTCACCGTGTGGGAGTTAAGGGAGGAAGGGATAGACGTCACCCTTGTCCCTGACAATCATGCCGGTCTCTTATGCCAGCAGGGCTTAGTGGACCGGGTCATTGTCGGGGCGGACCGGGTGGCGCGCAACGGCGATGTGGCGAACAAGATAGGCACCTACATGATTGCCCTGGCGGCTCATGACAACGAGGTCCCCTTTTACGTGGCAGCTCCGCTTTCGTCGTTTGACGAAAGCATCAAGAGCGGAGAGGAGATCAGCATCGAAGAGCGTGACGGCAAAGAGGTGAAGTACGTGAACGGGCGCCTCGTGACCTCTGCGGACGTGGCGGCCAAATATTACGCCTTCGACGTCACTCCGGCGCGCCTGATCACGTACATCGTAACCGAAAAGGGCGTGCTCGAGAAGCCCTTCGGCAAGTACATAAAAATGCTTTTTTCTTCGGGCAAGCGTGAGCATCGTAACGGCGCTCACTGATTTCGGCGTCCGCGACCCTTACGTGGGCATCATGAAAGGGGTCATGCTCGCCATCAACCCGGCCCTGCAATTCGTCGACATCACGCACGAAGTGGACGCGCAGGATGTAGCGGAAGCCGCCTTCCTCATAGGCGAATACTTCCCTCGCTTTCCTTCGGGCAGCATCCATCTGTGCGTGGTCGACCCGACGGTGGGAAGCGCGCGGAAGGCCCTGATCGTGGTGAAAAACGGCCACGCCTTCGTCGGACCGGACAACGGGATTTTCAGCCTCCTTTTCAGAGACGGGGACGCGAGGGCTTATGAGATTGCGAACAGCAAATTCATGGCTGGAACGGTGAGCGCCACGTTCCACGGCCGCGATGTCTTTGCCCCGGCCGCTGCGCGCCTATCGGCAGGCATCGCTCCGTCCGAATTTGGTCCCGTCGTCAGTCAACCCGTGACGTTGGGCGGTCTTTTCCCTGCAATCGAGGCTGACGCGATAAAGGGCAGGATCGTCCGCTTCGACCGCTTCGGGAACGCCATCTCCAATATCTCCTTCGACTTTTTCAGGGATTTCGTGGATGACGGTCCTTTCACTATCGAGCTCTCCTCCCTCGCGTTCCAGTCCCTGAGCCGCAGCTACTACGAGGGCCGTTACACCTGTCTTGTCGGCAGCTCCGGATACCTCGAATTCGGTCTGTTTCTGGGGAACCTTGCGCAGGATTTGGGCTTGCGCAAGGGCGAGAAGGCTTACGTGAGGCGCCGGTAAGCCTTGACCCCAAGACGCGCTCAGATGCCCGGAACCGGAATTTCCTGGAGTCTTCTGTACGCAAGCGCGTAAATAGCTTGAAACCACTCAGGGCATTCTCAGGAGCCGAAGATGCTCTGAGTTCTCCAAAAGCTTGACAGGAAGACATTTTTGTCGCATCCTATAGCTTAAGAAGACATTGAGGTCTTTCGAGCCGCAGATTTAGAAGAAAGCTGCGGCTGAAAGGGACTTGGACGTCCTAAGCCTGAAGAAGGGTTGGGACGTTTTTTATTTTTGGGGCAGGAGAGATGGAGGAGAAGGTCGGCGCGGGTCTTGCCATTAGCGAAACAGTCGCAGCGGAGACAAGGCCGAAGGGAGAGGCCGCCTCCTTCGAGACCCTCATGGAGAAACTGTCGCCCACCTTAAAGAGGATAACCTGCAAGCTAAACGGCCACTTCACCTTCATGGACGATCAGGACCTGTTTCAGGAGGCGCTCATCCATTTATGGACCGATTTTCGGCAAGGCGCGCTGAACGATAAGACAGACAGCTATATACTCCAGGGTTGCTACTTCCATCTCAAGAACTACATCAGGAAAACGCAGGATTCCGCAACCATAGTCAGCCTCAACAGTATTCTTGACGAGGATGGGCCTCATCTCGAAGAGACGCTTATCGCAGACGATCTCGCCTCGTATGACCGGGTGGAGAGCGTTCTGCAGATCGAGGCCATAGGCGCCGGCATCAGCCAGAGGGAAAGAGACGTGCTCTTCTTCTGCCTCGAAGGCATGACCATGAGGGAGATCGGGAAAAAAATGGGCATCTCCCACGTGAGCGTTTTGAAGATCCGCAACAAGATCAAAGAGAGATATCAGAAACTGAACGGCGTTGCAGGAAGCCTGGCGGCCTAGCGCCGAAACTGAAACCCCGAAACATCCCGCGTTCAAAACGAGGCGCTGCCCGGTTACCATACGCCGGTCTTTATGACTTGTATTCCGGAGTTTCACCTCGAACGACAGGGCCGACACATTGAGGTGCGGCGAAGTAAGGGCGTGTCCCTAAAGGGGGCGCGTTTTTGTCGGAGGGTGATTCGGGTGGAATATTTCCCGGCTTGGGAGCGGGAGGTTCCGCATTATCGCTTTGGGAGGAGAGGACATGATAAGCGCGGGGGATACGGCGTGGGTGTTGGCGTGTACAGGCCTGGTGATGCTCATGACTCCGGGTCTTGCCTTTTTTTATGGCGGGATGGTGCGGCGCAAGAACGTACTGGGCATCCTGATGCAGTGCTTCATCGTTCTCTGCATCTTGACGCTCCAATGGGTCCTCTTCGGCTACAGCCTTTCCTTTTCGCCCTGGAGCAAGTTCATCGGAGGCTTGAGCTGGATCGGTCTTCGAGGCGTCGGGGCCGCCCCCTATGCTGACTACGCCCCGACAATCCCTCATGAAGCGTTCATGATCTTTCAGGCCATGTTCGCTATCATTACGCCCGCCCTGATCATCGGTGCTTTTGCGGAGCGGATGAAGTTTTCGGCTTTCCTGATTTTTACCGTGCTCTGGGCTACTTTGGTCTATGACCCGGTGTGCCACTGGGTCTGGGGCGTCGGCGGATGGCTCAAACAACTCGGAGTGATCGATTTTGCCGGGGGGAGCGTCGTCCACATCAACGCGGGCATTGCCGCCCTAGCGACGGCCCTCATTATCGGCCCGAGGAGCGGATACAGCGGCAGGCCCGTGCCGCCTCACAACCTCCCTTTCACCGTGCTCGGGACGGCCCTGCTTTGGTTCGGCTGGTTCGGCTTCAATGCCGGGAGCGCGCTTGCGGCAAACGGCCTGGCCGCCCATGCCCTCGTTGTTACCCACGTGGGTGCAGCTACTGCCGGGCTCGTCTGGGCGTTCCTCGAATGGGTCTTTACGGGCAAGCCGACCGTGTTCGGAACAGTAACAGGCGCCATAGCGGGCCTTGCTACGATTACAGCGGCGTCAGGCTTTGTGGGCGTACTTCCCGCCGTAGCGATAGGCTTTGTCGCGAGTGTCGTCTGCTTCGTTTGCGTCAGCGTGCTCAAGCCGAAACTCGGATACGACGATTCGCTCGATGCCTTCGGCGTTCACGGCATTGGCGGCGTCATCGGCATGATCACGACAGGCATTTTTGCGTCGAGAGCGATTAACGGCGCAGGGGCCGACGGCCTCTTCTTCGGCAATGCTCGTCTGTTCCTGGTCCAGTGCCTCGCCGCAGTCGTCGTGGCGGCTTACAGCCTGGCCGCGACGTTCATTATTTACAAGGCGGTAGACCTGCTCGTCGCGACCCGCGTGCCGTTGAAGGAGGAGATCATCGGGCTCGACCTCACCCAGCATCACGAGACCGCTTATACGGTAATGGAGTGATATAGCTTGCTGAAAGAGCCCGACCGGACGCATTTTTCGGTCGGGCTCTCTGTAATCCTTTGCAATTGCTCCTTACGTTGAAAAAGCCTGCCCATACTCCAATATGTCACGAGATGTTGTATTTCTTCTTTAGAAACTCCATGCCCGTCATGGGGTACAACGCGTAGATCAGTACATCCTCCATCCTGTCCGATATGCCTTTCAGGGCCTCCCACGCTTTGGGCAACTCAGGCTCGATCACGTCGCCGGGCCGCGCGTCGATAGGCGTATCGCCCCTCTCGTAGCCTTTCAAGGCTTTTTTCCTGATCTCTTCGCTTACCGGCGCCGAAGGACGCCCGTAAAGGCCGTAAAAATAGTCCCTCACCTCTTTTGTAATCACTTTGTATCTGCCCATGAGTACGTTCATCACAGCCTGGACCCCTACGATCTGACTCGTGGGCGTGACGAGGGGGGGATAGCCCATTTCAGCCCGGGTTCGGGGTATTTCCTCATAGACCTCATTGATGCGGTGCACGGCCTTTGCCTGCTTAAGCTGGCTCACGAGGTTGCTGATCATGCCGCCCGGTATCTGATGCATCAGCACGCCGATGTCGATGGCTGAAAATTTCGTCGTATCGGCGAACTGCATGTACTTGGCGACGATGCTCTCCAGGTACTCGTTAACCTCGGGAAATTTTTGGAGATCGAAGCCGAGGTCCCGCTCGGTCCCCGAAAGGGTCACGATAAAGGGTTCCACCGCGGGGTGGGAGTCTCCTCATGGCAAAGGGCGCGACGCAGGTATCGATCCCGTCGGCGCCGGCTTCTATCGCCTTGAGAAGCGCCATGGAGGCCATGCCGCTCGTGTAGTGGGTGTGGAGATGGATGGGGATTTTAAGGGTCTTCTTCAGGGCGGAGAAAAGCTCGTAGGCGTCGTAGGGAGATATTATGCCGGCCATGTCCTTGATGCAGAGGGAATCGGCCCCCATGTCCTCCAGCTTTTTGGCCTTTGTCACATAATAGTCGAGGTTGAAGATGGGACCGCCCATCCTTCGTTCCGTGAGCGCGTACGACAGGGCGCCCTGTATATGTTTTCCTGCTTTCTTGACTGCCTTGTACGCCGTGATCGAGTTGCGCTCGTCGTTCAAGGCATCGAAAATGCGGAAAATATCGATGCCGACCTCGGCGGCCTTCGCCACGAATGCCTCTACGACGTCGTCCGCGTACTGCCGGTATCCTACCAGGTTCTGGCCGCGAAGGAGCATCTGAAAGGGTGTGTTTTTCGGCATTTTCTCTCTCAGCAGCCTCACCCTGTCCCAGGGGTCCTCATTGAGGAAGCGCGTCGTGACGTCGAAGGTCGCCCCGCCCCATACTTCCATCGAATAGAAACCGATGTCGTCCAGTTTCCCTGCTATCGGCAACATATCGGCCGTGGTCATCCTGGTGGAAAAGAGGGATTGGTGGCCGTCCCTAAGGGTCAAATCGGTAACGCGTACAGGGTTCTTGCTCATTATCGACGTCTCCTTTCTGATTGTTTTGTCGTCGTTTCCCGCATGTCGTTAAAACTTACCCGCGATCCTCGAGAAGTTTCCGAATCGAGCGATCGTACGTCTTTTCCCCAACTTTTGAGAAGAAACAGCCTGGGACCTCCCGCCTGTTTCTGTGATAGGCAGCGCATGCGCAGCATTTCCCCCTTCTTTCGCAAGGATACGTGCAAGCGCATGCCGCGAGGTTCTCTTCAACCGTGCATTCCATGTTCTTCATCCCTCTCTTACCAGCGTCTTTGATCCTTCCGGCATGACGCGCAATTGCCGGGGCTAGCGTCGCCCCCCCACCGGCAAGCCGGCCGAGCCTCCCCCTCATAAAAAGGAAGAAACGTTAATTGGCGCCTGGGTTCCTCAACTTTCATCTCTCCCTTACCAGCGTCTTTGATCCTTCCGGCATGACGCAGCAGAGCAGCTCCCTGTCGCGGGGAAGGGACGCGACGGCCTCTTCGAGGCTTCCGTGCGGCGTCATTCCCATTTTTTTCACTTGATCGTCTTCCAGGTCCGATACAAGGATAATATGGCAGCGCTCGGCTTTCAGGCGGGTCGCATAGGCCGTCTGACCATAAACCTTGTCGCTCTCCCTCACATGGGGCTCCATCGCCTCGCTCGACGGATAATCGAACCAGGGCATGAAATATTTGTTCCCCACGCCGTCCTCGCATTTTCCGAGGAGGATGATCGTCCCCCCGGCCTTTACCGCGTGTCTGACATGTTCGAGCGCCTTGTGACTTTGGATGAAGTCTATATCCCTGGGATAGCCGCCAACGCTCACCACGGCGACATCCGCCCTTTCGGCGGCCGTGGTTGAGAAATGCTCGTGATACCAGGCGCAGCCCGCCTCATGAGACTGCTTCATGTCTCCGGAGAAAATGTTGAGAAGGCGCTTTTTGTCGTCGAAGATCGTATTGATGAGAAAGAGGGGTTTCCCGATGAGGGCTATTCCCTCCATAATGGCCTCATGCATCGGATTGCCCTCGAGGACCCCGTTTGGGCTCGCGGGTGCTTGCCCGGTCCGTCCTTGTTGAAAACCCTCTTATGGACGTCGAGAATGGTCTGATATGCCGCGATGCCCGGTATGATGCATTTCCTTCCCCCGCCAAAGCCGGCGAGGTAGTGAAAGCTGACCGCTCCAGTCACGATTGCCGCATCCGACTCAAGCAACATCGTGTTGAGCGCCACCTTTAAGCCGGAGGGGGTGACGCCCAGCGGAGACGAGATGCGTTCATTAAAGCAGTCATGGTCGATGCATGGGATGGTTTCGTAGACCGCATCCGACACGAGCGCCCTTTGTTCGGCCTCCGTATGCTTCCTGTGGTTGCCGAGGGCGAAGAGAATGCGCGCGCGGCGCGCCCTGTGGAGGAACCTGCGCTGAAGCAGGGGCAGAAGCAGATCGGCCCCTGTATACCTCGTTACGTCGGAGACTATGACGAGCACATCCTTCCCGACCACCCAATCTTCGAGAGGCGGCAAGCCGTATGGCGCCACGGTCGACGCGACGAGGGTCTCTTCGAACGGCCGCACAAAAGGGCGCTTATGGTCGATGAGGGAAACGGTCCACGCCCTGGGCGGCTCAAAAGATACGACGTCTCTTCCATACTTCAGGTCGAATTTCATTTTACGCTGTAAAATACGCTCTTTCCGCCGAATACGGCCGTATCCCCGAGTCTTCCTCTATCCTCATGAGCTGGTTGTATTTTGCGATCCTTTCGCTTCTCGACGCGGAGCCCGTCTTGATCTGGCCGGCGTTTACCGCAACGGCCAGGTCGGCAATGAAGGGGTCCTCGGTCTCGCCCGACCTATGGGAAATCACGCACGTATAGCCCGCCCTCTTCGCGATCTCGATGGTCGTCAACGTCTCGGTAACGGTGCCAATCTGGTTCAGCTTAATGAGGACAGAGTTGGCGATGCCCTGCTTTATCCCCTCCGCCAGCATCTTGGGGTTGGTTACGAATATATCGTCGCCAACGATCTGGATTCTCTT
>CAVTDX010000061.1:0-4326 GCA_963733345.1 uncultured delta proteobacterium
GGTGCGCGCACTTTACGGTCAGCACGGCGGGCGCGAGGCACGGGGTGCTGTATGAGGTCCTTCGAAACCGTCAGGCGCCGTAACAATAAGGCCTTTCTTTGAGGGGGACGACCCGCAAGCTAAAGCGCCGGCTTCGCCGGTGGAGGGCTCGGCGGCGAGCCCCAGTGACGACGAAAGCCCAAATAATTGACAACCGGCCGCCAAATGACGATATTGTTCCCAAGGGCGGGGAAGAGGGAAGGTATTTTAAAGGGCGCTGTTTTCTGTTAAACTGAAGGCATGCCGAAGAGAAGAACCGCAAAAAAGAGCGGCAAGAAAAACCCTTTTCTCGACCTTAAACGAAGCAGCGCCGACGCCAACAAGGATAAAAAGACGAGAAATTTCACTTTTCTCTACTTTATCTTCGCTTTCGTCGCCATCATCGTCATCAATAGCTACCTGTCCAATACGGAGGTAAGAACCATCTCCTACAGCGAGTTCAAACAGGATTTGGCCAAAGGGGAGTTGGCCGATTTGGTCATAGGCAACGACAGCATTCAGGGGAACCTCAAAGAGGACGACGCCAAGCCCGTAAAATTCACGAGCGCCAGGGTCGACGACCCGGACCTGGTCAGGGACCTGCAAAAAAACAACGTCAAGTTCAGCGGCCAGTATGAGAACAAGCTTTTCAAAGGGATCATCTCCTGGATCCTGCCCTTTGCCGTCATCATCGTCATCTGGAACCTCCTGATGAGGAGAATGGGCGGGGCGCCCTCCGGCGTCCTCAATTTCGGCAAGAGCCGGAGCAGGATCTTGGGACAGAACGAGATAAACGTGACCTTCGAGGACGTGGCCGATGTGGAAGAGGCCAAAGAAGAGCTGAAGGAGATTATAGAGTTCTTGAGGACGCCGCAGAAGTTCCTTAACATCGGAGGCAAGATACCGAAGGGCATCCTCCTGGTGGGCGCGCCTGGCACGGGTAAGACCCTTCTCGCGAAGGCGGTTGCGGGAGAGGCTAGAGTGCCCTTCTTCAGCATGAGCGGATCGGACTTCGTCGAGATGTTCGTCGGCGTGGGAGCGGCGAGGGTCAGGGACCTGTTCGGTCAGGCGCAGGAAAAGGCGCCCTGCATCATCTTCATCGACGAGCTTGACGCCCTGGGCAAAGCACGCGGCTTGAACCCGCTCGCGTCGCACGACGAGAGGGAGCAGACGTTGAACCAGCTTCTCGCTGAAATGGACGGCTTCGAGACCAAGAAGGGCGTAATCATCATGGCGGCGACCAACAGGCCGGAGATCCTCGACCCGGCGCTCTTGAGGCCCGGGAGGTTCGATAGGCACGTACTCGTCGATAGGCCCGACATCCACGGAAGGGAAGCGATCCTCAGAGTGCACGCCAAGGGAGTGAAGATTGCCGCCGATGTCGATATGGCTGTCGTAGCCGCACGGACGCCGGGTTTTGTGGGGGCGGACTTAGCCAACCTGGTGAACGAGTCCGCCCTCCTTACCGCGCGGAAGGGCAAGCCGGCGGTGACGAGCGCCGAGTTTGACGAAGCCATAGATCGGGTGCTCGCCGGTCTGGAGAAGAAGAGAAAGGTAATGAATAAAAAAGAAAAGGAGATGGTGGCTTATCATGAGACAGGCCACGCGCTGATGGCGTCGCTTCTGGAGACGCCGGACCCGGTGCACAAGATCTCCATTATCCCGAGGGGGATAGCCGCCCTCGGTTACACCATGCAGCGGCCCACCGAGGACCGCTACCTGATGACGCGGCAGGAGCTCCTCGACCGTCTCGCCGTCCTTCTTGGGGGCAGGGTCGCCGAAGAGCTTATATTCAAGGAAGTCTCGACGGGGGCGCACGACGACCTTGCAAAGGCGACGGATATCGCGAAATCGATGGTCAAGGAATTCGGGATGAGCGACAGGATAGGCCACACCACCTACGAAAAGGAAAGAAAATCAATGTTCCTAGACATCGGTCCCGACTTCCATTCCAGGGATTACAGCGAGGAGACCGCCCGGGAGATAGACAACGAGATCAGGCGGATCATCGAGGATTCCTATAAGCAGGTCAAGGATACGCTGAGCGAGAGGAGGAACCTCCTTGAGCAGATCGCCGGGGTCCTCCTGGAGAAAGAGGTGATCGAGGGGGAGGAGCTGAGGCGCATCGTGAGAGAATACAAGGAAAAGGACGCGCCCATCGGTTACGGGACCAGTACCGGAACCGATGGGCAACAGTCGCAGAGTCCCGCAACCGATGGACGAAAATCAAGGGCAAGGGAAGGCGCAGGTGAACGCGACAAGCCTAAATATAGAAAAGAAGCAGATAGACCTCATTAGCGAGTCCATCACTCTCTACAAAACGTGCAACCGCTGCTTGGAGCTGCACAAGAGGGGCGCCCTCGCCTTCTCCGAAGTGGAGGAGTTCGTCGACGACAGGGGCAAGAGCTGTCTCTACAGGCTGAAGCAGATGTGCCACGAATTGTTCAGGAATACCGCCGAGGCAGCGTACAAGGAGAAATTCTTCGATATTACGGTAGGTTACATCTTTCACGAGGCGATGAAGCTCCGGGAGTGCATCTACCAGCTCGAATACTACAAGCCCCAGTACGATATGCTAATCGGCTCCGCTGAACTGTCCCAGGCCGAAAAAAAGGTCATTCGGGAGTTCGGCGCCCTCATCGTGAAGGCCCAGAAAAGGCTGAACGAGGGTCTCAAAGAAGTAAAAATACTCCTTAGGGAGCTTACCGGCCAATTGAAGGACCTGGTGAAGATCTACAGGAACAACTACCTGCTGCCGCGCTTTCTGCTCGAAAACGAAAGGTCGTTCATTGCGATGTACGGGAAAAAGGGGCATCAGGACCTGCTTGAACGCATCTACGACAAGGGCCGCACAACGCTCGTTTTCAAAGCGGCCGTCAGCTATCTCAAGAGCGAAAACTATCAGGCGGCAAGGTGCCTGTTCCGTAAGGCGGCCGAGCTGGACGGCGGCAATCCTGCCGCAAAGTTTCTGTTTCTCTATGCCTCGGCCTTCAACTGCTACTTCAATAACAGGCCCTCTGCGGCAAAGACGTTCGCCGAGCAAGCCCTGGGAATGCCGGTGGACGGGCATGCGGAGACGGAGACCTACGCGCAATCTCTTCGCAGCCTCCTGCCGGACCTCGCGAAAGAGATGGGGCACACAGGGCGACGCAAGGAGGAAAAAGGACGTGCCTATCTATGAGTACAATTGCGGGAACTGCGGAGACGACTTTGAATGCATCGTCTTTAAAACGGACGAGCCGGTAAAATGTCCGAAATGCGGCAATAGGCGCCCGAGGAAGAAGATGTCCACCTTCGGCTTTTCCACAGGCGCCGGATCGGGGCGCGCCTCATCGGGTTCGGGCGGCGGTTGTTCGGGGTGCTCCTCCTCGAATTGCTCTTCCTGCTCGTAAGCCGGCCTTGGCGACGCTCGACGAGAGCGTGCGGCGGCTGATCGTCCGGGAGGGATTGATTGATCCGGGCGATACGGTGCTGGTCGGCGCATCCGGGGGGATCGACTCTTCCACGCTCCTGTTTTTGCTCGACAGGATCGGAAAGGATATGGGCTTCGGTCTCGCCGTCGCCCATGTCAACCACCAGTTGCGGGGCAGCGAGTCTGCCGGGGATGAGGCCTTAGTAAGAGAGCTCGCCGGCGCCTACGGGGCGGCCTGCTATGTCCTTAAGGCGGACGTGCGGGGTTACGCCCGAAAAAAAGGACTCTCCCTGCAGCACGCGGGCAGGGACCTGCGCTACCGCTTTTTTGAGGAGACGGCCGCGGCATCCGGCTGCGGGAAGATCGCGGTCGCCCACAATACCGACGACCAGGTTGAAACGTTCCTGCTTCGTGTGATCAAGGGATCGGGGATTTCCGGCCTGGCGTCGATCCCCATAAAGAGGGGCCGCATCATAAGGCCGCTCCTCCATTCCTTCCGCGCGCAGATCGCCGATTATGCGCGCTGCCATGCGATAGCCTACCGGGAGGATTCGTCGAACCTTTCGGACAAGTACCACCGGAATTTTATCCGCAACCGCATAGCGCCGCTCATGGAGCAGCTCAACCCGAAGTTCAAAGAGAAGATAATTTCCCTCCTGGCCGACATTGCTTCCGTCAACGCGGGGTTCGACAACGAAGCGGCGCGGTTTCTTGAGGAAGAAGGGCATGTGCGGCCGGAAGGGGAGGGGTTTCGGGTAGGCGTCGTTGCGCTCTCGGGGCTCCGGGAGGAAGTGCGGTTCAGGGTCGTCTCGCGCCTTCTCAGCCGGCTCTCCCCGGGGTTCACGGCCTTGCGGGAGCATGCGCTCCTCATCGAAAAATCGCTCTTTTCACAACGA
>CAVTDX010000062.1:0-60220 GCA_963733345.1 uncultured delta proteobacterium
GGCAGCGACTAACTACAGAATGGAAAGGCTTGAATGGAAAATATAATCGCCCAATTGACAGCCGGTCTTGCAACAGGCAGCATCTATGCTCTAATTGTCGTGGGCGTGAGCTTGTTGTTGCTGGTGAGAGGGGTCGTTCATTTCGGCTTTCCCTACATCGTCCTTATGACGGCTTATCTGGGCTGGATAGTATTAGGATTGACCAATAACAACCTATGGATCTCGCTTCCCGCATTTGTTTTTGTGGGAATTGTCTTGACCGTAATCACCGAACCGCTTTTCCGGCCTCTTGCTCAAAAGCGCGCCTTCTTGGAAAGCCTGGTGCTGGGACAGGGTATTGCCATCATTCTGACTGATGTGGCTACTCACTTTTTCAACTACGGCATGGCTGTCCCTTTTCCACCAAACCTGACCGGCGGAGGGGCGAGGATAAGATTAGGCATTATCTCTTTTTCACTGGCAGATGTTTATTCACTGGTCGGCGGTCTTGTCGTTGTTTTCTTGCTGTTGTTCTTTTTGTATCGTAGTAAGCAGGGTAAAGCCATAAGGGCCATGGCGCAGGACCTGGACATAGCCCGCAGTCTGGGCATTCCCTTTAACAGGACCGGGCTTGTCGGATTTGGCGTTGCCGGGGCGCTGGCTGGTTTCATCGCTATCGCAATAGCGATGAAACTGGAAGCGGTGTCGCCCGAATTAGGAGATGCCCTGGCGTCCAAAGCCCTCGTATTGATATTGTTTGCCGGCATGGGTAATTTAATGGGTGGAATGCTCTGTGCCCTGATGTTCGGCGTAGTTGAGGCTATGGCGCAAGCGTTCGTGCCGGGACGCTGGACCGAGGCCATCGTTTTCGGCGCAATAATGGTAGTGATACTGCTAAGGCCAAAAGGAGTTTTCGGAGAGAGAACATAATAAGGACTTGTTCGGGTGAGGAGACTATCCGGGGAGGTTTAGGACTTGTCTTTAGCCGCAGTGCTTTATTTTGAATTTGTTGGGATGTATATCCTGTTGCTCTGGGCTGTCTACCTGCCGTTTCGCGGAGGACAGTTATACAACGGGCCGTTCTTCTGTATGGCTATCGGGGCATATATCGCCGCCTATACTGCCAAAGTTTTACATTGGCCCACGGGGCTATCCCTGTTTTTGGCGCTGGCAGGCGGCGCCGGCGTCGGATTCTTGCTCTCTTTAGCCTTTTCTCAGACCACCGGCCTGGTTACGGCGACGGCTTCTCTTGCTCTTATCTTCGTTATTCAGGCCGTAATCAGGAATATCGAATTTCTGGGCGGTCCGAATGGAATGTGGAACATTCCTAAGATGCCGTATCTACCGGTCGTAATCTGGGTAGGCGTTTTATTGGTGGGAGCGCTTATTTACCGGATCGACCGATCACGAATCGGCAGGGCCCTGGAAGCCATGCGAACCGATCCGGCTCTGGCCGGTTCTCTGGGTGTAAATTCGCGATGGCTCAGCGTATTTGTCATGACAGTTTCTTCAGCCATTGGCTCTCTGAGCGGGGTATTCTGCGCTTTTGCGATAAATGCCGTTACGGTCGACACCTTTGGCTTTACGCTGCTGCTCAGCACTATGGCGATGTTATTTATCGGCGGCCGCTACACGATGTGGGGAGTAGTCATTTCGGTGCCTGTTTTATGGGGAATACCTCAGGTGGCGCCACCCTGGGCAGCTCCGTACATGAATATTATCTATGGCGCTCTGCTCGTTGCCGTGCTGGCGGTCCGACCCGAAGGCATTGTCAGCCGGGAAATGACGCAAGACTTAAGAAACCGGGTCGGAAACCTGCTGAGGCGATATAACCGGAGCCCCGGTCAACAAATTGGAAGGGGAGGTTAATTGAACGACTGAGGATCCTGAGAGTTCCCAGTATAGTACGAAGCAGAAAACAAAGCTGAAATGAAAGGAGATAAAAAATGAAAACAACAAAAATAAAGCTATGGTCAATTATTCCGGTTGGACAGGCGTGCATTTTAATTGCGGCTATCATTGCCTGCTATGCCGGACCGGTAACTGCCGCACAAACGACTGATGCGGTTGCGGTCAAAGAGTGGCAGCTTCCGGCGCTGGTCACCATGACCGGACCCGTGGCGGCATTGGGAATTCCCGCATTGCAGGGAGCAAAGTATGCAGTAGAAGAAATAAATGCCGGCGGCGGGGTAAGAGGCATCCCGATCAAGCTTGTCGAGTACGACACGGCGATGGACCCGGCTAAAACCGTCGCCGCGGCGGCGAGGGCGATTCCCGGCAGCCTGATGGTGGTGGGACCCCTCTACAGCGCCGAATTTACTGCAATAAATCAGCAACTTAAGGATAACAAGATTCCTTCAATCAACGGCAACAGCACGCCTTTTCAATTAAGCGCATCGGCGCCCTACTCCGTATCCCTCTTCCTGAATTATGTAACGGGAATTGTCACGACCGGTCTGGAATGGCTCAAACTGCAGCCAAATATAAAGTCAGTGGCTATTTTCTTCGACCCGACGAGCCCTAATCAAAGATTGTGGGTCGACGGGATGACCAAGTCATTTGCCAACGTCGGGACAACAACCGTAAATATTGAAATGTCGCTCAGGCAAATTGACTTCGGATTTGCCGTAATAAAGGCCCTGGGCGCTAAAGTTGATGGATACTACGACTTTAGCATGCCGGCCTCCCACGTGGCAATTGCTAAGGAGCTGCATAACCGGGGCACGACTCCTGGTGCGAGATATATTGGACTTCCGGTGGCATACGGACCCGAATTATTTACCATAGGCAAAGGATACCTGGATAATAGCTACTTGTGGGACGGCGTGAATCCTCTTAGTACGAGTCCGAAGTATAAGAAATTGGATGAGACTTACAAAAGGGAACATAAAGGCCAGGCGCCGATCAGCCAGGTGGTTTACTTCTATGATGCCGTATATGCCTTTAAAACTGCAGTGGAGACCCTGAAGCTTACGGGGAATCCCGGCAATATAGCTCAGGAACGGCAGGCTATTACTGATTTCCTCTACAATTCCGGGCCGCTGCAAGGCATACAGTATCAGTACCGATATGTGAAGGGTGAGAAGATAGCCCCGTTTACCCTGATGCAAATAAAGAATAACGCGATAACGGTGATAAACTCTAACATAATGGCGCCATAGAAAATTGTGGGAGGAGACAAGTGGAATGGAAAACCAGGGTAACAGAGCTTTTAGGCTGTAAGTATCCTATCATGGAAGGCGCCTTCGCCGGATTCGGCAACTGGCAGTTTGCAGCAGCCGTAGCCGACACCGGCGCTTATGGTTTGATCACAGGCCATGTCTCTCGGACGCCGGAAAAACTGCGTGAGGATATCAGACGATGCCGGGATGCTACCGATGGGTCATTCGGGGTCAACCTGAGTATTGGTCGTTTTGAACGGATCGAGGAGTTGCTGGAGGTATGCATCGAGGAGGGGGTTAAGGTGGAGACGGCCGGCTACAAACCCGATTCCCTGGCGCCGCGGATCAAAGAGGCCGGCCTCACGTGGATACATAAGGCGGCCAGAGTAAAAGACGCCTTACATGCCGAGAACCTTGGAGCAGATGCCGTCATCGTAGTCGGCCTGGAGGGTGGTGGGTTTAAGAGTCCGGAGCAGCTGCCGACCTTTGTCGCCGCCACCTGGGGATCGAAGCAGTTTAAGGTTCCCTTCATCGCTGCGGGGGGCATCTGTGACGCCCGCGGCTTTCTGGGGCTTGGGGATGGGCGCCGACGGCATAATGATGGGTACTGCCTTCATGGCGACCAAGGAGTGCCCTATCAACATGGCGACCAAGGAGGCGCTGGTAAAATCTCGCCCGGACGACCCGCAGCTTCGCCATCGGGTGCTCGCTTCGTCCGACCCGGCAAAATACGCGGAAATAATGACAATGCGGGACAAATTGCCGACGGGAGAATGGCTGAAGATGCTGGAGAGCATCCAACCCGGGCGGTCGGGATCGAAGAGCGCCGACGGGTCGCATCAACGCGAGTCGGGATCGGAAGGGGTCGGCTCACTGGCCGTAGGGGCAATAGACCATGTGTTAACGGTCCGGGAACTGGTCGACGGTATTATCCGGGGGGCTGAGACAATCCTGGATAGTTGGCAGTTTCTTAAGACGAGGTAGCCGGCTTTAGCAATCATGTCTTAAAGATGGTCGGGGCGACTGGATTTGAACCAGCGACCTCTTGCTCCCAAGGCAAGCGCGCTTGCCATGCTGCGCCACGCCCCGCCCCCCAAAGATAACATAGCAGTCGCGGCGTTTCAAGAGGGACGGCCGGGTCGTTTTTTCGACTGCCAGCAGGCATTTAGGGCAGGCGCCGGACGTCGGATGTCCTCGCGGGCGCGCTAATCGGGACGCGCCCGTCGAGGGCGGGCAGGCCGGGGGCGGAGAGCAAGGTCAATTAAGGCGATCGAGGCCAGGCCGCCTCCGAGAAGCCAGATGGCGCAGGGGATAGGTACGGCAGACGGGGTCCCGATGTTGTCCAGCGATACGACCGCTCCGTTCGGGCTGTTTAGCCCCTGGGCGTTCAAGGCGTCGTCGGCCGCCGAGAAGTCGGTGCTCGTGAAGACCAGGCCGACCCAGACGGCGCTCGCGGCTACGCTCGCGAAGGACGCCGTGCCCGTCTGTCCCGGCCAGGCCATGAAATTGGAAGCGACGATAGGGACCTTGTAAGAGGTCCAGCCGCCTGTGCTCAGGCTCGCGCTGTAGGCGTTCGTGGTCATGAAGTAATCGCTGCTGTCCTCCCCGATATAGAGCCGGGCTATTGCCGGGCCGGCCGGGGTTGTCGCGGTCCCGCTCACCTTGATGTCGAAGGTTAGGGTCTGGCCGGCGAGATCGCCGAAGGGGGAAGAGGACGCATCGAAGGAATAGAGGCGGTCGTTCGGGCCGGCGCCGATGGCGCCGGAGGATATGCAGCCTCCGGGGTTGCCCCCGCTCGAACTGTAGACCGGGCCGGTCGACCAGGAATAGCCGTTGCCGTCCATAAGGGAAATCTGCCAGCCGGAGGCGCCCGATGCGAACGTGTCGAGGCCGGCGCTCGCCGCCGATGCAAACGATAAAAGGAGAGCCAGAAGCATCGCCGCCGCAATCGACCTGTTCATACCCTCGCTTTCCTTTACTGCGGGCTGCCGCAGTAATAGCCGTATTTGCCGGCGTAGCCTCGGATCGAGTCGCGGTCCTGCCTGTTGAGCGCGAGTCCTAAGATCTTTTCGCGGGGCAGCAGCGCCAGGGCGCGCATGATCTCCGTCTTCGGCGTCCGTCCGGCCTGAACGACAAATACGATGTGATCCGCGTAGGAGGAGAAGGCCATGGCGTCGGCCCCCGTCATTACCGGGGGAACGTCGAAGACGACATATCGCTCGGGGTACCTGGGCTTCATCTCCCCGACCAGGTCTTTCATGCGCGGGGACCCGATGAGCCTCCGCGCCGCCCTGTATGTTCCGCCCGCCCGCGATGAGCGTCAGCTTCTCGACGCCGGGCCACATAATGATCTCCGGCAGAGACCGTTCCTCCAGAAGATAGTCGGCCAGGCCGCCCTCGGCGGGCAGGCCCAGCCGTTGATGGACGGTCTGGTTCTTCAGGTCGCAGTCTACCAGGAGGGCGGTCTGCCTGTATTCCCTGGCGATAGCTAAAGCAAGGTTGATCGCCGTAAGCGTCTTGCCCTCCCCCGGATGGGTGGAAGTCACCATGATTATCCTGCCCGAGGCCGATCTGAGTATCCGGCTCCGGAGGACCCTGAAGTACTCGAGCTCCGGGGAATCGGGGAAAAAGGCGATGCAGTGGTTCTCGTCAAGCACGGCGGGGTCGAGGCTGACGCGCCGGGAGACGACGTATTCGGGCGACACCCAGCCCGTCCTGGGGCGACCCGACGGCTCTCCGGGCAGGACCATTGGCTCGAATCCGGCTTTCCGCTTCTCCTTGTTGAACATCGCTCCCTGCCGGCGTCCTTTCATCGTTAGGGCAGCAGGCGGTGCGCCGCCTTGAACCAGAACATATCCAGGTCCATCACCAGGAAATGGAAGGCAATCAGGCCGGCTGCCAGGACGCCTGCGGTCGAGAGGGAGACGATCCAGCGCACCTTCTGCTTCCGCAGCCTTTCTTTGGCGCTCAGCATGCCCGGTATGCCGCCTAAGACCGGCAGGCCGGATAGTTCGGCCAATTCTTCCGGTGTCCTGACGGACTCGTCGGAGTTTTCCCGCACGGAGGCCGTCCCGACGCCCGTCCCGATGCCTAGAAAAAGGCCGACGAGAAGGAAGAGCGGGATGTTGGGGCGGATCGGCAGCTCAGGAAACCTGGCAGAGTCTATTAACGTAAAGCGCTCTCCCATCTGCTCTTTTTCCAGTCCCTGGGATACCTTTGCCTCCAGGACCTTTTTCATCAGGTCGTCGTATTTGAGCTGCATGCTGTTCCGTTCCTCCAGCATGGCCTTATACTGCTCTTCCGCGCCGGGGGTGGCCTCGATCCGGCGCCTGAAGGTTTCTTTCTCTCCGGCGAGCTGCTCCAGCTCCCGCTTAAGGGACCCGATCTGCGACTGCGCCGAGGCAAGATCGGAGGCAAGGGTCACGTAGGCGGGATTTTCATAATTCTCAGTCTGCTGCCTCTCGGCCAGTTTTGCCTCAAGCTCGGCAATGGCGCTCCGCGTCTTGATCACGTCGGGGTAATTCTCCGAAGCCCTGGTTTTCAGCTCGAGAAGCTTCGCCTTCAGTTCCTTGAGCAGCATCCTGTCCGGGTTCTGGTCCTTAGGCACATGCTCCAACTGGCTCCGCAGATAGCTTTCGCGCTCCACGGCTGCTTGCTGCGCGGATTGGGCTGCCCCCATGTCCCGCTCGGTCCGTTCCAGGCCCTGAAAGTTGAGCCCCAGGGCCTCCGGGAGCTGCTCGACGTATTTTGTCTTGAAGGGCGTGATCCGCGCGTCGATCCCGGCAAGGCGGGACTTCACCTCCTCCAGCTCTTCTTCGAGGAACCTGGAGGCGCCTTCGGCCTGCCGCTCGCGGGTCCGAAGGTTCTCTTCGAGATAGAGAGAAGCAAGGACGCTCGCCACTTTCTGGACAATTGCCGGCTTCTCTCCCCTATAGGAAAGGGTGAAACCGACGGCGATCCCCTCATTCGGGCGCCCGATGCGCCGGTCGAAGAGGTCGGCGTTGATCGTCTGGAACTTGATGTCCCTCTCCCGCATGCGGGTCACGATCTCCTCCGTCGTCCATGTTTCGCGCAGGTCCGGGTACAGGTTGAACCGGTCGATGATCTCCAGGAGCTTGGGCGTGCTCATGATCCTCTGGTTGATGCTCTGAATGCGCTGCTCCGCGAAGCCTGTGACCGTGGAGACGACGAAATCCCTGGGGATCTCTTGCTCTTCGATGAGGATCGTAGAGGTCGATTCATATGTTGGGGTCATGAGAAGCGCGATTAGGCCGGAAAGGATAAAGACCGCCGCAGCGGGGAGGATCAGGCTCCATTTGCGCCGCTTTGCGATAATCCAGTATTCCTTCAGCGTCTTCTGGGGCGTCTCGTCCATATCTGATCGGGGCATCGCTTTTTCTTATTGTATATGCAGAAGCGTATCAGATCGATGTTGCAGTTTTGTGAATATAGGGTTAAAAGTTCTTTACAAGGCCCTTTTCAGAGCTGCTTCATCGTTTCCCTGGCCTCGTCGAGCCCGGTGAAATCCTCGCCGCCTGCCAGTGCCGTGCCCAGGAACTGCTTCGCCTCCTGCCGTTTCCCGGCGCGGAAAAACACCATGCCCATATGGTAATTGACGACAGGGTCGGCAGGCGTCGCGACATGGGCCTTGCCGATCCATTGCAGGGCCGGGTCGATGTCGCCTTTCTTATAATAGACCCATCCGATGGTGTCCATGACGGAAGGCTGATTAGGGCGAAGCTTTTGCGCCTTTTGCGCCAGGACGAGCGCCCTGTCCAGGTCCGCCTTGCCCCCGGCCTGCTCGGCGAGCATGAAGGCGAGGGCATTGGCTGCCATCCAGAAATTCGGGTGCTCCTTTAGCAGTTTCTCGCACGCATCCATGGCGCGCCGGCGGTCCCGGTTCCGGTAGTAGGCCTGGGCTAGAAGGATCGAGAACGCCGGGTCGCCCGGATCGGTCTTCAGCGCGTCTTCCAGGTCCTTCGCAGCTTGCTCGTATTTGCCACGGACGAGGAGGAGACGGGCAAGGTTGACCCGGGGCGCAGCCCAGAGGGGCCGGAAGCCCACGGCCTTGCGAAGGGCGTCCTCCGCCTTCGGGAAATCCTTCATGCCCTCGAAAAGATACGCTTTGAGGGCCAATGCGGGCGCGTCCTTAGGGTCCTGCTTCAGCCTTTCGTCGCACAAGCGCAGGGCAGCGTCGTACTTCCCCTGTTTCGCATAGGCGTCCGCCAGCAACGTCCTCAGCTCCTCCGATTGCGGCGCGATCCTGACCGCCGCGACCAGCTCGGCGGCGGCCTCGCCGTATTTTCGCTGCGCTAGATAAAGCCTGCCCATCTTCTCGTAGCCGAGAGGGGATCGGGGCGCTTTCCGTTCGATCTCCCTGAAGCCCGCCTCGGCCTTCTTCGCGTCTCCGGCCAGAAAGAAGGCGTCGGCCATCTCCGCGATGACGCCTGCGTCCTCCGGATGTGACTCATGCAGCTTGCGCAGATATTCCTCGGCCTTTGCGAATTCCCCCTTGGCCGCGTACAGACGGCCGATCGCCCTCTGCACTTCTATCGAGGACGGGTCCGTTTTGAGCGCCGTCTGTAGGCAATCCTCCGCCAGGTTCGGCTGCCCGTTGACGACGTGCGCCTCTGCGAGCCGCAGGAGCGCGGGGACGGAGCTCGGGTTCTCGTTGAGGATATCCCGGAACAAGGGTACAGCATCGCTCCCTTCGCCGCGCTGCAACTGGATCGTCCCCTTTTGAAAGCGGGCTTCCAGGTTTTTCGGGCTATCGGCGAGCACCTCGTCTATATACCTCTCCGCCTCTCCTGTCTCGTGGCGGGCGAGATGTATCCTAACGAGGGCATTCCTGGCCCTGAGCAGATCGGGCTTGCCCGTCCCCCTGGGGCGCAGGAGGGCAGCGCATTCTTTCAGGGCTGCAATGGCCTCGTCCGACCGGGAAGTTTTCATGTAGAGGTCGCTTAAGGCAAAGCGGATTGCGACGCTCCTGGGGTCGTCTCGCAGCCCCTTTTTCAGCTCTTCTTTCGCCATTTCGGCCTTTCCCCTTTGCAGGTAGAACATGGCGACGGCTATCCAGCGTCCGTCCCCCTTCAGCTCCGCGGCGATCCCGTTGAGGACTCCTGTCGCCTCCTGGACCCTTCCCCTGTCCCACAGGATGCCGGCGAGGGCTAAGCGGTGGTTGGGGGCGCCGGGGACGAGGCGGATGACGGCCCGCAGGACCGGGACCGCGTCATCGGGTCGGCCCGTTCTCATATAGAGGTCTACGAGGGCGAGACGGACGAGGACCGATTTGGGGTTGGCCGCGATGCCGCCCGCGAGGGCCTCTTCCGCCTTCCGGAAATCCTTTTTCTGCATGCGGGCGGAGGCGGTCATCAGGAAAAGGTCGGGGCTGCGCAGGCCCCGCGCCTTCAGCCCCTCGAGACAGGCGATGGCCTTGTCCGGGTCTTGCTTTGCCAGGTATGCGGCCGCCTTCAGGAGGAGGGCGTCCTCGTTGTTCGGATCCGACTTCAGGACCAGGTCCGCCTTCTCCATGGCGCGGTCCGGCGCCCGCGCGGCGAGGTATATCTGTCCCAGCTTTACCTGGGCGGCAAGACGCGCGGGGTCGAGACGGACAGCCTCCGAAAAAAAGGCGAAGGCGTTACGCCAGTTTTTTTCCTGGAACTCGACCATGCCGAGCATGTAGTAGCCTTCGGCGAAGCGGGGGGCCGTCTGGACGGCGTTCTTGAACTCCAGGCGCGCCCTAGTGTAGTCTCCCTTTTCGTAGAAGGCCTTGCCTTTGTTGAAGAACTTGAGCTTCCGCGCCTCCGTCCCGCCGCAGGAAGCGGAAAGCAGAATGAGGCAGAGGAGTGCGGCAACTTTTAGGATGGTTTTACGGTCCATGCGGCTTATGCGACATCATACAGCAGGCGCCTCCGGATAGCAACGGAAAAAGTGCGCAAAGAAGAAGGGGCCCCGGAAGGGGGCCCCTGTGGTTCGGTGAGAATAAGGGCTTGCGTACTGGTTATCACTCGTAGCACGAGCCGGCGGCGGTTGAGTAAGAGCCCTTGAGGGGCGGATAGCTGAAGTCGTTTGACTTGTAGACCTTCATCAGAGGGCTGATGGCCCAGTAGTTCGTGTACGTGGCGGGAAGACCGGCAGGCCAACCGGTCGCGCTCAGGTTGTTAACCCAGCTCATCATCTGGGTCACGGCCGTGCCCGGATAGTTGTTCGGATAGCCTGCATCTTCGGCATCCTTGTAGGCGGGGGACCCGCCGGGAAGGGGGAAGACCGGCTCGAAGACGTGCTCGAGGCTCCAGAACCTGTCGTAGAGGCCGTTCTGGAGGTTGGCGGCCGTCGGGGCCACGCCGTTGAAGGTGAGCTGGTAGGTGTTCGCGCTGTTGGTCTGGCTCGCGTCGGCAAAGCCGATAGCGCCCGGAATGGTATTGATGCAGTTCATCATGTCGCCGGTGGTGTTATTGAAATAGGCCGTCGGCGAGATTGGGGGCGGGATGGTTTTGTCCTTGGTGGGTAAGGGAAGGCCGTTTTCGTTCGTCATCATGACGCCCGCATGGAAAGTGGCATAGGTACCGGAGCCGGCAACGCGCAGGCAAACCGTGATGGGCGAGGAGTTGACCAGGGCGGGAAAGTAGGTCTGCCAGTTCGTCACCTTGCCGCTGAATATCTGCTCAGCCATGCCCTGGGTGATGTTGGACATCACGTTTTGCAAGGTAGTGGCCCCAGCCGCATCCGATGAGCTTGCCTTCACGTTCGCGAAGAAGGCGAAGGGGTCGACAAAGGGATGGTTGTCTATGAGGGCGCCGGTGCTGCACGTAGCCTGCGCTTCTACAGGATATATGGCGCCTACGGCGCTGGAAGCGGTCCACTTGCCGAGGTCAGCGGCAAGCTCTACGCCGCCAAAGCCGTTGCCGGGCAGGGTCCACCCTTGCGTCACGCTCGTCGGGCCGCTCGGGCCGTCGAGTTGTCCGTAGGATGTCTGGATAAGGGTCGTGCCGTTCACATCGGAGGCGCCGAGGTGAACATCGTAGCAGCCGAAAACGCTGTTGCTCGCCGTGGAGGTCAGTAGGGCTCTCTGACGCCCCGTGCATGCGTTGATGTCGTTGGCGTTCGTGGTCCCGAGGACGCCGTTGATGCCGTCCATCGAGTCATAGGAGCCTATCCTGATGGTAAGCGTATTATCGCTTACGACGCTGCCGTCGCAGCCGGCGGCCGTTGCGATGAAGTACTTCGCGCCGTGGTAGTAGACGCCCGCAGGGGTCTTGTCGGAAGGCGTGAAGCCGCCGTTGCTGACCGGGACGCCGCAGCCGGCGCCGCCGCTCGCGACCGGCAATTGCATCCAGCTAACAGCCAGGTTCGACCAGAAGTTGTACTGCGCCGAGGCGCCGTAAATATTGACGTCCGTTGCCGAGCTTATGCCCGCCATGGAAAGCAGGAAGGCCCCCACGGCTAAGGCGACGATCAGTTTCTTCATGTTTTTTCTCCTTGTCTTATCATTGCAATCTTTTGCAGCATGATCTTTCGGTCCGTCCGGCGACCTTATGCCTTATGAGACTTCCTTCTGAAGCCGATCAGGCCGAGGAAGCCCGTACCGAGGAGGAGCATGCTCGGTGGGATGGGGGTGGCCATCGGGCCGACTTCCGTGATCGGATTGCCGCCCACGACCAGGGTTTCTATCTCGAGAGTCTTGCCGTTGTTGCTCAGGACGGCGCCGTCCTGGCCGCCGCTGTAGTCATAGGCGTAGAGGCTCATGAGGACTGAGCCGCCCGTGTTGAGGGGAGCGAGGCCGGCTTCGCCCGCGCCGACGGGAATACTCTGCGCGTAGCTGCCATAGTAAGCGCCGTTGCCCTGCATGGTACCCCAATAGCTGTACGGGTTCGATTGGGCCACCGTCACGTTGTTCAACGTTCCGCCGCTCGCGCTCACATACGTTGGGACCACGGTGGAGAGGGATGTGTAAAGGCCGCTGTAGTCCCCGGTAGGCTGGGTGGTGCTCTTGGAGCCGATGTAGATGTTATAGTTGTAGGCGCCGGAGGCTAAGTCTGCGACGAAGTAGACTACCTGCAAGCCCGTTGCGGGGTTCGCTCCTGAGGCTGCGGTGTAGTAGTTCGTCGAGAACGAGCCGAAACTGCTGCCCGCCTGCGTCAGGGTGGTATTGGCTTCGAGGGCGCTCAGGCTGCCAAGGTCGGAGGCATACTCAGCTGTCCCGCCCGTTGGCTGCCCCACCCCGTTGTAGCTTGTTTGATAGACCACCCTGATAAGGTCGCCGTCCGCAAAAAAAGAGGCCATGGCATGTCCCGCGAAGCCGCAGAGCAGAAAGGCTGCCAGTGTGAGTAAAAGCATTTTCTTCATTATTTCATTCCTCCCGAATGATTGTTTCGGAAAAATTTCCCGTCATTTCTTCAGGCAGCCCGGCCGCCCTCTTTCATGAGGGCCCGAAGGCTTTCCGTCTCCCGGTCGCCCGGGTTTTGGCTTTATCTGAAGCGGGGCTTGCGCAACGCGCCCCGTCCATCTTCCTTTTGTCCGGTGTTTTTTGCGCTGTCATCACCTCCTTTCTCTTATTTCCGGTAAGGGATCCTTCCTCCCGGTCCTGCTTCGGGCCTCCCGGTTCGCCTGACATTGCCTGCGCCGGCGAAGCACCCGCTCTTCGTTCGCTCTTTTCTTCCATTAAGTTTCGCAGAGTATATCGAAACCATGTTGTACCTTTATGAACGCCGCATTAAAAGGTCATGAAACGCATTATGACCGCCTCTCACTCTGAGGACCTCCCGGAATTTCCCGGCCCTGCACGGCCGGAATCGACCCCTGTGCAGCCGGTGAGCTTCTCATCGACGGGCGCCTCGGTCGGTCCCTCGGGACCCGGTCCGATTTTGCGCCTATGGGCACCCACCCTGGGTTAAAGAGAAAAGCGCCCGATCCTCGCCGGTCCGTATCGTTTTGCTAAGTTTGACGAAGTATAGCAGAGTAGCATTGCACATTTATGAAGGCTGTGTTAAAAGGTTATTAAGACTCTCCGGACCCTGAGTTACTTGAGGACCTCCTCGAGTTTCTCGATCCTGCCGATGCCTCCCTGGCTGAAATTGACCTTGATGTAGCCGGTGAACTTCTCTTCGACGAGGGTCTCGATCAGGTCCGTCAGCCGCCTGAGCCTTGGGGCCCTGGGCGTCTCCCCTGGTTCGAAGGCGGATGCTGCCTGATCGGTCTTCTCTTCCGTCATCGTCCATCGCCTATTCTTCGGCCGGAGGGAAGATCTCCACGTGCGCGCTTTCCCGCACCTTGCCGATATAGGCGTCCGCCGCCTCCCGGCCTTTTTCCTGCTTCAGGAGGGCGCGCAGCTGGTCCTTCACGTTTTCGAAGGGTACGGTCGTCTCCGGTTTGCGCTCTACGGCCTTGACGATGTGGTAGCCGAGGCTCGTCTCGACTACGTCGCCCACCTCGCCGGTTTTCAGGCTGAAGAGGGCGTCCTCGAAAGGCTTCATGGTCTGCCCCGGGCGGATATAGCCTAAGTCGCCGCCCTTGGCGGCGCTGGGGTCCTCCGAATGGGTGCGGGCCAGCGAGGCAAAGTCCTGCCCCTGCCGCACCTTAGCCAGGATGTCCTCGATTTTCTTGCGGGCCTCGGCCTTCTTTGCGGCATCGGCCTTGGGGTCGACCTTGATCAGGATGTGACTGGCCTTGACCTGCTCGGGCTGCCTGAAGGAATCGCGGTTGCGGTCATAATAGGACCATATCTCTTTGTCCGTCACCACCGCCTTGGAGGCGAACTGGGTGTCGATGATCTTTTGAACGGCCAGGGTCTTCTCCACTTGTGCTCTCAGGGAGGCAGGCGACATCTTCAGGCTGCTCAGGGCGTTCGCGAAGTCGGCCTCGCTCTGGTACCGGTCTTTGAGCTTTTTCAGCTCGCCATCGATCTCCGCCTCGCTGACCTGGACCTTCTTCTTGTTCTCCTGGTAGAGGAGCTCGCGCCTGACCATGCTCTCTATGACTTCCTTTCTGAGGCGGGCGATCTCCTTGCAGGTGAGGGCCTTGCCCGTGCCGAGGTAGATGCGCTCCACCCGGTTCATCTCGCGGGAGAAGTCCTCCGCCGCAATGTCGGCGCCGTTCACCGTCGCGACGACGCCCGGTTTGGGTTTTACCTCGGGGGCAGGCGCCGCGACGCCAGGTTTCGGTTTTACGTCGGCTGCCCGGGCGACGGGCGGCAGACATGCGGAAACGGCCATTGCCAGTACGAATATCGTTGCTCCAAAACGCATGACTTCACTACCTCCATATTCTGCATGACATCGGCTATCTCGGCTGCACTCTTTGCTTATCGATCCTGTCCCTGTAGTCCTGGACCAGTTTTTCAAGCTCCACCTTCTTGATCTGCGTGAAAGGCTCCTTCTGGGCTAGTGTGCGCGTGAGGCCCTTGTCCTGGTATTGCTTTATCAATTCCTGGCCTATACCGTAGAGCCGGACGTTGTTCTCGGCGCACCGGTCGTAGCTGCCGTTCAACTCTTTCAGGTCCTTTTCCCGCTCCTGCAGGGTCCGGAAGGTCTGTTGCCGCTTCTGTTCCAGCGCCTTACACTCGGCCTCGGCCTTGGCCAGGAGCGCCGACAACTGCCCGTTCTTCGACTCCTCCGAGGCTGCCTTTGCCTCCGATTTGGCGCGCATCGTTTCCACGGACGCGACCTGGGCGGTGATGGCGTCGACCCGGGACTTGAGGTCCTTGCTTTCCGCCGCGAGGCCTTCCTTCTGCTTCTGAAGCTTTTCGGTCTCGGCCAGGGCCTGCTGTTTCTCGTCTTCGAGGCTCGTCTGCTGCTCGGCCAGGCCCTGCGCGTACCTTCGCTCTGCCTGGGCCATGCGCTGGTTGATCTGCTTGATCTTGGCCTGGAAAACCTTTTGCTGTCCCTGGAGTTGCGTGTGGCCGTATGCGAGCCCCACGGCCAGCCCCACGACGAGCCCGGCCATGCCCAGCAAGAACGGTTTCAGTGCCATGGACTACTCCTCCTCCATCAGAACCTGGCGTTCAGGTCCAGGAACAGCGAGTCGATCGCCAGTGGCGGACCGGTGATCTCGTTGGCGCTCGTATATTTGAGGGAGAGCCAGAAGTTCTTGTAGAGCCCGAGGTCTGCGCCTATTATCCATCCTTTCGCGTTGGTCCCACCCAGGTGGAAATCGGGATCGGTGAAGGCGTCGATGACAGAGTCCGCCTGGAGATACCGGTAGTAGCCGAAGGCCCGCCATTGTGGGAAGTGGAGGATCTCCGGATGACCCACGGAGAGACCGACCTGATACCCCTGCGTCTGGGCGGTGATGGCGGGGTTCCCGGTAAGGGCTGCCACCGTCGAGCGGTCGAAGCCGATATTATTCACGTAGTCTCCGAGGAGCACCACGTGGATCGGGTCCCAGAACCCGATGTCCAGCGAGGCGGTGACGTCCAGCTCCCGGTATTCAGACGCGAGGGCGAGGGTCGTAGTCGAAGGGGAGGCGCTGATATCGTAAAGGGTGTTCCCTTTCTGCTCGAACTGGGGGCCGGTATAGTCGTTCTGGTCCGGATAATCCGCGGTATTGGGGACCCCCCGGGTGTGCTGGAAATCGTAATAAGCCACGCCGATCCTTCCCTGCAGCTCCTTGCGAGGCTTGATGTCTAAACCCACCTGCCCGGCGTAGAGCCACTTGTCGGTCTCGTCGAACGTCGTCGTCTTCCAGACGGGGAAGGCCCCTGCCGTAGCGAACCCCTCGAACACGTCGGAAAGCTTCTGCTTATATGTGCCGGAAAAGCCTTCAAAGGTGAGGTCCTTCCACCAGACCAGGTCGCTGAAGAAAAATGGGTTGGCGATCTTGCCGCCGATCAGGGTGAGGCCGGGTACGGGTCTGGTCTTGAGGTAGGCCAGGTCAAGGAAGGCGCTGTAGTTGCTGAAATAGACGCCCATTGTCTGCTGTTCGGTGACGGGGTTGCCGGCGCTGCCGGTGGCCAGCCTCACTCCCGCTTCGGTAGTGTCGTCGATCTCGGCCGTAGCCCCGAGCCGCACGCGGACCCTGTAGCGCTCCTGGTTGTCGGTGGTGTTCATGAGCGTGGTCGGGCTGCTCGGATTGAGGAGCTGGGCGTTGTTCCTGCTGAAATCGTCGGCTTCGTAGCGGAGGCGGATGTCGCCGCCGAACTGGATGCGCTTGGTCCACTCGGGCGCGGCCGATTGGATCTCTTTCCTCGTCTCCCGGAGGACTTCGTCCTTAACCTCCGTTTTTACCTGTTCTTTGACCTCCTGCTTGATCTCGGCGGTCGCGTCTTTGGTCATCTTCTCGAAGTCCTTCCGGTCGCGCTCCGAAAGAAGGAGGACTGGCGCCTGGGCTTCCGATGTTTTCGCCACCCTGTCGGCCTCGTCGGGAGTGAGGACGCCCTTTGCCTTCAGGAGCCGGGTGAGGGCGGCCAGCCCGGAAAACCCCGGCTCGCCCTTCTTTTGCATGACGGCGTCGACCTCTTCCTGCGGAAGGATGCCCTTCTGCACGAGGATGCGCGCAAGCTCTTCTACTGCGGCAGTCTCGCTCCCGGCGACTTGTGAGTCCGGAACACCCTGGGGAGACGAAGGAGGCTGGCCGTAGACGGGCGGCACGACCGGAAGAAGGGCGAGGATGAGGAGCGTAAGCAAGAGGCTGCGCGGGATCATATTTCTCCAATTGTGTTGTGGCGGTAGGCTAACATACCCCTGTTAAGGCTGTGTGAACGCCATATAAAGGTCTTGTAAAACATGTGAGGGTCCTTTAACATGCGAGACCAGAGCATGGCCGCTTACCCCTGAGAAGTGATTTTCACGTTCATCGTCCTGGGTATGTCCTTAGGCAGCGGCTCGCTGATCTTCTGGCAGCCGCATAGCTGCTTGACCGCTTCGTCCACGGCCTGATTCCCGCAGGAGCGGGTGATCCGCGCCTTTCTCACGGCGCCTGCGTCGTCCAGGACGATCTGGACGACCGTCTCCAGCTTGCCTTTTGGTATGCCGCCGTTCTCCTGGAGCCACTTGCGCACCGCGCTGCTAAGTTGCTCCTGGACAAGTTGGTTGTACCTGCCGAATTTCCGCAGCAGGGCGGCCTGGTCTGTCCCCCCTCCGATCGTCCCTCCGCCCGGTCCCGCCCCGACGGTGGTGATGTCCCGCCCGCCCTTGCCCCTTCCTACGAGGCCGAAGGCGTCCGAACCCGGTCCTCCCTCGCCCTGGACGCCGAGGGGCCCTTCGGCCGCCGGCTTGTCGTCGCCCTTCATCTGCCTGGCTTCCTGCGTCAGGCTCTGGGGCGTCATGATGGTCTCCTTCTTCTGGGCCTCAGGCGTCTGAGGCTGTTCTTTCGGAGGGGGAGGGGGCTTGTCCGGGAGGTTCGGTTTCACCAGATCGACCTTCGCGATGAAGACCTTCTTGCCTGTCGTGCCGGTGTCGGTCCTCACAAGGTATACGATCCCTCCGGCCAGGCAGAGAAAGACGAGGATGACCACGGCAGTAGCGACCGGTTTCGACCGGGATTCAGGTTTTTTCTTTCGCTCCCTCATTCTTCTCTCCCTTTTCCTCACTTCACCAGCTTCTGCGTCAATTACCGGGGTTCAGCACCGCCTCCGCGAGCAAGCTCGCGGAGCCTCCCCGCTCACAAAGGCGCTTCCCAACTTCTTTTCCCTCACTTCACCAGCTTCTGCGTAACCAGACCCAACTGCGTGATGTCCAGCCGCTGCAGGAGGTCGAGCACCTCGATGACGCTCTTGTATGAGATATCTTCTCGTCCCCCTTGATCACGACCGGCAGGTTCGGGTTGACCGCCTTCAGGCCTTTAAGCCTCGATTCCAGCTCGGCCATGGTGACCGGGAAGGTGTCGAGGTAGATCGTCCCGTCGGAGGCGATGGTGACGGCCTTCGTCGCGGGCTTGATGTTGCTCGATGCGGCGCTCGCCTTCGGGAGGTTTACGTTGATCCCCTGGACTGTTGCGGTGACGACCATGATGAAGACGATGAGGAGGTTCCAGGCCAGATCGAGCAGCGGGACCACGTTCAGCTCCGCGTGCATCTCTATGTCGTCGTAAGGGTTCTTTCTCATCCCTTCTCCCCGTATTCTTCTTCCACCCTGTTCGTGAACTCGTCCATGAAGATCCCCATGTCGGCGGAGAGATTCTTGATCTCAGCCGAGAGGTAGCTGTACTGGAACAGGGCGGGAATAGCGAGCATCAGTCCCATTAGGGTGCAGGCGAGCGCCGAGGCCACGCCGGGGGCGATGGCTGCCAGGTTCGCCTCCCCTGCCTCTGCCACCCCCGCGAAGGTGTTGATGACCCCCCATACAGTGCCAAAGAGCCCCATGAAGGGTCCCCCCGAGATGCTTAAGGTAAAGAGGAGGAGGCCCACGGTGTTCCTCTTGCTCTCCTTGAGGGCCGCCTTGTCGAGGGTCGCCTTGAAGGCTGTCAGGGCCTGCCCTGAGAGGCGCTTCTCTTTCACCTTCCTGCGCTCCAGCTCTTCTAACCCGGACGAGTAGACCCTGAACAGGGAGGAGTCCTCGAAGTCTTCATCCACCGATAAGACCTCTTCGCAAGCGGAGAAGGACTCCGAAAAGGCCGCGTTGTCCTTCTTAAGCTTGCGGACGAGGGCGAACTTGTTGACGAAGAGGATCCAAGTTACGGCTATCATGGCCACGATGCAGCCGATGATGAGCCAGCCGTCTAATGTTATGGCCCTGGCGGTGACGACGAGCAGGTGGACCGTCAGGTTCTCCCCCCCTCCGGAAGAGCTTCTCCTCCTCCTGGAAGGAGAGGAAGGGGACGTCCGGCCCCTGGCTTGCGGCCTGTGCGTGGACCCATGCGGCGGAGCGGGAGACGCCAGCGAGCCCCTATCTCGTCCAAGTCCCCGGCGAAGCCCGAACCGAGGACGAGATCGGCCGAAGGGGCTGGGAGGGGGCCCGCAAGCTTCGCGGTCGTCCTCTGCCTTCCATCCGTATAGAGAGCTATCTCCTTTCCCGGCACCGCAGTCACGGCAACGTGGACCCACTTCGAGAGGGGCAGGTCCACCTTGTCGGTCGTCGTTTTCTTGTTCTTATCCGAGAAGGAGGCGTAGAGCTTAGTCCCTTCCATGGCGATGATTATGGACTGCTTCCCGTCCTCCCTGGAGAAGAGGCGGCCGTTCTCCGGCCGGCTCACGCGGACCCAGGCGGAGAAGGTAAGGCCCTTCGCGAAGTCGAAGGAGGCGCCGTTAGCGACCACGAGGCGGTCGGTCCCGCCCTTGAGTGAGAGGCCCGAGCCTATGGGGGAGGGGACGCCGAGCTTCCCCGTACACTCCGTTGCGTTGTTCTTATACGAGGTGGCGTCCTGGGGTAGCCCCTCTTTTTCACTCAAGTGGTAGACGGCCAGTTGAGAGGCGTCGAAGACGGCGCCCGCGTCGCCTCCGGCGGATGCGGCGGAGTTCCCGTAGTAGATCCAGAAGGACCCTTCACTGGAGGCGGGCGCAATGTTGGGGACCTTCACCCATATGAGGGCTATCCCCTGCTTGGGGTCGTACTGCTCTATGTGGTACTTGAGGGGGGTCTTGTCGTCTGTGGCTATGAGCCTCACGTCGGCGCCGTCGCTCCTGGCGTTCTCGAAGGTGAAGTCGCCCGCATGGAGCCTCACCAGGACGGGGAAGTCGGTTAACGCCTCCTTGACGTCTCCCCCCTGGGGGGAGACGTCAAGGACGATCTTCTTCCTGTACTTCCACTTCCCGTCCCACCAGGCGTGGGCCGGTCCGGCCCCCGCGAGGGCGAGGAAAGAGGCGGCAAGGAAGAGTGCGACAACCCTGTGAAGCCGGTGCGAGTGCATGAAAAAACCTCCGTTCCTTTCTCTATCTCTACTGGTCTGCCCAGTCTTTCCTAATCGTCCGTATTGTTGCCTTCGGGCCCTCCTGCGGCACCGAAGCTCAGGTCGTAGCCGATCACCTTCACATCGACCCACTTGACGAGGTCTTCGATGGCCGACGCGGATGAGGCGGCGACCCTTCCCTGCGAGGACGCCAATGCCCCCGTGTCCTCGGAGAGGGCCGTCTTTTCACCGAGGTTCGTGACGCCCGTCAAGGCGCCCAGGCTCACGGTCTGAGAGCCTGTTGGGACCCCCACGGAGCCGGCCGAGAAGGAGATGTTGGCGACATTAAGCACGGTAACCGCCCCGAGAATTACCTTGCCGCCTGAAATGCCCGCTTCTCCGGCGTCGATGACGCCCTGGGGGGCGAAGAGGTAGATATCTCCGGGCGGAGGCGCCGGTGTGTTGACGTCAGGCGCATAGGTCAGCGCCCGGATGCCGCTGCCGACGGCCGGGGGGGTGAACTTGAGCGAACAGACCCCCGCAACGCAGGAATAGGTGGGTCGGCTCGCGTTGATAGCTGCCTTGGAGCCCTTTCCCGCATTGATATTCCCGTTGTCGCTCCAGACAGTGATGTTCCCTCCCTCGAAGGTCATCATACGGGCCTCGTTCACGTTCACGTTTCCGTTGGCAAACACATCGATGGCGCCGCCGGTTTCCGTGAAGATGCCGGTCTTTTGGAGGGCCCGTCGTCTTGCTCGGCAGCATCGTCGTGCCGACGTTCAAGCTGCCGGTGGCGATGATGGAGAGGCTGCCCCCGCCCACGGTGGAGATCTGGGACGAGGTCATGGTGATATTCTCGCCCTGGTTAGCGTCAGGAAGTAAAGGGTCGATGGTGCTCGACCTCGCCTGGGTTATGACTACCTGGGCCCCCGCCGTATCGCCGCTTGCCTTCAGGGTACTGTAGTTCGTGCCCGCGCTTCGAAGACTGTCGAAAAAGTTTGAGACGTCCTGCGTTGGCAGGCTGCCGGCGAGGCCGGCCGCGACGATCAGGGAGCCGCCCATGGCGCTCAGGGCCGGGTTGGCCGCGTTGCCTATCGCCTGAATGCCGCTGGAGTCGCCCAGGTCGATGGTCCCTCCCGCCTGCACCACGACATAGCCCGGTCCTCCCACCTGAATTGCATCGTTCCCCACATTTAGCCCGTAAGCGTAGGTGATGTCCTGAGCGGCGACGATGCTCGTCACGTCTTTAGACCCAATGTTCTGCCCCATGTAGTTGAGATCGCTGATGCTGCCCCCCGCGGAGATTGTCGCCATTTTCGGAAGGGTAACGGTCATGTCCGTGACGTCTCCCTTGGCTGAGATAACCACCGGAGTGGGGTCCCCAGTATGGACGGGAGTGGAAGCGTCGCTGGCCAGGTTGGGAGCGGATGAGGCGGGATAGCCCGGGTACGTCGCGTTGAGGTCCGCGTCCGACATGACCCATACGCCGCCTCCTTCAAAGACGATGTTGCGGCCTGCCGTCATGGTCAAGTTTCCCAATTGCGCAGGGAGCTGCAGGTAGCGGCCGCTTATCGTAACGTCTTGCCCAGCCGATATGGCGACAGTAGGTGGAAGATAGCCGGCGTATTGCGAGTCGCCGAACGTACCGTAATTTACGGAACTGAGAGAACCGTACATGTTTACATTCCCGGTTACGGCGGTCAGCGCAACCGACGATTGTCGTGTGTAGCCGTTGTCCCAGTAACCCTGCGCTGCGGCCTCCACGAGGTTCGGGTTGACGATTGCTCCTATCTCGACGTTCCCCTGAGCCGATACGCTCACCTGGGAGTTGCCGATCTCAACAAGCTGAGGCACGGCCTGCACGACGTCTGCAATGGGCTGCTTGGGAACGCCGAAGTTCCCCATGGCGCTCACCGTGCCCGTCCCTTGCTCCACCAGGAAGCGGCCTGTCGCGTTTCCCCCGGCGTAGATTTGCAGGTTCCCCTTGCCGAAGGTCCCGATCTGGGAGTCAAAGTTGCCTCCCGCCGTCACGGAAACGTTGCCCCCACCCATGGCGGCGATCCCCTCGGTAGAGATGTTCTGCTCCTGGTTCGTGGCCTGGGAATAAGCAGCGGTGAGAGGGTAATAGGTGATTCCCAGAGATGTGGTAGAGGTGTCGTATGGATCGGTACCGAGCCAGGCGTTAGCGTTAAGGCCGCCTATGACGTTGCCGCCCACATTCAGGGTAATGCTGCCGCCGTTGCCGTATGTATCGTAGCTGAAGACCCCGTATGGCGCGGACGCGCTGCACTCGCCAGTCGTCCTGACGGCGCCGAGGTCGTTGCCGACAGTAGCCCCGACGCCCCCGGTCAGGTCGAGGTTGCCGCCCACCCGGATGTCGATATTGCCGATCGCCGATTGGATGGCCGAGCCCTTGTAGATCGTGAGACTTCCGTCTACGTCGCCGGTAATGGGGCCGACGTAAGAGCCCAGAGAATAGAGCATGCCGCTGCTGGTGTAGGAGCCGACTATCATGTAGCCATTCAACGGGCTTGGGTAGAGGGTGGTGTTTCCGCCCGAAGCGAACTGGATTGCGCCTTTCTCAGTGTAGACCACGTTTCCTACGGCAACCGATAGGTCTCCGGTGGTTGCGCCCTGCACATAGGCTGGCTTTACCGCCATGAGGTTGGCGCTCTGCGTCGCTGCGCCGGCGACGAGGTTGTAGCTCCAGGAGGGTTGGGCCGCGCTGCTCGACAGGGCCGTGTAGTCGCTGTACACGCTGGTGGGAGCGTCGGTAATGTCCCCGTTGATGTTGAGGTTCCCTGATGCCCGCAAGGTGAGCGCGCCCGGCTCGTCCCCGCTCCCGAAGCGCCAGCTAGTCAGGTCCCAGTTGGTGCTCAGGGTGATGTTCCCGCCGGTCTGTTCGATGACCACCCCCGGCTGGAGGTGGAAGATGGCGTTCAAGGAGTTTCCATTCCCGTCGGTCAGCCCCGCCGCCAGCTCTGTCGCGAGGCTCGCGTTGGCGCTCATGAAAGCAGCGAGGTCCGATTGAATCTGGCCGATGGCGCTCGAATTGATGACCGTGCTCACCGCGCCCGTCGCGTTAGTAGTCTCGAACTGGTTGAGGTAGACCTTGTCGATCTCCGCGACGACGCTGGAAGCGCCCTTGATGGTCCCGGCCAGGGACATATCGGTCTGTGTGCCGCCCCCCGCCGGCGGGGGAGGGGGGTCGCGGAAAAGGACGCTCCCTCCTGCGCCTGTGCCCGCGCCGGAGACGTCGATCGTGCCTCCGGCAAATGTGAGTCTGCCCGCGTCGACGGCGAGGGTGACGCTTCCTCCTGAAGCGTTCAGGTTCGCTGTCGTCGCCGTGCCCTGAGCGTTTATGTACCCGCTCGGATCGACGGTCAGGTCTTGTCCGGCAAAGAGCCCGATTGTGCCGCCCAGGCCCGGCTGTGAAACGTCTATCGTCCCGTCGAGGGTGATCGATCCGGCATCCGTTGTGATGGTGAGGCTCCGGGCACGTACATAGTCCGTTGCGGCAATCGTGATGTTGCCCGCACCCGCCTCAAGGGAGAGGGCCTCGTTGAAGCCTCCGGCAGTCAAGGTGTTGTTGAGGCCGCTGAAGTCGCCGATGCTGTTTGTCGTCAGGGAGAAAGAGCCGCCCTTGCCGGTTGCGGCGTGGCCTAATATGCTGCCGTTCAGGGTTGCGCCGCCGATGGGGGCGTAAATGTTGACGCTGCCCGCGTCGCCCTGGGCGCCTGCGGAGACGTCAATAAGAGCAGCCGCATCGACCGTAATGGCGCCGGACCCTGTGCTCGTCAGAGAAACGACCCCGCCGGGAGCGTAAGCGGTCCCCCGGCTAAGCAACTGGCCGCCAGGCCCCAAATTGATATTGCCCGTTGCTGTCAGCCCGATCTGGCCGGAGGGGACTTCCACGATGGTGGAGACGTCGATCTCCCCCGCGGAGACCGCAAGGGTCCCGCCGGGCGCGGCGACGCTCGCCGAGGCGAGGCCGTTGCCCTCCATTACCACCGTGCCGCTCCCCGCATTAAGCGTGAAGTCGGCGGCGGTGTAGACGGGACTCAGGGCCGCTTCCGTGGTGGGATCGGTCCCTGCCACCGGGTTAAGGTAGTAGGACGTAGCTATTCGCGGAGTTGCAACGGTCAGGTTTCCCCCGCCGGTGATAAGGCTTCCTATCCCGCTGAAAGTCACGTTGCTGCGGCCGTTCATCGTAATGCTCGAAAAGCCGTCGAAGAGGATATTCGCGGGGTTGACTTGTATCTGGGAGGCAGTGAAGGTGATCTGGCTTGTCGGCGTGGCGCCGCTTGAGACGGCAACGCCGCCAGTCGTGTTCTGGAGAGCGATCGTCCGGGCCGAGAGGAAAACCGAGCTGTCGGCTATGGTATCCACGATGCGGCCCGCATCAATGGTGAGGCTATCTGCCACAGCCGCGAGGGCGCCGGACGCAAAGCTGCCGTCAAAGACCAGGTCGGAAAGGCTGGTGAGGGTAATGTTGTCGAAAGACGCAGCTAGACTGTTCCATTGGCCCGTCGTAAGGAAGAGGCCGGGCCCGGAAGACGGGGAAGGCGCGATGGTGATCGTGCTCCCTCGCAGGTTGATGGAGCTGTCGCCGGCCTTGAGGGTTGCCGTCTGGTCGATGACGGTGTTCTGCGTTTGCAGGCTTACGCTGTTCGAGGCGCGGACCACGGCGTTTGCGCCGATGCTCAACGTGCCGGAGGGGGAAATAAAAGAGGCAACTCCCGTGTCGCCGGGCGGCGCGAGGGCAAGTACCTGGGCGCCGGCATCGAGGGAGATCGCACTGGATGCGCCGAGGATGACGTTTGCCGCCTGGAGGGTGACGCCGGGCATGATCTCGACTTTAGAAGCGGCAACGCTCGTAGTCGATCCGCTTAAATCGGAAACTCCGAGCCCGATGGTCTGGAAGCCCTGGCCGCTCAAAGAAGGGGCCGCGATGTTTAAGGTCCCTGCAAGGTCTGAAGGGACGGGAGTCGAGAAGCCGAAGTCCGTTGGGAGGGCGATGATCGACGATTGCACGGCGATCTTCTGACCGCTGAGGGCTATGGATCCGCCGCTGTAGCCGGGAAGGGCGCTCGCCTGAACGGTCCCGTTCAGGATGGTGGTGTTCCCAGTAATGGTGACGCTGCCCGCTGCCCCTGCCGTGGCGCTCTGCGTCTCGAAGTCTCCCTGGGCGAGAACCACAGAAGCGGGTCGCACCTCGTAGTTCTCGGGCTGCATGGAGGAGCGCAGGGTGGTCCCCATGGCAACGGCATAGCCGGCGACGATGGGGTAGCCGTCCGGGGTGACGGCCGCGTTTTTGGTCGATGGAGCGGCGCCCAGGTCCGTGACGATCATCGCGCCGGGCATATAGACGTATGCCGTCAGATTGCCCTTTGCGTCCGTTGCGGGAAGCAGAGAATAGACGCCGGCCGACAGCCCGTTCATGCCGGCCAGGTAAACTCCATTTCCAGGAAGGACGACGCTGTTGTCGGGAAGGACAACATAGCTTCCGCTAAGGGGGTTGTTGCTACCCGAGTAGGATGGCACGAACCGGGAGGCAAATACGGACCCGCCTCCCGAAACATCGACAACGGCCCCGTCGCTCATGATGACGTCGCCATTCGGGGCCTTGAGGGAGATCGATTTTGTTGGCGCCCCCGTGACCTGCGTGAAGGGAACCGTGGCCAGAGGTTTGGCCTGGTTGGGAATGGCCCAGATATTGTCGCCCAGGGTCTGCGCGTCGGTCGCTAACTGGATAATTCCATAGGCGACTGGGACATCGCTCCCGGCCGTGGTGGTGACGCTTCCATCTGCAAGATATACCCGACTGCCTGTACCGGTTGCCTGGAGGGAAATGCTGCCCAGAGGGGCGGCCAGGTATCCCTCCTGGTCTATGCCGGGGCCTCCCGCCCTGATAGCAAGGCTTCCCCCGGCGGAGTAGATGGGTCCGCTGCCGGAGGCGCCGGATGAGAGAATGGTCACTTTCCCGTATGGGGCAGGGGCGTTGGTAGTATCGATGGTGAAGTTTGAGAGAGTAGTCGGGTAAATCCTTGCCGCCTGAAGGGTCAAATCACCTGATGCCGCCAGGGCGCCTACGTAGGCGCTGCCAACCAACTTGTCGGTAAGGGTCATATCTTGCGCGGCCGCGAGGCGCACGTTGTTGAAGCCGGAAAAGCCGACATTCCCGGCAACGTCCAGCCATGTTCCGGAAAGATCGATTGCCGCCTGTCCCCCGGACAAGACGGGAGGTTTAGACGAAATGTTGGTCAAGGTGAGCCATGGCGAGCTCAAAGCGATCTGACTCGACCCGACGCCGACGATTCTCGCCGCGTTCAGGGCAAGGTCCCTGCCGAAGGTTGCCGAGCCGGTCCCTGCGAGAGTTAAGTCTCCGCCGCTTGTGAGTGAGAGGGAGTCGAAGCCCTCGTTCGCAAACCGGGCCAGATCGCTTATTTGCAGGGACAAAGTCTCCGCCGTGTCAACTGCGAGCGTTCCTCCCTGCAGCCCCGGCAGAGTAGCCTGGCCCTTCAGCGCGGCGGCCCGGGCGCCGGACAAGCCGCTGATCGTCGCCCCTGAAATGGAAATGGTCCCGGGCACGCCCGCGTTCGTGATGAATGAGATGGAACCGTTGTCTCCAACGATAGTTTGCTGGATCGGCGAGGCCGCGGAGACGCTCACGACCGACCCCGGAGTGAGATCGAGGGCAGTGCCCGCGGTCAGGCTGACGGAACCGCCCGAAAGAGGCGGCGCTGATGCGGGCAGAGCGCCGGCTGCGGAAGTAATTGCCGGCTGATTGTACCCCTCGGCCAGAAGCCTGGCGGAGGATTCGAGGGTGAGGGCCCAAGGGAGCCGCCCTGTTCGGACATCAAAGTGATCGTGCCTGCGGGAGCGCTCAACACTCCGGCAATATCGATAGTGGGAGCGGTCATTTTGATGGACCCGGTCGGAGAGACCGTGACGGCCGCCGCCGGGCCTATTGAAATTTTGGCGTTCGCGTTTGGTTCCGACGGGGCCAGCAGTTCGTTACCGTACGGGTTGCTGAAGCCCGAAGTGACGGAGGCGGAAGTCCCCGCGCTCATGGTTATCGCACTCGCGCCGATCTGATCCTGAGTAACGAGGATACTCCTCGGATTGGCAGGGTTTGCGAACGAACCCTCCGGAAGGAGCGTTTGAAGGCTGCTTCCAGGCGCCGGCATCGCAAGCTTTGTCAGGGAAGGGCCGAGGGTCCCGCTTTGCATCTCAATGTTATTGACGCTATTGAGTGTAATGCTCGTAAATCCACCCTCGTCGAATTGGTTGACCCCAAGGATAAGCTGCCCCACGAGACTATGCGGCAAGGTGGAATCCGGGGTAAAGCCGGCAGGAAGGACGCCGGGGGCGGCCGCGATAGTGATGTCGGGCGCCGTCATGGCGATCGAGCCCCCTTTGCTTCCCACGAGCGACAGGCCGAGGAGGGCGCCGTCGACTATAAGGGAAGGGCCCTGGAAAGCCACTTTGCCCGCATTGCCTCCCGAGACCTTGCCGGACGCGCCTATCTCCCATCCGCCGCTCACATCGATGACCGCCCCGGAGAGCATGAAGACGCCTTGTCCCGTGACCGTCTGGTCCTGGATAGTGACCGATCCTCCATTGAGATGGCCCGAGGTCATGAGGCCCGTCGTTGAGGTCGCCGCCGCGCTGTCGTCGATCCTTTCCCCGCCGGCGATGAGAGAGCTGCCGTCGCCCAGGTAGATCACCCCGTTGAGGGGTATATACCTGGGATTTGTCGGTTTGCCGTTGCTGCCGGGAATGGGGTTGGACGTCACGTCAGTCTGCAGGGAGAGGCTTATGGTCCCCCCGGGAACAGCGATCTCTCCGTAGTCTTCTATCTCCCTTGCCCTGGCAACGAAGGCGCCTCCCGGGCTCAATGTGATCTGGGCGCCCTTTTGCATGGTAAGGGTCGTGTTGACTGCAAGATTGAGGTTGCTCAGGCCCGCGTTGGTCAACGCGGCGCTCGAAAGGACCGTCGTAGACGAGGGCAGAGGATCGGTAGGCTGGAAGGCAGCCGGAAGCGCCGCAGCCTGAGGACTCACGACGATCTCCCGGGTGACGAAATCGACTGAGTCGCCCATAGCGGCGCCGTTAGTTACGGCCGTATTGCCGATATCCAGCGTTCCTCCCTGGGCCTCCACATATCCGGACTCCGATTGGTTGCCTGTCGAGTTCGTCGGGTCCTTGGCGAGGACCTGCTGGACCCCGTTTGTCGCTCCCCCGAAGAGGGTCCCGTCGAGGACCACTTGCGGGGCGAGCAGGTTGAGAACGCCGGCATTGGACCCTACAGTGCAAGAGGGCGAGTATTTGTTTACCGGGAAGGCCCCTCCATAATAGACGCCGTCAAATTCTTGTGTGATGCCGAAGCGGCTGTCGGTAAAGGTCTGCCCGTTCAGGATGCTGTCGTAGCGGATATTAGTGGGCGCCCCGCCGATGGCATAGAGGTTCGGGCCGGAGACGAGCACCGTCGTATTTATGGCGCCTGCCCCATAGACGATCCCTCCCCCGGAGAAATTGATCCCGGCCCCTTGCATCATCACGATATCCCCGCCGGTCCCGCCCGATCCGGTCGCAGTGATGTCAACCATGCCTCCGGCCGTGTGCCGTTCCTCGCCAGTCAGGCTTAGAGTGGTGTAAACCCCCGACACGTCTCCGATGTTGGAGCCGGTAAGTTGGTTTATGCTGATAGTGGCGCCCTGGAGCACGCCCCCTTTTTGAGAGTAATTATCCCTGAGGTTCATGGTGTTCATCTGAACTTGATACAGGCCGGCGCTGGCCGGCTCCTCGAGCCAGAGACCGCTCACGTCGATAAGGCTCCCCGCTGCGAGGTACACCCGGTTCACGGCGTTCATTGTGACGAGCCCTGACGGGGCCGCTATCGTGCCGTGGTCGACTATCGAGTTCGGATAGACACGGGGGCTGGAGGCATTAGTCGGGTCGAGTCCGCTGAATACCACACTGCTCTGCAAGGTCGTAAAGGAGGCATCGACAGGCGTGGAAGACGCGTCAACAGGAAGCAGGATCTCGCTATTCGGACCGGTGGAGATCGTGCCCGAGGCGAAGAGCTCGACGTGTCCCGCCTGCTGGACAGCCGTGACCGAGCGGATGAGGCCGTTCTGGTTCACGATATTCCCGTACATGCCGACGAGGCCCGTGTCAGCGGCGAGGAGTCCCCCCGCCAGGTTTGAGGCAGTGCCCCCGGAGCTGGAGTTCATGGCGACCATCAGCGCGGTGCGCGCTTCGCCGTCGGGGTAATAAAGGATGTTCCCGCTCCCGTTGACCGGCGGCTCCAGGGATAGGCTCGTCCCGGCCACGAGACCGATCTGGCCCATGGGGGACACGATGGTCCCGCCGTTCTCCGCCTGGGGACCGATGAGGAAGACCGAGCCGAGGTTGTCCGTCTGAATGGTCCCCGTGTTGGAGACAACCCCTGGGTTCGACGCGGTGCCTGGGAGGTCCGACCGGTCGTAGAACGGGTCGCCGTTCGCGTAAACCGTCGTTCCCTGGAGGGCGCTCGCGGGGAGCTTGCTCATCGTGCCCTGGCTCGTGTCGAAGGCGAGGGTGCCGCTCAGGAAATTGTCGATGGAGAGGTTGAGGGAGGAGGCTATCAGCGTATGCACGTTAACCTGAGAGCCCGGGCCGAAGAGGATGCCGTTCTGGTTGATGAGATAGACCTGGCCGTCCGCTCTGAGAACGCCGAAGATCTGGGTGGGGCTTCCGTCCCAGATGCGGTTGAGGGCGACCCAGCTCGTTTTCCCCTGCTGGTTGAAGTAGACGGAGGCGCCCGAGCCTATGTCGAAGCTGCTCCAGTCGATGACGGCCTGGGGCTGCGTCTGGTAGATGGTCATCTGACTTCCCGAGGAAGCAGGGACGGAGGCGCCATAGAATAGGCCGCCCGGCTTGGGGACGGGCAACTGGGTCGGCGGCACGGTGCGAAGAGTCGGGGCTATGGTCCCGTAAAACCCCGGGATGGAAGGGCCCGCATGGAGCAGGCATGGGATCGCGATGGCTGCGAATGAGCCGGCTAGGGCGCTTCGGATCTTCATTTCAGACCCTCCGAAGGAATGGATGGAATGGATGCCTGGATGATATCAAGGCCATGTTGCATTGTTGTTAAGGAACCTTAAAGTTTTCTTAAAACCATCTCCCTTGCCCCCTAGCGGGCCGAACCGTCGCGGCGCCTCAAAAGTTGACGCCCATCTTGAAGTAGATGCTCTGTTTGTATTGTTCCAACTGGCTCGTATAGGCGAAAGGAAAGGCGACGTCGAGCTCGTAGTAATAGTTTTTCCGGAAAGCCCCCCGCAGTCCGGCGCCCGTCCCTTCGAGGCGGGCCATGTCTGCCTGGGAGGGGAGGGGCTTTTTTGTATCCAGCCATGCGAAATCGTAAAAGAGAAAGGGGGTGCACTGGATGCGGGCGCCCGCAGGGAGGAAGCGCCCGATGTCGGGTGCGGAGACCTCGACTGTCCCGTGGAGCGCGTCGTCTCCCAGGGCCGCTGCCTCCCGGTACCCCCTCACATTTGTCATGCCGCCGGCGACATACTGCTCGTGAGAGATGAGAGGCTGGTCGGCAATCTGCCCGTCCAGCTTCAGGAAGAGACCCATGCCCCAGGGGAGGGCTTGGCTCCTTTCCATCCCCGCGGTGAAATACACGTAATCCCCTAGGGCATCGTACCGCGCCTCCTGAAATATGTAGTCGCTCGAGGAAAGCTGGCGTAAGCCCATATTCAGCCCGGAGCTGAACCTTGTCGCGCCCCAGCCGTCGCCCAAGGAGGAGTTATACGAAAGGGTGAGGGGCGCGTACTTGATGGGCGTGGTGAAGCCCGCCGACCCCGTGAGAAATCCTGTAGAATCACGGAAATCTTTGTAATCGAGACCCATCGTGATGTTGTGGGCGTACGTCTCGTAAGAAGCAAGGGGCATAACGTAGCGAAGGCCGAGGATGCTCCCCTTGCCGTCGATCAGCAAGCCCTGGCCGAAGACGGTGGTATTGCTGTCCGATTTTACGCCGTACACGGCGATCTGCTGGTCCTCCGACCACGGCGCGGGGAGCGTGTAGGAAAGGGCGTACATTTTTACCTCTCCGACGTCCTGGGGGGATGTTTGGAACTGGGCGGACAGGGAGTGGTCCATCTGCCAGAGGTTGTCGTACCGCAGCATGGCGTTCAGCCGCAAGTCGTCGGTGTGCAGCGTGTTGCGGTCGTTGATCTCCAGGTTGCCGTGCAGGGGCAGCTCGTCCTGCACCTTGATCTCCACGTCCGTTGTGCCTAATTCCTCACCCGGCGAGAGGACGGGAGACGCCTTGAAGTCCTGGCTGCGGTTGGCCTGTTCCAGGTCTTTCTGGACGTCGGGCACATAGATGATCTCTCCGGGGGCGAGGGAAGGCAAGTCCCGCATGATCTTTTCCCACGTGGTCCACCGGTTTCCCGTGATCTTTACCTTGCCGATCTTGCTTTCGATGACCTGGAGACGTATCAGCCCGCTCTGGACCGTCTGCTCGGGGATGTTCACGAGGACCGCGGGATAGCCCTTGTCGTGATATGTTTTTTCGAGATCGCCCCTCGCCTTCTCCACATCGTCGGCGGTCTTGTCCCTTCCCCTGTACGGCTGGAGGACGTCCTGGACGGCCTGGTCGGTCAAAAGCGTGTTGCCTTCGACGGTGAAAGATTTGATCTCGAAGGCGACCGCCGCCTGCGCGAATAGGGGCCGGACAGCGGCGAGAGAGAGCATCGCGACCGCTGCGACCGCGAGGAGGGCCCCGAGCGTCGGGAACCCTTCCTTCAAATGAGGCGCGGCGGACCTACACGGCATGATCTCAGAACGCCCGCGCCGTCCTGCCGTCGATCAGCGCCCCCAGTGCGTCGCGCAGGGCCGCTGCATTCATATAGCCGTCCATCTTTCGAGCGATCGTGCCGTCCGGCTTAAATAAGACGATGGTTGGAAAGCCCTTCTGACCATACCTTGTCCCGTACTCCTTCAGGAGATCGGAGTTAACCTTGATCCAGACAAGCCGGTCCTTGAGCTCCTTGACCCTTGGGTCGGGAAAGCTCTCGGTAAGGAGCTTCTTGCACCATTGGCACCAATCCGCGTAGAGCAGGAGGACCGCGGGTTTTCCCGCATCCCTGGCGGATGCGAGCCCCTTGTCGTGATCTTCGATCCATGGGATCTGGATCTGCGCCAGCTCCGATGCCCTGACCGCCTTAAGGACCCGAATATTCAAAAGCACCGGTTTGCCTGCCAGGGGATGGTTGAAATCGACGGTGAAGGATTCTGCGCTCGATGCGACGATTTTTCCCGCCTGGTCGGCGGTGCGGAAGGTCGCGCCGATCTTGGGCGACAAAACGACCTTGAATTCGTCCCCCTGCCGCCGGACCTCCACTGTGCCGTATTCCTCGGTAAAGTGGTCCGTGTCGCCGGCGGCCACATCCAGCTCCGCGTAGGTCTCGGCTACCCGGCTCACCCGCGTCTTCAGGTAAGGGCTGAGGCTGATTTCCTTCCCCTCCGACGGGAAAGCACCGAACTGGCTCGCGTACTCGGAGGCGGAAAAGCGAACGGTCTTGTTCAGGGTCCTGACAGTAGGAAAGGTCTTTATCAATTGAGTATTCGAAGGGCCGAAGGCCTTCTCGGCAGGGAGCGTGATCTTCTTCTCCTCGCCCACGGCGATTCCGGCCAGGGACTCGCCTACTCCGGGGAGATGCGCCGCTTTTCCGGCGGTCACTTCCTCCACGGAAAAGACGGCGGGCTGGCTGTAGGTCGCGTCCTTCCGGATCGCGCCGTCGGCGGCAGCTTCGGCGCGCGTGGTATAGACGAGCTTGCCGTCCTCTGTGAAGGCGGAGTAGTCGACCGTTGCCAGGTCCCCTTCCTCGACCCTGTCGCCCACCCGGCCGGCGCCGGGTTCGTCGGCCGGAGAAAAGTGCGGCCAAAGAAATGAGACCGAGACAAGGCATACCATTATTGCCCGCCGGATCGCTTTTGTAGACAAGCTCATGACGCAGCTCCTTCGAGTTTGTGTTTCATTGTTTGACGGCAAGTAGGCTAACATGCCGACGTTGCGATCTTGTTAAGGCGGTGCAAAGGTCCTGTTAAAAGCAAAAAGGCGCTGGCCGCGCCTTTAACAAACAATTTACAAGATTGCCATCAAATCTTAACACTCTTAAGATACCTTGTTCGACAACGGAAAACGGAAGAGCGATGGACGGCAACAACGACGCGGCGTTGTCGCCGGACGGCGGAAAAAGCACTTTTTTTGGCGACCGAAGCCGGGAGCGACTGATGGGTATGAAGATCCTGATGGTGGATGACGAAAAGGATATCGTAGATCTGATTTCCGTCAACCTGGAACGGGAAGGCTTCAAGGTTATCCCAGCCTATTCGGGAGAGGAAGCGCTCGAGCTGGTCCGGGCAAAGAACCCCGATTTGATGATCCTCGACCTCATGCTTCCCGGTGTTCAGGGGCTTGAGGTGTGCAGACAGGTCCGGGCCGACCCGGAGCACGCCAGCATGGCTATTCTCATATTGAGCGCCAAGGACGGCGAGGTGGACCGTTTGCTCGGCCTGGAAATGGGCGCCGACGACTACGTGGTCAAACCGTTCAGCATGAGGGAACTGACCGCCCGGGTCCGGGCCGCTCTCAGAAGGACGGGCGGGCAGCGCAGCAGGGATGCAAAGGAAGGGAAGTTTTCCCACAAGGGTCTCCTGGTCGATTTCGACAAATATGAAGTGGTTGTGGCAGGCAGGAAAGTAGATCTGTCGCCGATCGAGATGAAGCTCCTCTCCTTTTTCACGAAGAACCCCGGAAGGGTCTACACACGCGACCAGTTGCTCCATAAGGTCTGGGGAGATGCATTCGTCACGCCGAGAAGCGTCGACGTCCACATCAGCCACCTGCGAAAGCTCATCGAAAAGGACGCGCAGAAACCGGGTTATATCCTCACGGTAACAGGCGTCGGCTACAAGTTCGACGATTCCGAGTGACGGCGCGCGTCACACTTCAGACTTCAGTTGTTCTGCGGTTTTGATGTATACTATAGACACGCGCCCGTGGCTCAGTTGGATAGAGCGTCGGCCTCCGGAGCCGAAGGCCACAGGTTCGAATCCTGTCGGGCGCGCTTAATATTCCGCAAGCGGCCAATTTGTTTCCCCACTTACGAAGACGTGTTTCGAAAGAGTCATGTTGCGAAGTTTTGCTTCATCCGCGGCCCTGGCAATAAAGCCTTCTTACAGCAATGCAGCCACCAAGAACACAACGATGATACATGGAACCAGTAAAAAGGAGATTATGAAATGGACGAGGAATTGAAAGAAATTAGAGACAAACTCAATAGTTTCGTGGCCTCTGAGTCTATTCTTCAGCATCTGGTTTTCTCGGTGTTCGACGCCATAACTTCCCCGTCTCTGCCGGCCTCCCCGGTTAACGGTTCCGCATTGTTCCCTTGCGGAGCACACGCATTGCGCCAGTCAATGCCTTTGGAGCGGTAGACATTGACAAATAATAATATGCCATACTTTATGCTGCCTCCTAAGGCGGGCGCCCAAGGGCTTAGTATTCCGGTTATAAGAGTCACTTTTGAGTAGGACGAGGAAAAGGACAACGAAAACCAGGAGAAGCATGGAGTTTCTTTCGCCTCGGCCCAACAAGCATTTCTCGACCCCTGCCGCGTGATAGCGGAAGACGCTAAACATAGTTCGGAAAACGACAGGTTTTACTGTATCGGCCGGGTTGGCGAAGATATTCTGACTGTGAGATTTACCTATAGGGGTAACATTATCCGTATTTATGGCGCCGGGTATTGGACGAAAGGGAGGACCATTTATGAAGACCAAAATAAACCACACTGAAGAACCTATGGGCGAGTTGAAGATCGTCAAGGACTTTATGCCTCCGCCGGATCAGTTGGCATTGAAGGAAGAGAATGTCAAGATTACTATTTCCTTGAAGAAATCCAGCATAGCATTTTTCAAGGAACAGGCAAAAAGGCATAAAACCTCCTATCAGAAGATGATAAGGGAGGTTGTAGACTGGTATGCTTCGCTTTATGGATAAGGGTGCATAACGAATGGGCCGAAAGCCGCAACCGACTCCCGGACAACCACCGAGTTCGGCCTTCCTTCGGCGGAGATTGCCCGGCATCTCCGGGTCGCGACTGCATCGATCGCCAGGGCGGTCCAAAAGGCTGATAGGAAGGCCCAATGAGCGAGAAGGTACAGAATGAACCAACGTACCTACCGCCCTCCTTGGATTTCGTTCTCCCGCAGTCCTTCCCGAAATGCAATCACGGGGGTCGCTCTCCCTGTGGACGGTGGCATGGCGGCCGTCTAAAACTCTTTTAAGAGGAGGGATTTTTCTATGAAGCCGGAAGAAAAGGGGAGACAAGGAAAAGCTCTTTCGAGAAGGGAATTTCTCAAAAACTCGGCAATCGGGGCGGCAGGGGTTGCTGCGGGGTCATTGCTGGCAAAAGATCGTTTTCACGACCGTGCTATTTTCTTGACAGGTGCAATAATCGCTGATAGCATTGCCAGTAGGCCCCAACAAAAACGGCAGGCGCATCAATGACAGAGCGAAAGATAGATATTTGTCGGTTTAGTTGTGGCGGGTACATGAGTTTTCTTGACCCTGTTCGCGTCGGCTGAATGACTATGGCGCAACCCAGGGTTTTCAATATATAGGTGGTTTCCTTGATGTTTGCGCGGGTCGAAAGCCGCCTCGCCGCTGAGGTGAGCGCGGATGAGCAAGGAAGTTCTCGAATCATCATTTAAAAGGAGGAAGCCAGGATGAAAGCAAGACCATGGGAAAAAAGACGATTTACGGGAAGAAGGTCCATCCGGACCTCATTGACTGTCGCTGCATGGGTTATCATGGCTGCTGCTATTGTCGTGGGTCTTTGTCTCGCGCCATCTCTGGCTGCCGAGACCCAAAAGCCTCAAAAACCGATAAAGTTGGGACTATTTGGCGTCACGAGCGGGTCAGGCGGCATAGCAGGTGAAACCATCCGCCATGGAGTGGAGATGTGGGTGGACGAGGTTAATGTAAGAGGAGGACTCCTCGGGAGAAAGGTTGAATTCGTTCAACGCGATACGGGCGGCAAACCAGAAGAAGCCGTGCGCTGGGCCAGGGAATTTGCAGGCGCCGGAGACATCGATTTTCTTTATGCCCACGGTTCGAGCGCAGAGGGCTTTGCCGTCGCCTCGGTTTCGAAGGAGTCAAGAAGCTCACTCTTGTGGCTAACAATGCCACGGACTTTACGGCGGATCCAAAAGTCAGGAGTCCTTACTGTTTCAGAATGGCGCGCAATAACTTACTTGACAATATCGTGTCGGCCCAGTATGCCGCAAAGAAGTCGAAGGAACTCGGTCTTAAACGGTGGTACACGATAGCCGGGGACTATTCGTTCGGCAGGGACGCGGTGGCCATGTTCATTGAATTCCTGAAAAAGTACGACCCTGATGTGGAAATCGTGGGACAGGCCTGGCCCAAGCTCGGTGAATCCGATTTCACAACCAACATCACCGCAATGATGGGGGCGAAACCGGATGCCGTATTTGACGGCCATTGGGGGCTGGACCTGGCCACCCTCCTGAAACAGGCGTCGATGTATGGGTTTCTGGACAAAGGCAAATGGTTTATGCAGCAGTTCGGCGAATATCTGGTCATAGATCCTGTGCTGAAGAGCATGGACAAGGTTCCGGCCGGATTATATTCAGGAATTCTGTATGTAAGAACATTCCCCGACACGAAGGCCAATCACGACTTTTATAACGCGCATGTAAAGCGCTTTGGTTCCTTTCCGAGTACCGTTACTTGCCAAGCCTACACCGGCTGCCTGTTGCTTGAAGGGGCGGTGAAGAAGGCAAAAACCACGGAGACCGAGGCAGTCGTCCGCGCCTTGAAAGACCTGACAGTCAAGGCCCCCACAGGAGTAGGGCCGAATGGAACGGTCACCATGCGGGGCAGGGATGGTCAGTTGATCAATTATGCGGAGGGATGGGGGGTTACTACCTCGGACGAGCCCTATTTGACAGACATAGTCCCCGGATCGTGGGACGATATCCTTAAGGAAGAAACGGCGTGGCTGAAAAACAAAGGGTGGCTGCAATAAGGAATTAGCCTAAGAAGTTACTGAATAGGGTGGGTTGTTAGATTTCTAAATTCATATTGTCCTCAAAGGAGGCTCGGTCATGCCTAAATCAAGTGATTTGAGTAAAACGTTCCATATCATCATAGTACAAAAAGCGTATGGTCGGTTTGTGTGATCGTGGAATGAAATAAAAGAACTATACGACCGTGCAGGTGATTAGCCTTTCGAATCGGGGGGATGCGCTGCCAACCATAGCCCATGGAGATTTGACCATAGACTTCACCGACGACGGCGAAGGCGTCCCCGTCGTCCTCGCGCATTGTTCCGTCAGTGGGAACAGGCAGTGGCGTCATCTGATCGGCACACTGAAGACACGGTACCGAGTGATGGCAATTAATCTCTTCGGCTACGGGGCTACGAGTCCATGGCGCGGCAGTTCACCCCAGACCCTGGCCGATCAGGCAGGTCTCCTGGTGGCGCTCTGCGAGCTGACACGGTGTTCCACAGTCCACCTGGTCGGCCACTCGTTTGGCGGGGCTGTCGTCCTCAAGGCGGCGGCAATCTTAGGCGAGAGGGTGGGCCGCCTCGTACTGGTGGAGCCCAGCCCCTTCTACGTGCTTGGTCAGAATGGCCGGGACGACGCGTACGCCGAGGCCTATGCGCTGCGCAACCACGTAAAAGAGTATGGCTCGCTGGGCGACTGGGAAACGGTAGCGGAGACTTTCGCCAGCTACTGGGGGGGCGAGGGCGCCTGGGCCATGATGTCGCTTGATCAACGCAACGCTTTTACGCAAGCGGTGCCAAATAACTTCCACGAGTGGGACGCGGTCATAGATGAAGAGACGCCCCTAAGCGAATGGGGGAGATTGACCGCTGAGACGCTGCTGGTCTGCACCAGGAACACAAAGCGCCCCATCCGTGAGATAGTCGACCTTTTTCGCGAGAGTTGTCCTCGCTGGGCGTACGCCGAAGTCCCCGTTGGGGGACACATGGCGCCTCTTACCCACCCTGACGCCGTTACCCGCATCGTCTCCGATTTTTTGCGTGATCCGTGAACTGAAAAAGAGTTATCGCGACATATCCTGGATCCCAAGCGCGCTCGAACACATGGAGCATATGAATAAGGCCCTGAAAATGAATGTCTCCCTTCACCTATATTTTCTCTTCTAAACGGTCCGTCGCCGGCGGCGGTTCGATGGATAAAGCCGACACCTCGGCCCGCCACTCCGGCGTCATGCCGGCATCCAGGGCGGCCAACGAGTCTTGCAATTGTTCCAAATTACGCGCGCCGACAATAGGCGCGGTGATGGCCGGGTGCGACATTACCCAGGCCACGGCCAGCGTAGCCGGTTTGACCCCTTTTCTTTTGGCGTGGGCAATAAAATGGTCTGTCACATCGTAATATTCCGGCAAACTGTATCGCCTGGCATACAAAGGATTTTGCACCAGCCGGCCTTGATCAGGTTTGCGTTGCGCGCCGTATTTACCGGTCAATAAACCACCTCCCAGCGGGCTGTACGAAATCACGCCAAGCCGCTCGGCCTGGGCTAACGGAAGAATTTCTACTTCGGCCTGGCGTTTCACCAGGTTGTACATCGGTTGGATGCATTCAAAGCGAGCTAATTGCTCCCTGGCAGAGGCGCCCAAAGCCAGCGCAATTTGCCAGGCTGCCCAATTGCTGACCCCCGGATACAGAATTTTGCCCTGCCGCACCAGGTCGTCAAAAGCGCGCAACGTATCTTCCATAGCCGCTCTGGAGTCAAACGCATGCGCAAAATACAAGTCCAGGCGGTCGGTGCCCAGGCGGCGCAGGCTGCCTTCGACCGCCAGCATGATATGGCGGCGTGACAATCCACGGGCGTTGACATCGCTTCCCATTTGCCCATTGACCTTAGAGGTCAGCACGATATCGTCACGGCAATTGGCAATCAACCGGCCTAAAATCTCTTCGGCACGCCCCTGGTTGTAAACATCGGCGACATCAAAAAAATTGATGCCCACCTCGCGACACCGTTGAAACATGGCGGCAGATGTTGCTTCGTCAGCATCACCGCCAAATGACATGGCGCCAAAACACAAGCACGACACCTGCACGCCTGTTTTACCTAACGTACGATATTCCATAGAATAGCCTCCTGCTTTAGTGAAAGCCGATGGGGACGTTGCCGGCCTGTCAGCCTTTCCGCTGTCGTCTGATAGCCATTATCAGAGAAATGCCGCAAAATTGCAACACGCCCGGACGGGATTTTTCAAAAGGTCTTTTCCTCTCCCGACTTTGATACAGGAGCCTATCTATGGCCTCCGCCATGTCGCTCTGCCCCTGGGTCGTCGTCCACCGTAAGCATGCTTCTTTTCACCTGTCTTGACCCTTCCATTCCCGCCTCCGTCGTCGAAGGACCACCGCTCCCACATCAACAGCTTTTTTCGCATAGGGCCGGCCTGCTTAAGACGTGATGGTCTTCGGCGTCTGTTTCGGGCGCTTCCCGGTCGTTTCGGCTTCGATAAGGTTCTTTATAGATATACGGGGCGACGTCCTCGTGGCAAAATCTTCACCATCAACGACATCGCAGGGAACCGACTGCCGCTATGCCGCTAATCTCTTTATAGATGCTCTGCTGCGTGCAGAGAAAGACGGGCATGCGAATGTCGAGGCGTTGAACGCCTAAGTCGCTAGGATTGCGTTGAAGAAAGGAAACGTCTCGAACCCCGAGGGGCCTAAATAATTTGTTCTATCCCGATCGCGATCAGTATAATGCCTGCAACAAACGTGGCTTTTTTAGAGAGGTTCCACGCCGTAAAGATCCCGGCGATATAATTCCCTGTCCAAAGGGCAAGAAAATTGATGACGGCGGAGAGAAGTCCTACCCAAAACGGGCTGAGGCCGATCATGCCGGCGCTTATCCCTCCGCCGATGTTGTTTATCGAGAGCGCAACGCCGAGGACCGTCGCCTCCTTAAAATCAATGTGCTTCGAATGATCCTTATCCGCGTATTCGGGCTTCATCATAACGCGGAAGACATTTTTCCCGTCTTCCTGCCCGGAATCTCCGGGAGACTCATTATCCTTCCTAATATACGGCTCGGCTATCATCCACAAGCCTATCGCCGTGAGAAGCAACATGGCGATAATCGAAGAGAACCGCTTGCTGACAAATCCTGATATCATTGTTCCCGAGAAGGCTGCGAAAGATGAAATAACAAAGGTAATTACGGAGATCCAGATATTTATCGGGATGCTTATTTTTATTCCCCGGATGCTGTAAGCAATCCTCGCCGAAATGTTGTCGATGTTGTTCGTGAGGGCAATGAAAAGCGTATAAAAGACGTTGTTCAGCATTTTGTTATTCTGAACAATATAGGACTACTTTTTCCGCCTGTCCACTTTTTCCCTTGGGTATCGCCTCTCCGGCGCCCGCTATTTGAAAGGGATTGACAACAGCAGGCGAAGGAACCTGCGGGCGACTTCATACATTCCCCGGCGCCTCCGATTCCCGGGGACCGGCTATGTTGAGGGTCTTCGGCCGCACCCGGCGGAGCCACGCCGTTGTCTCGCCGAGGGCCAGGGCTTCGTCTTGTTTTTTCAGATCGACAATGAGGCGGGGCTTGGCCTCCGCAGACGCATATTTCGCCGTCAGCGCCGTGCCGCCTTTGATGCGTCCTTCGGCGATGATGAGCGTGGCGTCGGAGTCCTCGACATTCCTGTGTGTCCTCACCCTGTAGTCGGCTGTGCCGAGCTCGGTGAGCTTCCAGTATTTTGCGTCCACGGGCCCGTCTTCAGCCTTCCTTCCCCTGGGTATCGCACCCCCGTAGTCGAGGCCGAGCTCGATCGCCGCGTCGAGGGCCGCCCTGTCCACCCCTGTTTGTCCTCCGGATATCACTTTCACGTGCAGTGCCTAGCCATCAGGGGAAGGCCGCCTCTGTTTCCGACGCCGGCGGCCGGCAAGCCGGTCCCCATACCAGATTATAGCACGTTCGCTCGATGTGACGATGGGTCTGCCGGATGAAGGGCCGCGCGGACATCTTTCTGATCGGGCCTGGATACTGTTGTTGAGACCGGGGCAGGGCTTATCGCCGCTAACTCTCGTCGTCCGCCGGCGGCAAGCGGGCGGCGGAAAATACGCCCAACGCGAGCAGCACGGAAATGACCGCGACCGTGTAGGCGAGCGATTTTCCCTGCCATAAGCCGGAAAACCAACGCGTCAGCTCAGCGGCAAGCACGTTTGCCTTTCCGCCGTACATTTCCATGTCGTGGAGGTATATCCTGGAATCTTCCGGCATAACCGGGTAGACGGACCCGTCTCCCTGGACATAGCCCAGCGCGTTGGGTGCACTATTCACTGCCGCGCGATAGATCAAGGCGGCGCCGATCAGCCCTACGATAAGAATGGCGCCGGAAAGGAAGGTAAGGAATGTCCGGGGATCGCGCATATAGCCTATCCTTTTCTCCTGACGCGCCGGGATCGCCTCCTCACGTGCCGCCTCCTATGATCGCTGCTCCCTATTATATACATTTACGCCATTGTTTGAAAAGCCGTCTTCGGCAGAACCGGAAAACCGCGCTAGTACTTGATCTCTCGCAGGAAGAGCCCGTGCGGCGGCGCGGTGGGGCCCGCTTTTTCCCGCATCCCTGAAGCAAGGATCTCTCCGAAATCGTCAAACCCGGTGCGTCCCCGTCCCACGTCGAGCAGGGTCCCGACAATGTTGCGCACCATGTATCGCAAGAACCCGGCCGCCTCGATCACCACATAAACAATGCCGGCCCTGACCGCCACGCCCGCCCTTTTCACTTCCCGCACGGGGTTCCGGTAGACCTCGTCCTTTTTCTTGAAGGCGGAAAAATCGTGTTCGCCCACGACGAGCCGTATGGTTTCTTTCATTGAGGCGATGTCCAGGGGGTAGGGGAAATGAAGGACGTACCTGGAAAGGAAAGGCGAGTTGAACGGCCTATTGAGGATGCAGTAGACATAGGTCTTGCTTTTCGCTGAATAGCGCGCGTGAAAAGTCTCGTCGCAGTCGCGGCCTTCCCTTACGCGGATGTCCCCGGGCAGCAGGCTGTTCAGACCCCTGGCAAGGCTGACGGCATCGATGCGTTTACAGGTTGTAAAATTGACGACCTGGCCCATAGCGTGTACGCCGGCGTCAGTCCTCGCGCCCGCGTGAAGCTTCGCCTTGTGGTCGAGGATGCGCTCGACGACGGCTTTGAGCGTCTCCTCCACGGTTATTGCATTCGGCTGGAGCTGCCACCCGTGATAGCAGGTCCCGTCATAAGAAACAGTCAGGCGGATGTTCCTGTAAGGGCTCTGTGGGCGAGGGGCGGCGGAAGCCGGGCCGGTCACTCTTCGTCCGGGGTCGCGCCGGTCGGCTTGCCGGCCTTGTTTGCCTTATTGCCGGACGCCCCCTTCTTTTCAGGCGAGCCTTTCACGAGCGCTCCGGCGGCGGATCGGGGGGTATTTTTGGAGACGTCGCTTTTGGTTTGCGCTTTTTTTGGAGTCGCGCCCTTTTTCTTGTCGGCTTCAGCCTTCTTCTGCAAGGTCTCGCGCATGTCCTCGACATTCTTCTGCATCTGGGCGCGTTCTTCCTCGAGGGTCTTTTGCAGCGCTTCTCTCTCGTCCTTCACCCTGGCGCCCAACTCGGCAAGCTCCTTCTTCAGGCCGATGATCTCGGCCTGCGCGTAATCATTCTGTTCTCTCAGCATCTTGATCTCTTCCCTGAGGCGGTCGTTCTCCTGCTCGTAGCGGTTGCAGCCATAAGAAGGCAGCAGGGTCAGACAGCAGAGAAGAAGAAAGAGGCGACTCATGGTTAATATTCTCTCCAATACAAGGCCGGTTTGTCAACCATTGCTATGTCCTTCCGGCCCTTGCCGGCCGGTTGACATCTTTGCCTTTTTTGTTTTTTGCCTTTTTTGTTGACCAGCAGAGCCGCATCTGGTATCCTCCATGCTGTTAATATGAGAAGAGCTCTGTTTCTTGCGATTCTGGTCGTCTCCTTCTTTCTTCTCGGTCATTCCAGGGCGTTCTGCCTGCAGGATGAAGGGGAAGGGCCGGACAGCGGAGGGTCCGACCAGGCTATAGGGAATGAGTACAGGCAGCAGGCAGACGCGGCGGAGTCAGGCGAGCAGGACCTTAGCGGGGAAGAGGAAAAGATCATTGAGACAATACGGAACTCCCTCGCGGCGTCGAGCGTCTCCGACGGCTTCGACATACCCGTTGTCCTTAACGACGCCGTCGATCTCTATATAAAGTATTTTACGGGGACCGGGCGCAAAATATTTGCGCACTGGCTCGATCGGGCGAAAAAGTACGAGCCGACGATCAGGGCCATCCTCAGGAAAAACGGGCTTCCCGAAGATCTCGTCTACCTGGCCATGATAGAGAGCGGCTTCGATATGAAGGCCCGGTCACCTGCAAAGGCGCTGGGGCCGTGGCAGTTTATCCATGAGACGGGGCAGCGTTACGGCCTCAAGGTGGATTTCTGGGTGGACGAGCGGTGCAACATAGAGAAATCGACCGTAGCGGCAGCCCGGTATCTCAAAGAGCTTTTTGACCGGTTCGGCTGCTGGTATCTGGCCGCCGCCGGCTATAACGCCGGAGAGCACCGGGTGGAGAGGGCGATTGCGCAGAAGGATACGAAGGACTTCTGGAAGCTGAGGGAATACAAGACATTGCCGAAAGAGACCCAGGAATATGTGCCTCAGTTGATCGCCGCCGCCCTCATCGCGAAGGATCCGGAAAAATACGGCTTCGACGATCCCGGTCATCCCCCCATATACAAGCTGATGAAGATAGGGGTCCCCGGAGGCATAGCCCTCGGGAGAATCGCCTCCGTCCTGTCAATGGACGTTGCCGAGGTGAAGGCCCTGAACCCCGAGATTACGAGGGGCGTCACGCCGCCCAATCGGCATGAGTATCAATTGACGCTTCCCGAGACTTCCAGTCCTGATGCGGTCAGGGAGAAACTCGACGCAGAGCTGGAAGGCGGCAGGCAGGTGGTTGGGGTTGTGAAGTGCTGCGTGAAGAAGGGGAACTCCCTCGCGGGCATCCTGAGGCGCTACCGGGTTTCGCGCTCAGACCTCATGCTTGTGAATGAAGGTGGGGATCGTTTCCGCCTCGCAAAGGGACAAATCCTTTATATCCCGCGATTTGCGCCGGGAAAACAGGGTGCCTGCGTCAGGGCGGTCGCCGATAAGGAGAGCAGGGAGATCGCCATCGCCTCGACCGATGATGAAAATGAGGTCGTTGTCCTTAGGAGCGCCGGGAAACGCCATGGCGCCATGGGCGCCAAACCCGCTTTAGTAAGACACGTCATCCACAAGGCCGGGCAGCGGCCGCCCCATAAGGTCAGGAATAGAGAAGCCGCCGCCAGGGTCAGAAGGACGCATAGCCGCTGAATCCCCCTTGCGAATGTTAATGATGTTCCCAGTGGTGTTCCCGTTCCCACCTTGCCCAGCTCCTTTGCAGCTCGGCGTGGGGAATGGGCCGGTATCCCGGGGGAACTCTCCGCCACCCAGGGGGCAGGGCGATCAGGGCGCGCGGAACCCTCGGGCCCGGAGTAAACGCCCACGGTCCGTTGTAGAAGCGCGCCTCCCACCAGCGGCCCCGGAAATGGCGATACCAGAGGCCGTGATAGAAGAGGATGTCGGCCTCTATGCCGGGAACGAAATAGACATAGGTGCCCGGTATGAGGACCATATCGGGAGGGGCGGCAATTTCGTACGCCGGGGGTGCGGTTACGACAACCTCGCCGGGAGGAGGATTGGCAGGGACCCATGCCCTGTGAGGCGGCGCCCACTGGCCATTGACCCATTGACCTGGGACGTCCACCCATTGCCCGGGAGGGCCTTCCGGGGGAGGCGGCGGCCCGGCATAGACGGGCGGGGGAGGCGGCTGTTGCTGAGCTAGCCTTTGCTGCGCCTGGCTCTGGTCGACAGCATTACCGGCAACGGCGCCGACGAGCGCGCCGCCTGCGGCGCCGATCAGCGTTCCGGCTGTGTTGTGGCCTATCGCCTGGCCGGCTATGGCCCCGCCGATTGCGCCGATAGCCGCGCCTTTCTGCGTGTTGTATCCCTCGTCGGCAGCGCAGGAATAGGCAAAAAAGGCTGTAACAACAGCAAGAGCAAGTACCGTGGTTTTCATGATGCCTCCTTAGATCACTGTGTTTTGCAAAGGCGGCGCCAGGCGTGGATAAGAGTCGCAAGACGGCCGGCCATTCTCTATTCGCGGGTTCGGGACGGTCCATATTCCTGCCCATAGACAATTTTGTCGAGGACCGCGCCCTGGCTCGACAGATTTGGCTTTTCATGAGCAAGAACGCGGAAGAATCAGAACATGCCCATGGGTGGAGGCTCCGGTTCCTTCGTGCATGTGTCCGTGGAGTCCTTCGTGCATTTGCTTCCGTCGACCCAGCGCACGGCCGACAGGTTCGCGCCCGACATGTTCGCCCGCGACAGGTCTGCGCCGGTGAGGTCGGCGCCCGACAGGTCGGCCTTGGAGAGATCGGCGCCCGACAAGTCGGCATGGGCTAATTCGGCGCCGATGAGCCTGGCGTTTGCGAGATTGGCTTGCGAGAGCCGGGCGCCGGTGAAGTCGGCGCGGGAGAGATCGGCGCCGGACAGGTTTGCGCGCGACAGGTTCGCTCGCGCCAACATGCCATTTCGCAAGTTGCTTTGCGAAAGGTCCGCGGCCGTAAAATCGGCGTCGGACATCATAGCGCCGGAAAGCCTGGTTCCTGGCAGGCTCGCCCCGCTCAGCGAGGCAGCCCTAAGGTCGCAAAAGGCGCACTGCCTGGTTTGCTGGAGTTTGTCGAGGTCCGTCTGCTTAAATCCGTATGAGGCGCCGGAAAAAAGCACGGCGACGACGGCAGGCAAAAGAGCAAAAATCATCGCATTGGGTTTCACGGCGGCGCGTCTCCTTGCTGAATGTTTCGTGAGATGTTCAATCCGTTCGCCTTTTAGCGAACGGACATTCATTTTTATCACACCGGAAGGCTGGGATGCAAGAATTGTTTTGCCGGGGTTTGCTCTTCTTCCCCCGGCAGGACTTAAGCCGTTCCCGTCGCTCGCTAAAGGCGGGCTGTTGCGCCGGCGCTTTCGACTCGAAACCGCTATGAGGCGTCCGATCCTTTTTGAGCCAAAGTGATGAGGACAAATCGCGCTCGGAACCTTTGATGCCGCCGAACGACAAGGCCGGCGCCTGTCAAGAGCGCTCGAATCTGACGACGGCTCTTGACCCTCCCGCCGAACAGCCTGGTGAGCAGGATTGTCTGATCGGCCAGGCAGAACAGTCCCCCCGGGCGAAGCACCCTGGCAATCTCCTGAATGCCCTTTTTTTGGTCGGCCCAATGATGAAATGATATGCTGCTGAGAACAATATCGGCGGATTCGTCGGGCAGGGGAAGCGACTCGGCCGGTGCGAGCTTGAAGGCGGCGTTTGGATAAAGCCGATTGGCCTGTGAGATCATCTCTCTGGCGGGATCGACGCCGATAAGCTGCGCCTCCGGCCAACGGACAGAGGCGGCCCGCAAGAGGCGGCCCGTTCCACAGCCGACATCCACGATGCAGCCGGGCGGCTTCCCCGGCCCTTCTTCAATAAGGAGGTCAAGCATCCTGGAATGGACCGGTCCAAAATACATTCTCTGCAGGATCGATCGATCGTAGGTTGCTGCCCACCGACCGAACCTTTCAACATCGGGGGTAGTTGTCGCGGGCGCGATTTTATCATTCACGAGTCTTCAACCTCCTCGTTTTTCGATGTCTTCATTTTCTGGAATGGCCCGGTCCGCAAGTTCGGCAGCGGCGCCTTAAGCCGCCTGTTTCCGGGAAGGGCTTTTGACCCCGCTCTCTCTGCCGGTTTTGCGCTCCTGAGCGTCGTATACCCCCGCGGTGAAGAAGATGCCTCCACGATCGTGATCGTTGATAAGTTCGCGCCTGCCGAACCTTCCCGTCAGCAACGTTGCGGACCGGCTTGACCGGGGCGACGACATGACCGCCAGTGACATGAGGAGTATGGGCGGATCCATGTAGATCGTGAGCGACGCGAAGGTGGTCGCAATTGCGCCAAAACATCCACACGCCAGGTCGCCCCCTTGCCAAAGGATGACCGCTTTCACAATGAAAAATGTAATGCTCATGAGAGCGATTCCAAGAGATGAGAGGCGCGTCAGCACGCCGAAAAGAAGACCGAGAGCGCACATGGGCTCCATGAAAGGAAGGAGCGCCCCGACGAGGTGGGCCAGGGGGATGGGAAGTATTCCGAATTCCATGACAGCGCCTATGGAATACCGTTTGATATCGATGAGCTTACCGCAAGAGGACAGGAGGAAGACGCCGGCGAGGATCCATCGCATCCCGAGGATGGCGTAGCGGTTTGCCAAAAGCGTGCGAACGAGTTGCGACGTGTTTGCGAGCACTCCGCGGCCATTAGAGCGCGGCGCCGGCAACTCCGCTTTCCGATCGTCCACGGTGAGAGACCCCATATAGTCTGCCGCGGGTATTTTCTGATTCGCTCCGGCGTAGTAGGAACTCATGGCTATCGCCTCCCTCATGCAAGCTTGACATGCAAGAATGGATCCACTACAAAGTATCAATAATATCAATATCTTACTTTGAATCAATGAAAACGTTGCGATAGATAGCAAAAGAGATCGTTTTATTTCGCAGTCGAGGCGGATATTGTGTTATTTCACGATTGCCTGCTTAAGTTATTGCATATGCCGCTTTGGTGCGTTAAGATCGGATCGCTAAAGTGAGGGGGATTCATGGCAATAGATGAGAATGATTTCTTTCGACAGGCGACGCTGCGGATCTGCAGCAGTCTGGACATCGAGACTGCAATGCAACGGTCCCTCCAGTACCTGAGCGAGGTCATGCCCGTGGACCACCTCATGCTTGGCCTCTATGATCGGGGGCTGGGAGCTGTCCGGCCTTTTTCAGTGGTCTCCGATCACGCGGAGAAGGGTGGAAACCCGCTCATCCCTCTTTCTGCCGACGTGAGAAAGATGCTCGAGACCCCGGCGCCCTTAACCGGGTCTTCATAGATCGGCCTGACCTGGGCTCCGTGATGGTGCGGGTCATCAACGACCCCACGTCTGATCCAGTCGCCGGGCCCATCTTCAGTGCCGTCGGGACGATAGATTCATCCCTCCTTTACATGCGTCTCGACGTCGAGGGAGCGACCTTGGGACACCTCGTGCTGCGGGCGGCAGGCAAAGGCAAATATACCGGGGAGCACGCCCGCCTGCTCGCGCTCTTGCGAGAGCCCTTTGTCATAGCGCTGTCAAACGCCCTGAAACATCAGGAGGTCCTCAAGTTGAAGGACATACTTACGGACGACAATAAGTATCTCCACAGGGAATTGTTTCACCTGTCCGGGGACCGGATCGTAGGCGCGGACGGGGGCTTGCGCGAGGTCATGGAGATGGTGAGACACGTGGCGCCCCTCGACAGCCACGTGCTGCTCACGGGAGAAACGGGGGTGGGCAAGGACGTAATCGCTCACGCGATACACGATGCCTCGCCCCGGCGGGAGGGTCCCCTTATCAGGGTAAACTGCGGCGCCATTGCGGAGGGTCTCATCGACAGCGAGTTGTTCGGCCACGAGAAAGGGTCCTTCACCGGCGCGGCGGTCCTGAAACGCGGTTGCTTCGAGCTGGCCGACCGCGGCACCATTTTCCTTGACGAGATCGGCGAGCTGCCCCTTGCAGCCCAGGTGAGGATGCTGCGGGTACTGCAGTACAGGGAAATCCAGCGGGTGGGCGGAACTGCCACTATTCCCACGGATATAAGGGTGATCGCCGCCACCAATCGCGATCTGGAGGAGATGGTGAAGACCGGGCGGTTCCGCCAGGACCTGTGGTTCCGGCTCAACGTGTTTCCAATCGCAATTCCGCCTCTGCGAAAGAGGAAGGCGGACATACCGGCGTTTGTAGACCATTTTATCCGGCAGAAATCGGCCGCGCTGAAACTGCCGACGACTCCGGCCCTCGCCCCGAGAGCCATCGACCGGCTTATCGCCTATGATTGGCCCGGCAATGTGCGGGAGCTTGAGAACGTGCTGGAGCGCGCACTGATCCTCAGTAAAGGCGGTCCGGTGACGTTCGGCCCCTTCCCGGGGCCGCGCTCCGAGGAGGGCGCAGCGGCAGCCGACGAGACCGACTCGAATCTGTTCCTTGAAGAGACTGTCTCGCGCCACATTCGGAGAGTCCTGCGGCAGACGGGGGGAAAAGTCCATGGGGCTGGAGGGGCGGCCGAATTACTCGGCGTCAACCCGAGTACGCTTAGGAGCAAGATGCGTAAGCTCGAAATCGTGTACCAGCGGGGGAAGAAGGTCAAATGAACGAAGGCGGCGGCCCTCCGTTGCTCGACGGGGGCGAGGCGATTCTTAATGGACGGCGCGACGACAAAGCCAGGCGCGAAAAGAGCCCGGCCGCCCGATTACGCCAGGCTTCTCAGTATCTCGACGCCCTTTTCGAGGACGGGAACGCTCGCGGCGAAGGAGATGCGCATGTGGGATTGTCTCCTTGAGAAGACGCTCCCAGGTATGATAAAAAGGTTTTTTTTCAGCGCCCGCTCCACGAAGGCGTCTCCGTCTCCGTCCGGCGCCTCGGGAAATATGTAATACGCGCCTTTCGGCTTGACCACTCGGAACTTGTCCTTGATCCCCTCGTAGACGAGGTCCCTCTTTTGCCTGTAGCCTTCTATCAGATCGTCCGTCCTGTAATCGAGGGCAAGGAGCGCCGCTTTTTGGGCTATCGAATTGACCGCGCTGAAAGCATATTGCTGCATAGTGACCATGCGGTCGATGACTGGTTTGGGACCCGCGGCGAAGCCGATGCGCCAGCCCGTCATGCCCCAGGTTTTGGAGAAACCGCCGAAGGTAAGGGCATTATCGCAGAGCCGGCCTAAACAATCGGACAAACCGTCTGCTTCGTAGGAAAAGCCGTCGTATATATCGTCGGAGAAAACTGCGATGTCTCTCTCATGCGCAACGCGCGCGACCATTGCGAGCTCGTCGCGCGAGTAGACCGCGCCCGTGGGGTTGTTGGGGCTGTTGATCAGGACGATTTTGGTCCTGTCCGAAAGGGCGCTCCTCAGCTCGGCCTCTCTCAAGGTGAAATCGGGATAGGTGTCGAAAAATACCGGCTTGCCGCCGAGGAGGAGTATCTGATACTCATAGAGAACGAAATACGGGTCGGGGACAACAACCTCGTCGCCGGGGTCGAGCAGGACGAAAAAGGCGAGGAGGAGGCCGCCTGTGACGCCCGGCGTGACGATCACGTCCTCACAGGCGACCCCCTTCGTATGCAACGCCTTCAAAATTTTCTCCCGCAGCTCCGGGATCCCCCCGACGGCGTATATTTGTTGAATCCCCCGCGGATCGACCGGATGCCCTCTTCTTTTACGACGTCCGGTATATCGAAATCCGGCTCGCCGATGCTCAGGTCCACCGGGTTTTCCACGGTTCGGGCGAGATCGAAGATTTTCCTTACGCCCGAAGGTCTTATATGCTTGATTCGTTCCGAGAGATGCATCGGTTCTGCTATTTCCTCATCCGCCGTCGCTTGAGAGTACTACTTCTCCCCGGAGAAATCCACAGCATAGCGCCTTATCCGCCGGGGTCCGGGGTCAGGGCCTCGGGAACTGGTCCAGTTCCCTCAGCAGTTTCTGCAAGTCTTCGTCTTCCAGGGTCGTATCCTCCAGCTTCCCCGAGAGAAAGGCATCGTAAGCCCCGAGGTCTATCAAGCCGTGTCCGCTGAAGTTCATGAGAATGACCCGTTCTTTTCCCTCCTCCTTGGCTTTTTTTGCCTCCTCGATCACACACGCAATCGCGTGGTTTGTTTCAGGCGCAGGCACGAACCCTTCGGTCCGCGCGAACGTCAAGCCTGCGGTGAACGTCTTGGACTGTGGGTAGGCCGTCGCTTCGATCAGGCCGTCTGAGAACAGCTTGCTCACAAGGGGCGACATCCCGTGGTAGCGAAGGCCCCCCGCATGTATGGGCGCGGGCATGAAGTTGTGGCCGAGGGAATACATGGCCAGGAGGGGCGTTTTCCCCGCAGTGTCGCCGAAGTCGTAGACATAGGGCCCTTTCGTCATGGTTGGGCAGGAAACGGGCTCGCAGGCGATCACCCGCAGGTCCTTGCCGTATATCTTGTCCCTGAGGAAGGGAAAGGTCAAACCCCCGAAGTTGCTTCCTCCGCCCACGCACGCTATTACGACGTCCGGGTACTCGCCCATGCGCGCCATCTGCTCCTGGGCCTCGAGGCCCACCACCGTTTGGTGCATGAGAACGTGGCTCAGCACGCTGCCGAGAGAATATCGGGTCTCCTTCGACGTGACCGCGTCCTCGACCGCTTCGCTGATGGCGATGCCGAGGCTGCCCGGGTGCTCCGGGTCTTTGGCAAGAAACTCCCTCCCCGCCGCCGTATCGGGGCTCGGGCTCGCCACGCAATCGGCGCCCCACGTCTGCATGAGCATTTTTCTGTAAGGCTTCTGGTTGTAGCTGACCCTTACCATATAGACCTTCACCTCGAGGCCGAATTGAACCCCCGCAAAGGCAAGGGCGCACCCCCACTGGCCCGCCCCCGTTTCGGTGGTCAGCCTCTTGATCCCCGAGATCTTGTTGTAGTATGCCTGGGCGATGGCGGTGTTCGGTTTGTGGCTTCCCGCGGGGCTGAAGCCCTCGTGTTTGAAGTAGATGTGCGCCGGGGTGTCGAGGAACTTCTCCAGCCGCGGGGCGCGGTAGAGCGGCGAAGGTCTCCAGATGCGCAGTTTGTCCAGGATTTCTTCCGGTATATCGACCCAGCGCTCCCGGCTCATCTCCTGTTCGATGAGGGGCATGGGGAAGATCGGCGCCAGATCCTCGGGCCCGACTGGCTGACCCGTCCCTGGATGCAGCGGAGGCGGCAAGGGGCTCGCGAGGTCCGCCTGAATGTTGTACCATTTCCTGGGCATGTCCTTTTCTTCGAGAAATATCTTTGTCTGCACAACTCCCTCCTTAAAACGGATTTACTCGAAACAAAAAGGGCCATGAGGTGGCTCATGGCCCGATAAAAAAAGGCCATGAGCGGTTGCGAAACCGCTCATGGCCTGGTACTGGCGGTCTCACAACCACGAATTGAACCACCACCACCATGCGCTGTCGCGTTTCATGCTTTTTATCCCGAGCATGTGAGTTTATAGCATGAGCGCATCCGCATGTCAAGGGATTTTTTGCAGTCTATCACCATTTGTGTCAACGCAAAGTAGAAGCTCTTTTTCAAGAGGAAGGCATCAATAACGAAACGACCTACGACTCATCTCACAAGGACCCCTCAGGCGAGTCAGGAATGCCGCCTGAAAGCGAGAGGAATCTATCTTTCCGGAATCGGCGCTCTATTTGCTTGACACTGTCTTATTTGTTTACAGGTGTCCAAAGCATGGCGTCAAATGGAGATATAGCGAGACGCCCGCTCTTGTCCGTGGGCGCATTTCTTCCTCGCTTTTTTAAAGAAGTCGTAGCAGCTTCGCCATGTTGCGCGATGACGGTTCGCTTCACGCATGTCCATCGCGCGCATGGCGTCCCTTTCGCCGCGATGAGGAATTTCCCGCCGCGCGGGGCTTGACGCGCTTCTCCGAAAGACGGTTCCTCTCCCTGTGTGTCTGATTGTTTTACAGGAATAAGTTTGTCTATCATATAATTACCTTAAATAACAGCGTGTTACAAAGAGGCACACATTTTGCTTGACTTGCTTTCGAGGGGTCAGGATGGAAAAGCGATGGGAGGACCGGTTAACACGTGTACGCTCCGGCAAAAAAGCGCACAAGAGACTGTTCGAAAACCTGACGGCCTTGGACGTGGGCGGACCACGCGAGAGGGGGGGGTAGGGAGATGGCGGAGACGACAAAGATTCCGGTCGTGGCTATCGGTTATCAGGACAGCCCTGACGGCTTCCGCAAGCTCCTGGTAAACGAGCCTTCCGGCTCGACGCACGTGTACGACCCTGAGCGGCATATCATCGCCAGGACGAAAGAAAAACCGGAATCGAGCGAAGGACGGTATCACCGACGGCGGCGCTCCTAAAGGAACCACGACGTTTACGGAGACGGACCTTACGGTTTCGAGCGTTCTGCCGCCCTCTGCGCTGATGCTCTTTTGTCCCGGCCCGGTCGGGCTGATCGGCAGTGAGGAGCGGATTCAAAAAGTGGGCGCTATTCACCGAACATCTCGCACACGGCGACCTGCATTTTTTGTTTCCGAAATCGGGCCGCAGGAGGCGATGTAATCCCGAATACGGTTTTGTGCTTCGTCCAGGAGGGGGATGTATGTCAGACAAGATGAAGATCTTGATGGTAGACGACGACCCGATTTTCTGCGAATTAACCCAGGCAGTCCTCGAGAAAATCGGATATGATTCCTTTGCGGTGGGGGACGTCGAAAAAGCCCGCACGGTGTTTTTCGATGATCCCCAGCAATTCGACCTGATAATCTTAGACCACATATCATCTGGCGTGCTGGCCGAAGAACTTGCCGCCGACTTTCTACGTCTTCGTCCCGACATACCGATAGCCTTGTATACGGGTGCTGTCGTCTCCCTGGAAAAAGTGCGGTCAAAGGGCATTCGCGCCGTGATCAATAAGCCGCTCACCAAGAACGAGCTTGCCGCAGCAATAGCGAGTGTTCTTGACAATGTTTCGTGAAAGGAGACCGTACGGGTCAACTATTTGCCCGATTATCGTAATTATGGCGTGTCGCGAGGCGGCAAACTGTTCGATCTCTCGCTGTTCGAGCTTCAGGAGAAGGGTCGGGTGAGGACGGGTGCGGAGAGAGGCTTCGTGATGATCTGAAGAAGTCTTTCCTTGCGAATAGGCGAGTCGACTGGACGATTCCCTTCCCCGTCGACAAGCCGTTCCTTTTTCCAAAAATAAATCGATAAATCGACTTAAGAAATATCTGGACAATGACGATATAAAGTATTACAATGTAATACGCCACCGTAAGGGTGGGATGGAAAGGAAATCGGGGATGAACGATAAGAGGAGGTCCCAGATGAAAAAAATAGTTTGTCTCGTCTTTGCACTGTTCCTCATGAGTTTGGGTCGCGCTTTTGCCGATTATTACACGTTCTCGTACGTAGACGGAACGTTCAGCGCCTCGGGAACCCTGATTACCGCTCCGGGTGCTGAGCCCTTCACGGTTACGGGGGGCGCCTTAAACAGCGCCGCGTTTACCGCTGAATTGTATACCGGTGCAGGGACGATTCCCGCCGGGACCTATGCGACGAGTCCTTCCGGAGCGTTCTACTACGATAACACTCTCTCCCCCAGCTCAACCTCGATACTCACATATCCGGGATTGCTCTTTACGGTGGGCGTCTTAGGCGGCGCCGGTTACAACGAGATCAACATATTCGGAAACGGCGGGGTGAACAATTATTCCTATTACGAAGGAACGGCCCAGGGCAACTACCCTGTCATCTACAACGGCGGCACGTTCACGGTTACCGAGGCTTCCTCCGTCCCCGCTCCTCCCGCGGCGTGGCTCCTTGGTTCGGGTCTGTTGGGTCTGATAGGGGTCAGGAGGAGGCTGAAGAGGCACCCACTATCGAATGTGTCCTTACTTCGGAAAACCTCATTCGATCGGGGCAGGACCTCGGCAAAGGAGAACGCAGCCAGCACCCGCTCAAACAGCCTCTATGGCCGTGGCGTTCCAGTGGGTGCAAGGCAAGAGGGCGGTGATTTTTCCAACGGCGATTGCTGATGCGAAGATAGAGAAGCCGAAAGCCTGCTCCCTATCCGACGGATATATAAGTGCCACGCGACGCATAAATATGCACAGGCATTTCGTGATGCTGGCAAATTGCCGCTCTACGAAAGACTATTTCAGGAGAAGGCTCACCCTGCTCAGACTGTCCGGCAGGGCCTCTATGCCGCATCCCAGCTTTCTGCATAAGCTTATCATTTTTCTGTTGTCGGACTGCACAAAAGCGTAACACTCGTCCAGGCCTTTCTCCTGGGCTATTCCAATCATCATATCCACGAGCTTGTGTCCGAGACCCTTGCCATGAAAGTCATCGTGCACTACCACGGCAAACTCACCTTTCTTCCCATCAGGCTCGACGATGAGCCTTCCTATGCCAATGATCCTGCGTTTCTCGCCTTGCCCTATCTCGGTCACGATTGCCATTTCCCGATCATAATCTATGTTGCAGAACCTTATGTGCATCTCATGGCTGATGTGCTTTATGACCTGAAAGAACCGTTCGCGCATCGCTTCCTCTGACAGGCTCATCAGCATTTCGTGTTCGAGAGGCTCGTCCTCCGGTCTTATGGGCCGGAGAAGCACGTCGGCGCCGTCCGCAAGCTTCCAGCGCGTAACATACCTTGTGGGATAGGGCGTAAGAACCAGGTGCGGATAGGGAGCGCTCCGGTTAAGGCAATTCCTGTCGATCACAATTTTGGCATCCAGCGCACAGGCCTTGCCATTACACAGGGCAATCGGGTTGACGTCTACTTCCAGGATTTCAGGGAAATCTATGATGAGGTTCGAGAAACTGACGATGATCTGTTCCAGTTGTTTCAGATCGGCCGCAGGCTTCCCTCGATGGCCCTGAAGCAGTCTATACGCCTTGGTTTCCTCCATCAGCCTACGACCGAGCGTCTGATTCAAGGGAGGCAGGCCGACGGAAAAGTCGCTGAAAATCTCAACGTCCGTACCTCCCATCCCGAAGAGGATGACGGCTCCGAAATCTTCGTCTTTCTTGGCTCCCAGAATGATCTCGTAATCTATTTTTTCCATCATCTTTTGAACGGTGATGCCTGCTATCCTTGCGCCCGGACAATTCTGCCCGACCCTTGTCATAAGCTTTTCGTACTCTATCCGGAGGTCCGCCTCCGAATTTATGCCTGAGACAACGCCCCCCACATCGCTTTTGTAAGTGATATCCTGTGAGGCGATCTTGAGCACCAGCGGGTACCCGATCATTCTTGCCGTGCTGACGGCTTGTTCTACGTGTTGCGCCAGATAGGTCCTATTGGCGGGTATGCCGTAGTTGATAAGGACCCTTTTTGCTTCTTCCTCGGTAAGAATGAGCCTCTCCGCGGCGGCCGCTCTCTTGATCAGCGCCTTGAGGCTATTCTTCGGCGCGCCTGGTCCACGGGGAGGTCGGCAGGCGTCTCATACAAAAGTTCGAGATTACGCTCATAGTTATACATGTATAGATACGTCTTTACAGCTTCTTCAGGCGTCTCGTAAATCGGTATATTGTTCTCCAGAAAGATCTCTCTTCCATCCTGAACATCCCTCCCGCCCATCCACGAGGTGATGATCGGCTTCCAGGCGTCGTTCGCAATGCCTGCCACGGCAGAGGCAAGTTCATCAGGGCGGGCTGCGTCCTGAGGGGTAAAAATAACCAATATCCCATCCACATCTCGGTCGTCTAAACAAATCTTAATGGCTTTTGCGTAGCGTTCCACATCTGCGTCTCTCAAAACGTCCACGGGGTTTCCTTCCTTCCAATAAGGAGGCATAATAGATCTCAGGGCCGCCAAGTTCTCAGCAGAAAGTCTCGCAAGTCTGCCGCCGAGTTCCAGGATGGCATGGGTAGCCATGATGCCAACCCCGGCCGCGTTGGTAATGATCGTCAACCTCGGGCCTTTCGGCAAGCGCTTCGAGTAAAGGACGCCGGCTATATTAAACAAATCGGCTGTGGCCTTCACGCGCACGACGCCTACCCTTTTCAGTGCCGCGTCATACACGCGGTCGCTTATGGCCATCCGTCCCGTATGGGTCCGGGCCGGCGTCCTGCCCTCGGCGAGGCGGGGCGGCCGAAGCACAACGATAGGCTTGTTGCGGGCAAAACCACGGGCAGCGCTCATGAACTTCTTTACATCGCCGATACTCTCCTCCATGTAGATCATAATGCTTCTCGTATGGCGATCGTAACCGAGAAAATCGATCATCTCACCGAAATCAACATCGATCATCGATCCGAGAGAAACAAACATGCTGAAACCCATATGGGCATTAATACCCCACTGCAGCAAGGCTCTTCCGAAGGCGCCGCTCTGAGAGACGAAGGCAACATTTCCCCTGACAGGGGTCGCCTCCAGGGGAGTCGTGTTCAAGTCGAGATGGGGCCTGATGAACCCCAGGCAATTAGGGCCAAGGAGTTTCATCTTGTATTGCTTCTGAAGCTCAATCACCCGCCTCTCGAGCTCCTCTCCCTCGGCGCTTGTCTCTTTAAATCCTGCCGAAACAATAATCAACCCCTGCACTCCCGCCTTGCCGCATTCTTCCAGGAGTGAAGGCGCCGTCTGAGCAGGCGTTGCGATGATTGCGAGATCCACCGGCCCGGGCACTCGCGAAATACTCGGATAACAGTCGACCAGATTAAATAGCCTTTTCCTTTGAGGATTTACCGGAAAAATTGTTCTTTCCTTTGAAAGTAAAAGGTTTTCGAGGATGATCCTCCCTGCAGAACGCTCCTTATCGCTGGCGCCTATGAGAGCAATGCTTTTGGGATCGAACATCCTTTTGATATCGCCCATTTTTCGTCCCGGATTCTTTCAATTGTAGGCTGCCGCTTGTTGCTTGTCAACGAATGAGTACGAGCCTTTCGTCCGGCATCACGCGCTCGGAGATTGGGGCGCTCCCGCTCGCGGTCGTCATATACGCCCTTTCCGACAAACGCCGTTCATCTGAAGCCCGCATAAGGAAAGCGTGGTCAGGGGCGAGGACTCCTGCTTCACGCCCTCGATCCTTAGCGAAAATTCTACTTCATTGTTACTTCATACCGAGAGGGCAAGCAGTGAGAAAACACTAGAGCTGGCGCGGGTATACAAAGCCAGGGGCATATGATAGGATATGGCGTGCTCTCTATCGTGATCGTCGCCAGAAACACGAAGGACCTTCTTACCGGGCTCCTCTCTTCAATAGACGCCGACAGGTCGTTAGAGGCCGCAACAAAAGAGGTGATCGTCGTGGACAACGGCTCGACGGACGGCACGGAAGAGCTGATAGCCTCAAAATTCCCCTGGGCGGTCTGCGAGAGGAATTCCGAAAACAGGGGTTTCGCCGCGGCCGCCAACACGGGCTGGCGGCGCTCGACCGGGGAATTTGTCCTTTTTTTGAATAGCGACACGCGCCTCCTGCCGGGAGAGATAATAAAGATGCTTGCCTTTGCGGAGAAAGACCCGTCAATAGGCATCGTCGCGCCCCAGCTCGTTTATGCGGATATGAGGCCGCAACGCTCTTTCGCCCCTATCCCTTCTCTTGCCCTTGAGCTGGCGCCCAGGGAGGTCCTGGAAGCTCTATTCCCCCGGCTCAGAACGAAGGGCGGGAAGCACACCCGCCCCATCGACGTCGCTTCGGTGATAGGCGCGGCCCTGATGGCGAGAAGGCAGCTCCTTGACCGCCTCGGCGGTTTCGACGAGAGGTTTTTTTTCTTTCTGGAAGAAACGGACCTGTGTCTCCGCGCGGGAAAGCAGGGTTCCAGGGTGGTCTTCTTTCCCGGATCGAGGCTCGTTCATTTTCAGGGAAAAACCGTGTCGCAATCCTGGATCAGGGGCAGGATCGAATATTCCATCTCCCTCTATAAATTCGTCAGGAAGCACCACTCGGGAAGCTACTACGGCGCGTTTGTCCTGGTCAGGATGTGCAAGGCCCTCCTGTTCTTCCTGCCGGCGACTCTCCTGCCCTTTGTCCTTTACAGCAAGCCGATCAGGAGGAAGCGCCGTTATTATGCGCAGCTTCTCCTGTGGCATCTTCGCGGCCGGCCGGACGACGCCGGGCTCCGCATCAGCTCTCTAGAATAAACAAGACTTCCAGGGTTACCCTGTATTCCACTATCTTTCCGTCTTCTACTTTTGCTCTCCAGTCCTTGACTTTGATGCCGCTTATGCCCCTTAGCGTCTTTGAGGCCCTTTTAAAGCCGGTCAGGACCGCGTCGTCGAAGCTTTTTGGAGAGCCTGCAATGACCTCCGTCACCCTCGCTACCCTTCCATCCATGCTTTTATCCTCCCTTCTTGGTCGTTGGCGCTATCAGGCTAACAGGGTTGGGCGTTATATGTCAATGTTTTCTGTAGCGAGAACGGGCATTGACAATGGCGCCCCGTCCTTATATTATATGTAGATTAAAGGAAAAGGCGGTACGCGATGATGCGCAGAGACGATAGATTGTTTATCCCATTGGACTGAGAAGAGCGCAGGGGGCCAGGCTGGCCTCCCATTATGACCGTGTCCGCAATTTCTCCGCCCTGACAAGGGTGAGCCTCCTTTTCAGAATCCGGCGCAGAAAATGTGCGGCCGGATTTTTTATTTCACAGGAGGTTTCCATGTCGGATTATACGCAAATGTGGTCGGATCTCGGCCTTGACCTTAGAGGCCACGACGCGCTCCTTTCCATTCTTGGAGGAGCTTACCGGGACATTTTCCTCTCGCAGAAGGACCGTCCCGAGGGGATGAAATACTTCGACTTCGTCATGAGCGAAGTGCACGGCCTGCGGATCAAGGAGCTGATGGACGCAAAGGCGCAGGGCCGCAAGGTAATCGGCTCTTACTGCGTCTTCGTGCCTGAGGAGCTGATCCTGGCCGTCGACGGCGTCTCCGTGGGACTTTGCGCCGGCGCGGAGTTCAATTTCGAAGCAGCCGAGACGGTGCTCCCCCGCAACCTCTGCCCCCTCATCAAGTCAGCCTTCGGCTTCAAGCAGGGCCGGGTGTGCCCTTACGTAGAAGCGAGCGACGTCGTCGTGGGCGAGAACACGTGCGACGGCAAGAAGAAGGCCTATGAAGTCCTCGCGCCCATGGTCAAAGACCTCTACGTCATCGACCTCCCCCAGATGAAGAGCGACGCGGGGAAGGACCTTCTAAGGGCCGAGTACCGGAAGTTCATGAAGAAGCTTGAGGACGTGAGCGGCAGGAAGATCACCGTCGCCGGCCTGAAGAGCGCGATAGCGACGACAAACGCGAAGCGCAGTGCAGTAAAGCGCCTCGCCGATTTGCGCAAATCGGATCCTGCGCCCATATCGGGCCTCGACGCGCTGCTCGTCAACCAGGTCTTCTTCTACGACGACCCGGTGCGCTTTACGGCTTCCGTCAACGCCCTGTGCGACGAGCTCGAAGGGCGTGTGAGGGACGGCAAGGGCGCATTCCCGAAAAAGACGACGCGCGTGCTCATGTCGGGATGTCCCATGGCCGTGCCTAACTGGAAAGTTCCCATGATCGTCGAGACGAGCGGCGCCGTGATCGTGGGAGAGGAA
>CAVTDX010000063.1:0-27812 GCA_963733345.1 uncultured delta proteobacterium
GACCAATCGCCGAGATCGAGACAGGTCATTGTTCTCGTACGTCTCGATTTCGGCGGGCAGCCTCACCGGAACCCCGACGGAGAGGAGGTTCCTACGCCTCATCTCCATGTCTTTCGCGAGGGTTTCGCCGACAAATGGGCTGTTCCAGCTCCGCTTGACTCGTTCCCACGCCTGGGCACAGATCTCTGGGAGACGCTCAACGATTTCATGATATTCTGCAACGTGACAAAACAACCGTTGATCCAAAAGGGGTTGTGGACATGATCGATGAAGTGCAAAAGCTGCTGGACCAATACTGGTTGTGGCTGAAAGATAAAACGACGCTTCGTGAGATTAAGGACTGGATAGAGATCACCACGCCTTATCTCGACCGGCACAACGACTATATGCAGATATATGCAAAGCGACAGAACGGCGGTTTTATTCTTACCGATGACGGGTACACCATCGGGGATCTTCAGCGTTCGGGCTGCGAACTGGAAAGCAGGAAGAGAAAAGACCTCCTCGGAATTACCCTCAACGGCTTCGGAGTAAGACTTGAGGGCGACTCCCTCACCGTCCGCGCATCAAGAGATAATTTCGCACTGAAAAAGCATAACCTTGTTCAGGCTATGCTGGCAATAAACGACCTCTTCTATCTTGCGGTGCCCGTCGTTGCAAGTCTTTTTTTGGAAGACGTGATTCTGTGGCTCGATGCCAACGATATTCGCTACACTCCGAAGGTCAAATTCACCGGCAAGAGCGGTTATGATCACCTGTTTGATTTCGTGATCCCTGCCTCGAAGAAGCAGCCAGAGAGAATACTCAAGGCTATCAATAGACCTGGCAGGGATATGGCGGAGGCCGTTGCGTTTTCGTGGATCGATACAAAGGAAGTAAGGCTGCCCAATTCCAGGGCGTATGCGTTTCTGAATGATGCGGAACATGTCGCCTCGCCCTCTGTAATCGATGCGCTGAGGAATTATGATGTTCATCCTGTTTTGTGGGGCGCCCGGCTAGATGTTGTGGAGGAATTGGCAGCTTAACAAGGGGATGAACCGATATGCCGCCTGGGAGGAGTTCACTGTATGGCAATGAGTGAATTTGCCGTTGAATCCGCCGCCCTCGCCTGGCTGGAAAGCCTTGGCTATGCAGTTATGCATGGTCCCGAGATAGCACCCGGCGAGCTTTTCGCCGAGCGCTCTAACTATGGACAGGTCGTGCTGGAGCAGCGGTTGCAGGACGCCCTCGCGCGGCTCAATCCGCTGCTTCCCACGGAAGCAATTAAAGATGCCTTCCGCAAGCTGACGCGGCCCGAAGGGCCGACACTGGAAGCGCGTAACCGTGTCATCCACCGGCTGATCGTTGATGGCGTGACGGTGGAGTACCGGACGACCGGCGGCTCCATCCGTGGCGCCCAGGTGCGCGTGATTGATTTCGACGTCGTGGACAACAACGACTGGTTAGTCGTCAATCAATTTACGGTCGCTGAGAATAAGCACACCCGCCGCCCGGATATAGTAATCTTCGTCAACGGCGTGCCCCTCGCCATAATCGAGCTCAAGAACGCCGCCGATGAGAACACCACTATCTGGTCAGCTTTCGAACAGTTCCAAACTTACAAGACAGAGCTGCCCGCCCTTTTCGCCTTTAATACGCTGTTGGTCGTCTCCGACGGTATCGAGGGGCGCATCGGTACCTTCACCGCAGGCCGGGAATGGTTCAAGCCCTGGCGCACCGTCTCGGGAGAAAAGCTGGCAGATCCCTATATGCCGGAATTGCAGGTCATAATCGAGGGCGTATTCGAGAAGCGTCGCCTCCTCGATTTGATCAGACACTTTATTGTCTTCGAGGACTCAGGTAATGGGCTCCTCGCAAAGAAAATGGCGGGGTATCATCAATTTCATGCGGTAAACGTGGCCGTGGGCGAGACGCTTCGGGCAGCACGGCTTCAGGCTGCTGGCGATCGTGTTGTTGAGAGGCTGGGGGGCTACGAGGCAGGAAAGCGACACGGCGGCCATCCCGGCGACCGGCGTATCGGTGTCGTGTGGCACACGCAGGGGTCCGGGAAGAGCCTGACCATGGCCTTTTATGCAGGACGAATGATCAGGGAGCCGGCCATGGCAAACCCGACGATTGTCGTCCTCACCGACCGCAACGATCTCGACGACCAGCTTTTCGGCACCTTCTCGCGCTGCCAGGACCTGTTGCACCAGCCTCCGGTTCAGGCGGAAAGCCGGAGCCGATCTGCGCGCCAAGCTGTCTGTGGTGTCGCGGCGGCGTAGTTTTCACCACGATTCAGAAGTTTTTCCCGGAAGAAAAGGGCGACCGCCATCCTGTACTTTCCGAGCGGCGCAATATTGTCGTCATCGCTGACGAGGCCCACCGCAGCCAGTACGATTTTATTAAAGGCTTTGCCCGGCATATGCGGGACGCGTTGCCCAATGCATCATTCATCGGGTTCACCGGCACCCCCATCGAGATGACCGACAACAACACCCGAGCAGTCTTCGGCGACTACATCAGCATCTACGACATCCAGCGGGCGGTAAAGGACAAGGCGACCGTGCCGATCTACTACGAAAACCGCCTCGCGAAGCTGGAACTGGACGAGGCGGAGCGACCACACATCGACCCTGATTTTGAGGAAGTGACCGAGGGTGAGGAGATCGAGCGCAAGGAAAAGCTGAAAACCAAGTGGGCGCAGCTTGAGGCTGTCGTCGGGTCGGAGAAGCGCCTCAAGCTCGTGGCCAAAGACATTGTGGAGCACTTCGACGAGCGCCTGTCGGCGATGGATGGCAAGGCCATGGTGGTCTGCATGAGCCGGCGCATCTGCATGGACCTGCACGACGAGATCATCAAGCTCCGCCCGGAATGGCGCCACGGGGATGACGCCAAAGGCGCGCTCAAGGTCGTCATGACGGGCAACGCATCGGAGGGACCAAGGGTGGCTGAACACGCCCGCAACAAACGGCGCCGCGAGATGCTCGCCAATCGATTCCGTGACCCCGAAGACCCGATGAAGATGGTGCTGGTCAGAGATATGTGGCTCACCGGCTTCGATGCGCCCCCCCTGCACACCATGTACGTGGACAAACCTATGCGCGGGCACGGGCTGATGCAGGCGATAGCGCGGGTGAACCGCGTCTTCCGCGACAAACCTGGCGGGCTGGTGGTGGACTACCTGGGGCTTGCCCACGAGTTAAAGGCCGCTCTCTCCACTTACACCGAAAGCGGCGGCACCGGCAAGACGGCCATCGACCAGCAGGAAGCAGTCGCGGCAATGCTTGAGAAGCACGACATCTGCCGTGGTCTGTTCCATGGGTTCGACTGGTCGAAGTGGGTGACAGGAATCCCTTCAGAGCGATTAAGCCTCTTGCCTCCCGCGCAGGAGCACATCCTCGGTCAGGAAGATGGGAAAAACAGGCTCCTTAGAGCCGTGCAGGAATTGTCGCAGGCGTTCGCCCTTGCCGTGCCGCATGAGGAGGCATTGCGCATCCGGGATGATGTTGCGTTTTTTCAGGCGGTGCGGGCGAGCATAGCGAAGCGTGCGCCCGGTGAGGCAAAGACCGAGGAAGAACTCGACCACGCGCTGCGCCAGATCGTCTCGCGCGCCGTCGCACCCGAGGGCGTAATAGACATTTTCGCCGCCGCAGGCCTCAAGAAGCCGGACATCTCGATTCTTTCAGAAGAGTTTTTGGCCGAGGTCAAAGGTATGCCTCAGCGCAACTTGGCCGTTGAGCTGCTGCGCAAGTTGCTCTCCGGTGAGATTCACTCCAAAGGGCGCAAGAACGTGGTGCAGGCAAGATCGTTTGCCGAAATGCTGGAACAGACCATCCGCCGCTATCAAAATCGCGCTATCGAGGCGGCCCAAGTGATCGAGGAATTGATTGGACTGGCCAGGCAGATGCGAGAAGCAAACGCCCGTGGAGAAGCATTGGGGCTTACGGAAGAGGAGGTTGCCTTTTATGATGCGCTGGAGACTAACGACAGTGCGGTGAAAGTATTGGGCGATGACGTGCTTAAGACCATTGCACGGGAACTGGTTAAGACGGTGCGCGCCAATGTCACTATCGACTGGACCGTGCGTGAGAATGTGCGCGCTCAATTGCGCGTCCTCGTGAAGCGTATATTGCGTAAATACAGCTATCCGCCCGACAAACAGGAGAAGGCAACGCAAACCGTGCTGGAGCAGGCGGAGGTACTGTCTCAGGAGTGGTCGGTGGCGTGAAGATGGATGGGGAAACTCCACACTGCGATGTTCCCTTTTCAATAGGCGATTGGATGGTGGACCGGTTCAACCCGGGCCAGCCAGGTCAATATACCGGCAAGTGCCGTAGAGCAGGACCGCACATCATGGTGCAGCTCTCCTACCCCGGCGGTGGTACGGGCTTCCGCCCGTTAGCCTCTCTGGAGGTAATGCAGGCTCCGGGCTCAATGGATGAGCGTCTGAGAACGGGCCACTTTGGCAAGGTCAGAGACCTTCAGCGTCTGATCACTTTCGAGAAGCTCAAGGGCACACTTCACGAAGTGATCTATTCCATGGAAGCGGCACAGATCGACTTCTACCCTTACCAGTTCAAGCCTGTCCTCAAGTTCATCAACTCGCCTACTGAGCGGTTGATTATAGCGGACGAGGTGGGCCTCGGCAAAACCATAGAGGCCGCTCTGATCTGGTTGGAGCTTCAGGCCCGGAGAAATGCCCGTAGACTGCTGGTGGTCTGCCCTAAAATTCTGGCAGACAAGTGGCGAGACGAACTCCGCACCAAGTTTCTTTTGGACCCCCGGATCGTCGATTTTATGGAACTTCAACGCGAAATTGCCGATCTCAAATCCAGTGGGCCGGGACAACCTTTTGTCCTAATCGCCACCTATACCGGGCTTCGTCCTCCCAAGAGCGAACTGCCGTTGCTTAAAGAGCCTCCGGGGGATGATGGAAGTTGCTCAGAAAAGACGGTGTTCCTCCGTGAGTTGCGTCATTGGTCATTGGATTACGACCCTTTCGATATGGTGATCTTCGATGAAGCTCATTACATGAGGAATCCGGCCACAACGACGTTTCGCCTTGGAGAGAGCCTTGCCTCCAGCGCCGGCTCGGTATTATGTGTGTCCGCTACACCAGTGAACAACAGCAACGTCGATCTTCACAGCCTCCTTCGCCTGATTGACGAGAGCTTTTTCGAGACGCAGGGGATGTTTGAAGACTTGCTCGAGGCAAACCGTCCAGCCGTACAGGCAGGAAACGCGTTAGCTCGCATTCCCATGGATGCGAGCCTTCTTGAACAAGCCGTTAACGGGATGGGCGCAAGCCGGTTCGTTAGCCAGTCCCCGCTTTTTCGTCAGCTCACTGAAACCCTTGAACGCCTTGGGCCAAACGACAAGGCACTGCTCTCAAAATGTCAGGACATAACCGAGAAGCTCAATCTCCTGGGCGGTTACGTGAATCGGACCCGGCGGGTGCAAGTGAAGGAAAACAGGCCGCTGCGGGACCCGTTAGTTCTTCCTGTTGACTATACTTCTGAGGAAATGAGCCTCTATAAGGCGATTCTTACTATCGTTCGGCGGAAATGCCGCCAGGATAGTCGGCCTTTCCATGTTTTTCGGGTGCTGGGCTTGCAGCTCCGCACGGCAAGCTGCCTGCCGGTAGTAGTGCAGGAGATCCGGACCGGCCGACTTGGAAATGTGGAGGAACTTTTCGACGAAGCGATGGGCGAGGACGTATTGGATGATCTCTTGGAAGAAGAACTGAACGAGGACCTTGACATATCCGAGATCACGCGGCTCCTTGCCCATGATTTCGAGGGGAATGATACCAAGTATTCTGAGCTAATCAGGCTGCTTACAAAAATGGTGCCGGACGAGAAGGTGATTATCTTCGCCTACTACCGCCCGACGCTCAATTATCTCAGACGCCGTTTGATAGCGGACGGGGTTAATGTAACCGTAATCCACGGGGGAGTCCCGAACGAAAGGCGCTGGGAGGAAATCGAGCGTTTCAAGGACCCTCGGGGGCCACGGGTGTTGCTTTCCTCCGAGGTGGGGAGCGAGGGTATTGATCTGCAATTCTGCCGGGTACTCGTGAACTATGACCTACCGTGGAACCCGATGCGGGTTGAGCAGCGAATTGGTAGAGTTGACCGTGTCGGACAGCAGGCAAAACGAATTTCCATTGTCAATTTCAAGGTCAGCAATACCATTGAAGAACGTCTCTATGACCGGCTCCACTCCAAGCTCGAACGCTTCGCTAATAGCCTGGGAGACCTCGAAGCCGTGATTGGCCGAGAGGTGCAGCGGTTGACGGTGGATCTCCTAAGTAAGGAACTCACACCCGAAGAAGAGCTGCAGCGAATCGAGCAGTCCGAGAGAGTGATTCAGAACAAGCTGCTTCACATACAGGCGCTTGAGGAATCCGAGGACGTACTCATCGCCTTTTCCGATTACGTCCAGCGCAAGATAGAGGAGGACCGTGAGAAAGGCCGATACATCCAGCCACGAGAACTGGAGGATTATCTGGCGGACTTTTTTGAACGTGAGTTTCAAGGCTGCGAGATCAATCACAATACCCCTGCCGATGGCTGCCTACGTGTGCGGCTTTCCCAAGAAGCGCATTCCTCCTTGGCGGATTTTATCGGCAGCGACCGCTCAATGAGCGCGCATCCATTCCGTCAGCGCGAGTTCAACATCACCTTCCGCCGGGAGATGGCGCAGCGTCTTACGTTGAGCCAGCGATCTGCCATCCATTTCCTTAATCATCTCTCCCCGCTGATCCGGTGGATCACAAAGGTCAATAGGGAGCGGGCACACGGTTTCTTCGACTTGTCGGCGGTGCAGATCAGCCATCCCGACCTAAATCCTGGAGATTACTGCTACAAGATCGAGCGCTGGAAGTTGATCGGACTCCACGCCCGAGAGCGGCTTGCCTATGGAGTTCGGTCCCTGGCGGACGAAAAGGAGTTGTCGCCGGAAGAATCCGAGGCAATCATTCAGCATCTGCTGCATCACGGAAGAGACTGGGACTACGTGGATTGTGACCGGGATGGGCTATGGAAAGCGCATGATTCGTTGGACAAAACATTGGGGGGCCTATTTTCTGAGGCAGTGAAGGATTTCGAGGCCGAGAACGAGACGGTCTATCAGATCAGGACTCAGCGCGTCAGGGCCATTTTTGACCGACGCATTGCTGAGCACGAGCAACGGTTGCAGACTCTGAGGGAAAGGAGCGGCAGCGATCGAATGATTCGTCCCGCGGAAGGTATGCTCCGGACTGCAATGGAAAATAAAGAAAAGCGGCTTCGGGAACTGGACGAAAAGGCGAAAGTCCATTTTGAAGAGGACCCGGTGGCTGTAGGCATTTTTCGGGTAATTGGAGCATAAATAGCATAGATCCGCGAAGATGGCGATGAACAGCAGATGGAAGGATGTTTTTCGGGGACTGAAAGAAAAGTTTCTCGGAAAAGAGCATGAGAAGTACGCTGCTGCGCCCTCTCCTGCCGAGCAGGCACGGGCTACCGCCGCGCGACAGGTCGAGGCAACACCCCGACGCATTCTAAAGCGTGACCCGTACTTTGTTCAGATAGGGTTTGACTTCGGGACCTCTTATTCCAAGTGCGTTTGTCGAGATGTTATGACAAACAAGGCGTGGATATACCTACCCGCTGGTTCTGACGGTTTCGAAGAGCCATTTCTGATCCCGTGTAGTCTTCAGTTGAGAGAAGGAAAGCTCCGCCACCTGGACAATACCAAAGCCGACTACCGTGCGAATGGACTGTATCACCTGAAGCACGCACTTGAGAAAGTCGCCCAACACCACTGGAAAGACCCTGCTCTGAGGCCTTATTGGGATAGTCTCGGAGAGGTGAGCGAAGATCGTTTGGGCTCATTCGTGCAAGCCTGCGCCGTGTATTTATTGGCTGGTATCCTGGGTGAGGTCAGAGATGACGTGCGACGACGATTGCCTGGTTTTGGCACCTATGCGAGTGACTACGTGGCGGTGAATCTTGCTGTGCCAGTCGCCGACGCTGAACGTCCACAAGTGAACGAGATGTATCACCGTATTCTCAATGAGGCCTGGGCTCTGGCAGACCAACTCAAAGGCCATCCGGCTTTAGAAATTGAAGAAATCGAGAAATTGGTGAGCTGGATTAACGACGAACAAAGCTGCACACAGAGTGATGACTGTTTCGTCTACCCCGAGACGAGTGCAAACGTGCAGGGTTTTGTTCGCTCCCGGTCTTCCAGTCCTGGTATCTATCTCTTCTCTGATACAGGAGCTGGAACGGTAGATCAGAGCGTTTTCATCTTCTCGAAAAGCAAAGGAATCGATCATCTTGACTATCTTCACGGTAGCGTCATTCCGTTAGGATCCAGCCTAATCGAGCGCCGCGCTGCCGAGGACACAGGTACAGCAGACTGGAAAGCACTGGAAATGTGGCGAGAAAGGAAGGAGAGTGGTGGAACGGAGGCACCGCTAAAAAGTGCAAAAAGCTGGATTAGAGAACACCTTAGCATTGCCACCCATGGAGTCTCGCCAAGGCAAAACACAAATTGATGGTCAGGGACCAGCTTGCCGAGATTCGAGTAATTTTTGGCGGAGGTGGGCACTGCGAATACCCTTACAGGGTTGCTGTCATGGAGCCATTTTCCGGGGGCCTGTTTCGCCGGGCCATTTCGCCGGATACGATAGGGATGCCGATTCCTGGCGACCTGGAACTTGAGGCAGACCAAAACCGCTGGATGCGGAGACTTTGGGTGGCATATGGGCTTTCTTTTGAAAGAAGCGAGCTATCAACCTTCACCTACCCGGTGCGGGTCCAACCACCGAAAGCGGAAGAAATCTGGCGACCTCGTCGCAGAATTCCAGACGCTCCCACCAAGGATGAATGTTGATTTGCCTGTCTACCTCACGGGACGAACCGCACATCGGAAGACCGTTGATGGACGTGGACAGCACTCTGTGAAGCGTTAATAACCAAGTCGCGCGGAGATTGATTTCGTCCATGGTTGGATGAATACTGCAAAAGTAAAAGAATAACATGCCGTTCCCCTTGTTATTCTTTTCTTACCCGTCGAAGTCTGTCGGCCACCCACGAATGATAGAAAGCGCGCTAAAAATATTTCGCGAGCGCCTGAGATGAAGGAGCTGAAGATGGGCAAGTTGAAAGTCTGAAGTCCAAAGTCGAAAGGGATGGGAGTGTGCATGACGCAGTTGACTATGCCGGCGACAAAAATGCTACCGTGTAAGGCGGCAATCCGTTTGTGTTTCGGGGGGCAAAGGCCGTGAGCGCTTTGGCGACTGCCTTAGGCGGCCAGTCGTATTTCCGCGATAATCCGGTCCCAGGGTGCCGCTACCTTCTCGCCCTTCCGTTGGACCAACCCAACCTTTTCGAGGAGGGCGATGTCCTGGTGAACGTTCTTATAGTCCCTGTTCAGCTTTTTAGACAGCGCTCGCACGCTGGAAGGCCCCAATTCACGCAGTACCTTAAGGAGGTCGAGCCGGCGCGGCGACAACACGCCTAAGAGCGTCTCCAGGCTCTGAAAATAGAGACGATCGACCGGCTGCTCCGGAGCAAGACCCTGTTCTGCGCGCTGCCACGCCGCGACCGCCTCCATAGCTGATTCCTCGGCGCCCTTGACCTCGACTTTTATATCCTCGCTCACAGCTCACCTCTCATTTCTCGTACATCCCTCAGGAAGTCACGGATCAGTTCCCGGAACTCCTGAAACTCGTAAGGCTCTTCCCGGGTGTTTATGTGCCGGTGGTCTCCCTTCCCCCGCTCGTTGTCGTAGCGTACCCACTGCTTGCCGTCTTCGTGTTGGTAGTGGCAGCGGTATTTCAGTCCGTGCGGCCAGGTCTGCCTGTCCCTCGGGACCTGCCAGATCGTGATTTCCCGCACGGCGCCGTCGTCATAAACAAAGCGATTCCGGAATAGGAGATGCGCCGCCATATGGTATTATACACCATCAATAAGGCCCACGCCATAAGAAAGAAAAAGCAAGAGGGGGCTAGCGCGGCCATGATCCGGCGAGCTGCACCCCGGCTTTTTGTTTGCGGCGCAGCCCGGTGCCCGGCGACGACGCGACGGGGAGGAGGGCGAGGAGCAAGTTGAAAAGCGAAAGTCGAAAGGGATGGGAGTGTGCGTGAAGCGGCTGACTATGCCGGCGACAAAAATGCTACCGTGTAAGGCGGCAATCCGTTTGTGTTTCGGGGGGCAAAGACCGCGAGCGCTTCGGCTGTCTGCCTGAACTCGTTGCCCCTGAACGTGTACGGCGCCATTATAACGCCGGAGTGCGGTCGGCCGGCGTCCAGATACAGCCTGGACAATTCGATGAAATCATTCCGGTTGAACGTGACGAGGCATCTTCCCTCATTCTCGGCGCAGGCATTACGCCGCCTCTGCCAGATTTCGTCGCGCGCCGCCTGCAGCACTGTCTCGTTGGTGGTGTTCTCCCACTGCACGAGGCCTTCGATGATACGGAAAAGCCGCTGACGCTCCTTCTCCTGAGCTTTTTCAGTCGGAAACAGATCCGGATGCGCCGATGGGTCGTCCACCATCTGGGCAAAGATCACTGCCCTTGCCGCGGCCGACGCCGTTCATGTAAAGCTCACCACCTTGAGATCGCCAAAATAGGTTTTGTATACCCCCAGGTCGCGCGAGATGATACAGTCCGCGTGAGTCAAGGCATGGGCGCCTATCAGGAAATCGGCCAGAACGTGGAAACGTTTGGTGAAGGCAGTACCGCACGTGGGACACGTCGCTTCAAAGGTCTTGCCGCAGTTGGCACAGGACATGCGGTTCTTGCCGCCCTTGGCGGCATACGTCGCCCATCTCGTGCCCGCAATATAGAGGGATTTCTCGTTTGAATGGACCATGCGCATCCCGGTCTCGGAGAGGAACGTCTTCAACTCCTTTTCTGATGGAAACAGCCCTGCAAGCTCGGCAATCACTACCTCGCAGAGTATGAGCTGCCCCCTTGAGAGGTGCTGCTCCAGAAGGGCCTTCGAAGAATTGGCGAACGGCTCGTCGGGTATGAGAATATCCAGGATAACGTTTGTGTCAACGGCTGTTATCATGACCTCGCGCCTCTTTTACAAGCTCGTCGCTCCGTTTCCCCTTGAGATGTGTAAGTTTGCCCATCCATTTGTCAAAGGGCGATGTGGTCAGAACTTTTGTCACGACAAGCAGGCCGTCCTTTTCCTCGAACCCTACCGCTTCACCCGGCTGGACTCCGAGCTTTTCCCTGACTTTCTTGGGGATTGTTACCTGGCCCTTCGACGTGACCTTTGCGGTTATCATGGGCGCCTCCTGGTAAGGATATTCATTCCTTACCATAAAGTGTAAGGAATTACTGCACCCTTGTCAAGACTTATGAAGGTCCGAAAGCCCGGCGTAGCAGCTCTTCGAAACTTTAGTTGGCGCTGGTCGCGCGGCGCCGGGCGGTTCGGCCGGCTTACACCACTATCTTCTTTGCCCGGTATGCCTTCAGATAATCCATACAATAGGGGTCGGCGCCCACAATCACCTGGGCCGCGTGGACCGTCGACCGGAGCGCCTGGTCCCTGACGTCGATAAACAGCGTGTCGAGGCCCGCGAATATCGCCATGGCAAGGAATGTCCTGTTGATGAGCTTTCTTCCCGGCAGGCCCACACTCACGTTGCTGGCCCCGCAGATGATGTGGGACCGGGGGAACCGGGCCTTCAGCGCGCGGATCGTATCGAGCGTCATGAGGCCCGCTTCGGACTCGACCGCGACCGTAAGCACGAGGGGATCGAAGTAGATATAGTCCTCCGGGACGCCCGCCTCCATCAGGCGGCCGGCCATTTGCGACGCGATCTCGCACCTGGCTTCCACCGTCTTCGGTATGCCCCGGTCGTCCATACAGAGGGCGACGACTTTGCACTTATTCTGCGAGACGACGGGGAAGAGGGCGCGCCACTTCCATTCCTCGCCCGATATCGAGTTGAGTATCGGGGGATCGTCATGCCTGTAAACGGCCAGGGCGGAAGCTAAGGCGTCCGGGTTCGCGCTGTCGATCATAAGATGAATGGGCACTTCCGCCTGGACGAGGCCGACCAGCCAGGGAAGGTCCTCCGTCTCCGTGCCCGCGCGCGTACCCGCGTTCACGTCGAGCATCTGCGCCCCACACTCGAACTGTGTCCGCGCCAGTTCCTTGAGGAAGGCCTCGTCCCTTTCGAGTATGGCCCGGCCCACCCTCGGTATCGTCCCGTTGATCGATTCACCGATGATAAGCGTGTTTCTTCCTTGTCGCATCCTGGCGGCCCTTGCTACAGGCCTCCGGCAAACACCCTCGCCTGCGTCACCGCGTCGTATGCGTCTTTCCCCCTGAAATCCGCCCCTATCTGCTTCGCGAACTCGTCCGTCGTGGGCGGTCCGCCTATCATCACCTTGACCTGGCCGAAGAGGCCCGACGCCTTCAGTGCGTCCATCGTGTTCTTCATAGAGATCATCGTCGTCGTGATCAGGCATGACAGGGCCAGTATCCCGGCCTTCTCGGTCCTCAGGGCCTCCATGAACTTCTCCGGGGGCACGTCGTAGCCGAGATCCACGACCCTGAAGCCCGCGCCCTCGAACATCATAGCCACGATGTTCTTGCCGATATCGTGCAGGTCGCCCTGGACCGTCCCCAGGATGATCGTCCCCTTCGGCTTGAAATCCGTCTTCGCCAGGAGGGGCCTCAATATCTCCAGCCCCTTCTGCGACGACTTGGCTGCAACGAGCATCTCCGGTATGTAGCATTCCCCTTCGGAGAATTTCTTGCCGACGATGTCGAGCGCCTCTATGATGCCTTTCTGAATGATCTCATTGGGCGGCCGGTTTTCCGCCAGAAGGGCCTTGACCTCATTCTGCGTAACCGTGAAATTTCCTTCCTGAATCGCGTTCATCAGCTCTTCGTACGATGCCATCTCGTGCCTCCCTCCAATTAGAGATGTTGCCTGCCATACGAAACGGGCCCTCGGCTCAGACCCGGATCGGGTATATCCCGAACTCCTTGCCGGCCCGATAAAGCGCCACGATGTTTTCGGGGGGCGTGTCGTCCTGTAAGGCGTGGGCAGGGGCAAGGATGAACCCGCCGCCGGGGGCGAGCTGCCTGATCCTCAGCTTCACTTCCTCCCTCACCTCCTCCACCGTGCCGAAGGGCATAATCCTCTGTATATCCATCGCCCCGTGAAAGACCAGCTTGTCGCCGAATTCGCGCTTGATCTTGTCCATATCCATGCCGGCGGCGCTCGTTTGCAGGGGGTCGAGGATATCGAGGCCGCAATCGATAAAGATAGGGATCAACTTGTAAACGCCTCCGCACGTGTGGAAGAAAACCCTTCCCTCGGGATTCTCTTTCTGCAGTAAACCCTTTACCGCTCTCCAATGGCGATTAAGGATGGGCCGGAACATCTTGTCCACCATTGCGGGAGAGAAGATCGGTCCGTTCTGTCCGCCAAGGTCCCAGCCGGTAAACCTGACGACCTGCACGTATTTTCCCACGGGCTCGATGCAGACCCTGTTGAACTCGATGGCGATGTCGCAGAGCTTCTTCAGCAGGGCCGCAGCGAACTCAGGATTGACGACCAGGTCCATCCACCACTGCTCGATCCCCCGGAGGTATCCCGCGATCTCGCCGCTCCCCCTTTCGAGCCAGACCTCGATGGCGCAATCCGTGTTGTCGCGCCACCACTTCACTCGCTCCACAAGGCCCTTCGTGACGTCGGGATCGTAAGGGTCGGGCCAGGGATAATCCTCGAGGTCGTCAATCGTTGCATCCTTCAGCGGATTCCCGACCATCTCCAGATAGAAGCCCCCTCCCGGCCTTTCGATCCGTTTTCTCCTGACCCCCCATTCGTCTACAATCGTACCGTCGGGCTGCTCTTTGGGATAGCCCCAAGGGGCGCTGCAGCCGAGATGGACGATATCGACGTCGAGCGCTTCGAGGACTTTCGGGTCGACGGGCACGTGGGTCAGCCAGTTTGCGATCTTCGGCTCCGGCTCGACCTCTTTATCCAGCCCGAGATGGCGCACCAGCTTCGTATACGCGCCCAGGGTGATCGTGAGGTCCATGGGCACCCTGTCCGGTTCCCTGTGATTGAGCGTCTCGACAACCCTTTCGCGCGATGTCATCTCCCGCATGAGACTGCCTCCTCTCAATTAGTAGCGTCCGTATCTCGGCCCCGCCTCGTACATGGCGACGATATTGTCTACGGGGGCGAATAGTCTTACGGAAAGCCTTGCCCTGCATCCACGGACTCGTCAAGGGACAGGGATTATTTCTCCGCTGCCGCGAAGATGGCCGCGATTTTTTCTTTCGCTTCTTCCACCTGGCCGGCGCCGGGCGGTTCGTGAAGAGCGTAGATGCGCTCCGGCAGGCGTCTTTGCTTCTTCATGCCCGGAGGCAGGTCCGGCACGATGCCGATGGCCCGCGCAACGTCGTCGGGGAACTTCCCTGGGTCCGCCGTCTCGTAGACGACCGCCTCGGTTTCGTCGCCGCAGGACCTGTAGAGCTCGAGGGCCCTCCACCCGACCGCGCCGTGGGGGTCGAGGATGACGGCGTGCTTCTCGAACACCTCTTTCATCGTCCTGTAGTGTTGAGGGTTGTCAACGCTCAAGGAGAAGAGGTCCCGCCTCATCTCCTCCATGTCCGGCATCTTTTCGACGACCCCCGGCCGGGTCACGCTCCCCGTCGCAGGGTCGCGCTCGTCGCACATGCAGCCGCCGTAGAAGTCGACGAGCCGGGCCAGGTTGCTCGGGTGAGAAACGATCATGGCGGAGGAAGGCGACCGCTTCGAGGCCGTCACCCTGTAGGCGCCGCCGTACAGGAAATCCGGGAATTCGCGGTTTTCGTTCACGCCGCATATGATGCGGGAAATTGGAAGGCCCATCTCCTTTGCGATCACCGTGCCCATCATATCCCCGAAATTCCCGCATGGCACGCTCGCGATGAGAGGCCCCAATCCGTCCGCGATCCTCGCGTAAGCGAAGAAAGGATAGACCGCCTGGGGCAGGAGCCGTCCGATGCTGATCGAGTTGGCCGAGGTAAAACGCTCCCTGTCTCCGAAGGTCCTTTCGGCGAACGGCCCGTCTACGAGAAGGCGCTTCGCGAGGGCCTGGCACGCGTCGAAATCCCCGTTTACTTCAAAGGCATGAACGTTCCCGCCGAGGGTGGTCATCTGCCTGCGCTGACCCTCGCTTACGGCCCCTTTGGGGAAAAAGACCACATTGTCGATATTGCTCAGGCCAAGAAGCGCGTCTGCGACGGCGCCGCCGGTATCCCCGCTGGTGGCGACGACGACGACCCTCCGGAGACGGCGCCTCTCGAGAAAGTAATTCAGGATGCGTCCAAAAAAACGGGCCGCATAGTCCTTGAACGAGTAAGTGGGCCCTTTGGTGAGCCACATGAGGGAGAGGTTTTCCGTCACCCGCTGCACATCGGTGGGAATAACGTCTTCCCCGTACGCGTCGTCGAGGAGACCGGCGAGGTCGCGGCCGGGAATTTCCGCCCCAAGGTACGGCGCCAATACCTCGAAGGCGATGCGCCCATAAGGCTCGGACCGCATCGCCCCGATCGCCTCGGGCTTAAGCTTCGGCATATCGGCCCTGTCAATCATGTAAAGGCCGTAATCGGGCGCAAGCCCCCGCAGCAGGGCCGTCTCGAAGTCGACCTTTTCCGCGCGATTATTTGTGCTTCGATAAAGAATGTGCTTCACGGCGCTCATAAAATACATGAAAAACGGCGAGATTTCAACGGAAACGGCGTGCCCAAATTTTTTTTGACATTTCGCTCGCCTTCTGTGTAACATACCTTCTATGAGGAAAATGCTTGTCCTTTTTCTCGTCCTTCTCCTCGCCTCGTGCAGTTGGCCCTTCGGCAAGAAGACCAGCAACGCCCCCGCAAACAGCGAGAAGGGCGAGTCGGTGGGTCAGAGCGACCAGCCAAAACCGGGGGATGTCAAGATCGTCGACGGCGTAGAGTACATCTACGCGCGAAACCGCAGATACAACGAGTTCGACGAGCCGGAGCAATACAAGTGGGTGCGGAAAGACGAGTACTCCCCCACTCTCTTCGAATCTCTCACCGGCAGGCTGGCAGGCCAGAGCGCCGCGGATAAGCAGCAGAACGCCGAGCTCCAGCAACGGGTGGCTAAGCTCGAGACGGACCTCAAGCAGAAAAACGCGGCGCCGCAGGCGGCTGCTCCGGCGCAGACGACCTCTCTGGCCTCGACGCGCTTTGCGGCCACCGCTCCGCCTATCGCGTTTGCCTATCCCTCGCCGAAGATGCGGAGACGCGTCCTCATCCTGCCGCTGGCCGACATGACCAACTACAAGGAAGAGCATCTCGATGAGATGACCACCAAGAAGCTTATCTCCCGCCTCGAAAAGTCGGGCGCCATTATCGCTGTAGATCCCCACGCCCTGGACCTCCCCGCCAATCTTTCGACGCCCGAGGCCATGCAAAGCCTCAACGAGCTCTATGGAATCCAGGCCGTGGTCAAGGGCAGCCTTTCAGACGTCTATACCAGCACGTCGTCGGTCGAGGGGGCGAACCCGAACGATAAACAGGTGTCTTTCGCCCTCTCAAAGATATCCCTCGATATATACAACACCGAGACGGGCAAGATCCTTCGTCGCCTGAACGGAAGAAATCCGTTCTTTCTCTCCCGGGAGAATGGAGACATGGGCTCCGAAAGGGCAAAGATCAATGCAATCGACCTTTCGATAGAGCTTATCGCCGATGATCTGCTCAGCAGTCTTCTGTCTCTCGACTGGCATACACGCATTGCATCCGTCGATGCAGACAAGGTGTTTCTCAACGCCGGCAGATTGTCGGGCCTTGAAAAGGGCGACATCCTGGAAGTGTATGCGCCGGGGACCCAGGTTGTCGATAAGACAACGAGTCTCGCTCTCGGAAGGACCAAAGGCGCCTACAAAGGGGAGGTCGAAGTCGTTGAGGATTTCGGGGTCGACGCTTCGTGGGCAAAGATTACCAAGCCGGCTTCTTTTGCCCCCACCGACCTGGTCTACCTGAAGCAGCCGTAACCCTGACGCTCTCTTCGCCTCCGGGCTTAGATAAAAGGTTTTGCTTTACCGTACCCGGCCCTTGCTGCGCGCGGGAATGGACCCATGCGGGTGCATGAAAAAAAAGCCGTTGAAAAACATTGGCATTTATTGTAAACTACTCTTGTCTTTTTTCCCGCAGGAAATCAAAAGTTTTCCACATATGTTGAAAACATGTTGAAAGCGATTCTATAAAAGGCGTATCTCATGGACGATGTCTGTACCCAAATCAAGCTTCGTCTCGCGCAGATGATGAGCGAAGACACGTTCAAGACCTGGATCGAGCCGATTAAATTTGTCGACTATAAAAAGGGGCTCTGCTCGGTCGTTGTTCCGAATGCCTTTTTCCGGGACTGGGTCATTGAAAATTTCGAGCCCCTCTTTAAGACCCTTCTCAAGGAAACGACCCATGAGGAGGCAAGGGTCGAATATCTCCTCAAAAAAGAAGAGAAGTTCGTTGAGAAGAAAAACGTGGTCGTCAAAAAACAGGGGTCTTCGGACCTCTTCAAGCCGAGATACACGTTCGAGAATTTCGTCGTCGGCGCGAGCAACCAGTTTGCAAACGCGGCATGTCTCGCCGTGGCGAACAATCCGGGAAAGGTTTACAACCCCCTCTTCGTGTACGGCGGCGTGGGTCTCGGAAAGACGCACCTTCTGAACGCTATCGGCAATTCCCTCCTTGCCCGGCAAGTAGCGGACGGCAGCCGAATTTCTTATATCACCGCGGAAGAGTTTACCAACGAGCTTATCAACTCCCTCCGGTTTGAGAAGATGGAGGATTTTCGGAACCGCTTCCGTAAGATGGAGGTCCTCCTGATCGACGACATACAGTTCATCGCCGGCAAGGAGCGGACCCAGGCCGAATTTTTCCATACTTTCAATGCACTTTACGATAATGCAAAGCAGATCGTCGTCACGAGCGACAAATTTCCGAAGGACATTCCTAATTTTGAAGAAAGGCTCCGCTCTCGTTTTGAGTGGGGCCTGATCGCAGACATCCAGCCTCCCGACCTCGAGACAAAAGTCGCAATCCTTAATAAAAAAGCCGAGTTCGAACACGTTCTCCTACCACAGGACGTGGCCTTCTACCTTGCCTCGAACATAGACCATAATATTCGCATTCTCGAAGGGTCCCTGGTTCGCCTAAGCGCGTTCTCCTCCCTCCGCAATATACCGATAACCATGGCCCTCGCAACCGAGGTGATGGCAAACATCATCGCCGCTAAGAAAAAGGAAATCACCGTAGACATGATCACAAAAGAGGTTGCTTCCCATTTTTCGATAAAAGTCTCTGATCTGAAATCCGCAAAGCGCGTCAAGTCGATCATGATCCCGAGGCAGATTGCCATCTTCCTATCGAGGAAATTGACGGGCAATTCCCTGGTGAGCATAGGCGACAAATTCGGCGGGAAGGACCACGCCACCGTCATCCATTCGATCAGGAGGATCGAGGAAGAGATCAAAACAAAAAAGGACTTGCAGGAGACTGTGGAAAAGATAGAGATGCGGGTCAAGTCTACATGAGTCTACAGCTTCTTCACAGAAGGAGCGGCCGGCGCCGGGCCTTTTTTCCTTTTCTTTCCGGGGCAAGACGGGTTTTTCACAATTAAACATCCTTTATGATTACTACGTTTAAGGAGATACTATGAATATAATAATAGAAAAAGGACTCCTCCTGACGCCTCTTGCCAAACTAGTCAGCATTACGGAACGCCGCTCGATCATGCCCATCCTCTCGAATATCCTCATTGGTTTTTCACGCGGGGAGATAGAGATATATTCGACGGACCTCGAGCTGAGCGCCATAAGCCGCGTGCCTTACCAGGGAGACATGGAAAGGAAAATTGTGCTTCACGGCAGGAAATTCTTTGAAATACTTAAGGAAATGGACGCGGAGGCGATATATCTCGACATCGGGGACTCCGCGATGACCATGAAGCAGAAACAGGCGGAGTTTGTGCTCAGCCTGCAAGATTCCGACGAGTTTCCGGAGGTGAAAGAAATTACAGGCGCCGAAGAATTCTCTCTTTCAGGGACGGCGTTCCTGGAGATGCTCGATAAGGTGGGGTTCGCCATATCATCGGACGAAACGAGATACGTTCTTACCGGCATGTACCTGGCAGGCGTTGACGGCGTTCTCTCGGCGGTTGGGACGGATGGTTTCAGGATGGCCCTGTATCAGCGGGAAGTGGAGGGCATGAAAGGATTTCCGGGCATTATCATCCCTAAGAGATCTATTGTCGAAATAGGAAGGATGATCGAAGAGGGAGATCAGGTGCGGCTCGTGGCGGGAGAAAAGTATGTTCAGTTCAGCACGCCTTCGGTCACGGTGATATCGAGGTTGCTTGAAGGAAATTTTCCGGATTATGAGAATGTAGTGCCCAAGAATAATACAAACGTGCTCACGATAGATAAAGTAAAATTTTTGAAGGGTCTGCGGAAGGTAGCGACGATCATCAGCAAGGCAGAGCCTATAAAGATGACGCTGTCGGAAGGCGTCATGGAGATTGAGACGGAATCGGAGATCGGCCGCGCAAAGGAAGCGCTCGACGTCGACTACCACGGCGAGAATTTAAGCATGAATTTTAACATCAGGTTTCTCATGGACGCCGTGGGCCACATCGAGGGGGAAGACATCGTGGTGCGGGTGCCTTCGACCTACGGGGCGGTGCTGTTCGAGGGAGAAAAAGAGGACCGCTACAAGAATATTGTTATGCCTATAAGGGTCTGAGCTTGCGGAAATATAGCGCGGAAAACATAAAAATCCTGGATGGTATCGATGCAGTGCGCAAGGTGCCTTCCATGTATATCGGCAATACGGGCGCCGAGGGGCTGCACCGCCTCGTGTACGAGCTCGTCGATAATAGCGTCGATGAAGGCTTGGAGGGATTTTGCGATAGGATTTTCGTCGTCCTTCATACGGACAACAGCGTTACCGCCGAGGACAACGGGCGGGGCATCCCGGTCGATATCCACAGCGGCAGCCTGTCCGCCCTTGAAATCGTGCTCACGAAGCTCCACGCAGGGGGAAAATTCGATAAAGAGAGTTACAGGTTCTCCGCAGGGCTCCACGGGGTCGGTCTCTCTGTCGTGAACGCCCTCTCCGAGTATCTTGAAGTGGAGGTGCGCAGGGGGGGCAAAGTCTATTTTCAGCGCTACGAGCGGGGAGAGAAGCTGACAGACCTCAAAACCGTCGGCGAGACCGCGAAGTCGGGTACAAAAGTGCGCTTTCTGGCCGACGCGACGCTCTTTGAGTCGATAGAATTCAGCTGTGAAACGCTGGCCCAGAGAATGAGGGAGATATCGTTCCTGAATAAGGGCATTCGTGTTGTGCTCACCGACGAGCGAAGGGGCACGAGGCAGGAATTCAAACACGCGGGCGGCATAAGGTCTTTTGTCGCCCACCTGAACGAGGGAAAGAACTTGCTTTTCCCCGGAACTATCTATATTGCGGGGACAAGAGAAGGTCTCGCTTTTTTTGAAGCCGCCATCCAGTATAACGACGGTTATCACGAGCATGTCTACAGCTTTGTAAATAATGTGCATACCTACGACGGCGGGTCGCACGTAGCCGGCTTCAGGTCGGCCCTTACCAGGTGCGTCAATAATTTTGCCGAGCGTAGGAAGCTGATCAAGGAAGGCCTTTCGGGGGATGATGTGAAGGAAGGCCTTTCGGCCGTGATCAGCGTGAAGATGGAGCACCCCCAGTTTGAGGGACAGACAAAGGCAAAGCTCGGAAACAGCGAGATAAAGGGCCTCGTGGAGACCCTCATGAATCAGAAGCTCGCCGAATATTTAGATCTCCATGAGGATGCAGCGAGGGCTATCGTCAGGAAAGGAAACGACGCAAAAAAAGCGCGGGAGGCGGCGAAAAAAGCAAAGGAGCTGATAAAGAGCCAAAGTGTTGCGGAGACAGGCATACTGCCGGGGAAACTGGCGGATTGCAGTGAGAAAAGCCCGGATTTCAGAGAGCTTTATATCGTGGAGGGAGATTCCGCAGGGGGCTCCGCGAAGCAGGGACGCGACAGAAAGACCCAGGCCGTCCTGCCCCTGAAGGGCAAAATTCTCAATGTGGAGAAGGCAAGAGACGAAAAAGTGCTGTCGAACGAGGAAATCAAGGCGATTTATCTCGCCCTCGGCGTCAACGGCAACGGGATCGATAACCTGCGTTATAAAAAGGTGATGATCATGACCGATGCCGACGTGGACGGCGCCCACATCCGGACCCTGCTCCTGACGTTCTTCTACCGGAGAATGCCGGAGCTTATCGAGAAAGGCTGCCTCTACATCGCCCAGCCTCCGCTCTATAAGGTCGCGGCGGCGGGCAAGGAATTTTATATGAAGGACGATGAGGAGTTCGAGCGCTTCGTCCTGCAGAGAGGCGCGGAGAAAATAAGGTGTTTTGTAAGAAACAGGGAAGTGAAGGTTGACCGGCTGAAGGAGGACATAGAGGGGATCAAAGGCATCGAGAAATATTTGAAGGAGATGGAGCGCCTCGGGAGAGGAAGGGCGCTGATCTTATCTCTTTTCCGCACGGATATTTACAGGAGGGAAGACTTCAAGGCCCCGGAGAGGCTCTTTGCCCTGAAAGAAGCCCTGGCGGAAGTCGGGTATGAGGCGGGTGTTTTTCTCGACAGGGAGCATAATCTTTACATGCTGCGCGTCCGGAACGGCGCGCGCAATGACCGCGAGCCCCTTCTCGATTATGATTTCTGCAGCCGGGAAGACTATCGGGAACGCATGAGAACGTACAAGCGGCTGGCAGCCTATTACGAGGACGGGGCGCGGGTGCTCGACAGGCAGGGCGCCCGCACCGCCGCCGTTGGAGAGTTTCTCGCATTCGTCGACGGGAAAGGCAAGGAAGGCTTGAGCGTGCAGCGCTACAAGGGCCTGGGCGAGATGAACCCCGAACAGCTTTGGACGACTACCATGGACCCCGCCCGAAGGACGCTCGCACGGGTCTCTATTGAGGACGCCATACAAGCCGATCGGACGTTTGCCATGCTGATGGGCGGCAACATAGGGATGAGGAGGGCCTTTCTCGAAGAAAATGCCGTAGATGCGAGAAATCTTGATGTATGATTATAATCGGTTTGACCGGCATATTGGGGAGCGGCAAAAGCACCGTCGCCGCCCTGCTCAGGAAGCGGGGCCTGGAAGTAATCGACCTCGACGCGCTCGCGAAAGATAGTCTTCGCTGGAAAGAAACCCAGGATGACATTAAGAGAGTCTTTGGTCCGGAATATGTCATCGACGGCGCGGTGGACGTGGAAAGGCTGAAAAGCATCGCGTTCACCAAAGAAAATCTGCGAATGCTCGAGACGATTGTCCATCCGCGGGTAAGGGAGAAGGTAAAAGAGAAGCTCGATCTCCTCGAAAGAGAGGGCGCGCCCGTGGTTTTCATCGACCACCCCCTGCTTTTTGAGGCTGGATTTTACCGGAGATTTCACAAGATCGTCGTGGTCGACGCGGCCATGGACGCGATAAGGAAAAGGCTGAAGGAAAGGGGCATGGACCCCGGGGATGCCGAAAAGCGGCTCTCTTTCCAACTATCATTAGAGGTAAAGAAAAAAATGGCTGACTATGTCATCGACAACAGCGGAACGGAAGATCGGCTCGAGGAGCAGGTTGACGGGCTCCTCGAGAAGATAATGAAGGAGGAGGCATCATAACATGTATCTGAACGAGCTAAAGAGAAAAAAGATAGGGGACCTCACGCACATCGCGAAAGACCTGAGCGTGGAGAACGCGACCGGCCTGAGAAAGCAGGAGCTTATTTTTGCTATTCTTCAGTCGCTCGTCGAGAAGAACGAGCTGATTCACGGCGAGGGCATCTTAGAGATCCTGCCCGAGGGGTTCGGCTTCCTCCGGTCGACGGACTCCAATTATCTGCCCGGCCCCGACGACATTTACGTCTCGCCGTCGCAGATAAAAAGGTTCGGCTTGAGGACCGGGGACACCATCGCCGGCCAGATAAGGCCGCCGAAGGACAACGAGAAGTACTTCGCCCTCCTGAAGATCGAAAAAATCAATTTCGACGATCCGGAGATAGCCAAGGACAAGATAATCTTCGACAACCTTACGCCTATATACCCTTGCGAGCGCATACAACTGGAAACTTCGGGGACGAGGCTCTCCACAAGGGTAATGGACCTCTTCACCCCCATAGGCAAAGGCCAGAGGGGGTTGATCGTTGCGCCGCCGAGGACCGGGAAGACGATGCTCCTTCAGGGTCTCGCAAACAGCATCACGGCGAACCATAAAGAGATCTATCTCATCGTCCTGCTCATCGACGAAAGGCCCGAAGAGGTCACCGACATGGAGAGGTCGGTGGACGGCGAGGTAATCAGCTCTACCTTCGACGAGCCGGCCACGAGACACGTGCAGGTAGCCGAGATCGTCATCGAGAAGGCGAAAAGGCTGGTGGAGCACAAGAAGGACGTGGTGATCCTCCTCGACAGCATCACGAGGCTCGCCCGGGCATACAACACGGTCGTGCCGAGCAGCGGCAAGATCCTTTCCGGCGGGATCGACGCGTCCGCCATGCAGAAGCCGAAGCGTTTCTTCGGCGCGGCGCGGAAGATAGAAGAGGGCGGCAGCCTCACCATCATTGCGACGGCCCTCATCGATACGGGCAGCAGAATGGACGAGGTCATCTTTGAAGAATTCAAGGGGACGGGCAACTCCGAGATCTATCTCGACCGGAAGCTGACGGAAAAGAGGATGTTCCCCTCCATCGACATCAACAAGTCGGGCACGAGAAAAGAGGAGCTCCTCATCGGCAACGGCGACCTTTCGCGCATATGGCTCCTGCGCAAGGTGCTGCAGCCGATGAATACGGTCGAATCGATGGAGTTTCTCCTGGAAAAACTTTCCGATACGGATTCCAATAAAGACTTTCTCAATTCGATGAGCAGAGGAGGATAGACATGAAAGAGAAGATCCATCCGGAGATAAAAAAGGCGGTAGTGCGGTGCGCCTGCGGCCACACGTTTGAGACCCTTTCGACGAAAGAGAAGATCACCGTGGAGATATGCGCGAAGTGCCACCCTATCTTTACGGGGCGCGAGAAGCTCCGGGATTCGGCGGGGAGGGTCGAAAAGTTCGAGAGAAAGTACGGCAAGAGGGCGGCGAAGGATAAGGAATGATCCACGGGAAGCTGGAGGACATCGAGAAGCGGTTTGAGCTGATAGAGGCCGGTATGGCAGAGTCGGCCGCGGCCGCCGACATCGACGAGTATAAAAAGCTCGCGCGGGAGCACGCCGAGCTGCGCGAGCTCGTCGCCATGTTCCGGGAATGGAAAAGGATAGGGACGGAGCTCCGGAAGACGACGGAGATGATGGAGCAGGAAACGGAGGAGGAGATGAGGCGCCTCGCGAGGGAAGAGGCGGCGCTCCTGGAGAAGGAGAGCGAGCGGCTCGGGGCGGCGCTGAAAGAGAAGCTCCTCTCCAAAGACGAAGAGAAGGTCAAAAGCACGTTCCTTGAGATACGGGCAGGCGCCGGGGGTGAAGAGGCGGCGCTCTTTGCCCGCGACCTTTTCGGCATGTACATGAAGTATGCGGAGAAGATGCGCTGGAGGACGGAGGTCCTCAGCATGAGCATGGCCGATATGGGCGGCCTCAAAGAAGATCGTTGCGGCGATAGAGGCGCCCGAAGCGTTTCAGAAGCTTAAGTACGAAAGCGGGGTGCACCGGGTGCAGAGGGTGCCCGAGACGGAATCGCAGGGGAGGATCCATACGTCGACCGTCACCGTCGCCGTACTGCCCGAGCCCGAGGAGCTGGAGATTCACATAAGCCCGGAGGACCTGCGCATCGACGTTTACAGGTCGAGCGGTCCGGGCGGCCAGCACGTGAACACGACCGATTCGGCCGTCAGGATCACCCACCTGCCGTCAGGCCTCGTCGTGACCTGCCAGGACGAGAAGTCGCAGCACAAGAACAAGGCAAAAGCGCTGAGGGTGCTGCGGGCGCGGCTCAAGGAAAAAATGGAGGAGGAGAAATCCCAGGAGGTCTCGGAGGAAAGAAGGAAACAGGTGGGGACCGGCGACAGGAGCGAGCGGATCCGCACCTACAATTTTCCCCAGGGCAGGGTAACGGACCACCGGGTCGGCCTCACCCTCTATAAGCTGGAGGATGTGCTCGCAGGCAACCTCGACGGCCTCCTCGACCCGATCGCCGCCCACTTTCAGACAGAGGCTCCTAAAAAGCCGGTAGACCACCGTGCGCGTAAGAGACATATTCTTTTCCGAGAAAAACCTGCCCCGCATCGACCTTATCGGCGTTGTCTCCCATGCCCTTTCGATCTCCACCGAGCGGCTCCTCGCCTCGCCGGAGCTGGCGCTCGACGAGCCGCAGCAGGACGCCGTACGGCGCCTGATCGAAGAGAGGCGCAGCGGCAAGCCGCTGGCCTACCTCACGCACGAGCGGGAGTTTTTCTCGGAATCCTTCTATGTTGACGAGCGGGTCCTGATCCCGAGACCCGAGACGGAGTTGCTCGTCGAAGAAGCGATAAAGATCGTCGGAAGAAAGAAGCAGCCGGCAGTCCTCGATATGGGGACAGGCTCGGGAATCATCGGCATACTCCTTGCGAAAAACGGGGCCGGGAGCGTCTTGTGCGTCGACATCTCGCCCGGAAGCCTCGAGGTGGCCCGCAAGAACGCCCGCGCCTTCGGGCTCGAGGGCCGGATCGGGTTTCTTGCCTCCGATTTGTTCTCCGCGATCGGAAAGGGCGGGAAATTCGACCTCATATGCGCCAACCTGCCCTACGTGGCCCTCCATGAGTGGGAAGGGCTCATGGCCGAGGTGAGAAAGTTCGAGCCGAGACGAGCCCTGGTGGGCGGGGATGCGGGACTCGAGCTGTACGAGAGGTGCCTGGGGGAGATAGGCGACTATCTCGCCGTAGACGGCGAGCTCCTCTGCGAGATCGGCGGAGACGGCCAGGCGGCGAGCCTGGGAGCGATGCTTCGGAAGGCGGGATTCGAGACGACCGTGCTGGCCGACCTGGCGGGCCGGCAGAGGGTGATGAGGGCCCATGGAAAAGTTCGTCATTGAGGGCGGTGAGCGGCTTCGGGGCACGGTCAGGGTGGGGGGCGCAAAGAACGCCGTGCTTCCCGTGCTCGCGGCGACCCTCCTTCAGGAGGGCGTCTACCGGATTGCCAACGTCCCCCGGCTGAGGGACGTCGATTCCATGCTGAAGCTCCTTTCTTTCATGGGCGTCAAAAGCGAGCGGCCGGACGAGCATACCGTCGTCGCAGATACGAGGAACGCGGGGAACTGCACGGCGCCCTACGAGATAGTGAAAGAGATGCGGGCCTCCGTACTGGTCCTCGGCGCCCTCGTGGGGAGGCTCAAGCGGGCCGTCGTTTCTTATCCCGGCGGGTGCGCAATCGGAGAACGGCCGATAAACCTCCATCTCAGGGGGCTTTCCCAGTTAGGGTGCGAGGTGCGGCTACACGAAGGATACGTCGATGTGAGCGCAAAAAAACTTCGCGGCGGCCTGGTAGCTTTCGACACCCCCACGGTGGGGGGGACGGAAAACATCCTTATGGCCGCGGCGCTCGCCGAAGGCGAGACGGTGATACAAAACGCCGCGCGAGAGCCCGAAGTGGTCGACCTCGCCCTCATGCTGACGCGAATGGGCGCGAAGATCGACGGCATCGGCGACGAGCTGATCAGAATAAGGGGAGTCAGGGAACTGACGCCCTGCGACTACGCCGTGATCCCCGACAGGATCGAGGCGGGCACTTTCCTCGTCGGCTGCGGCCTGACGAGGGGCAGCATCGTCCTTGAAGGGGCGAGGGCCGATCACCTGAAGGCAGTAATCGAAAAACTGAAAGAAGCCGGGATGGAGATAGAGGAGAAAGACGGGACGATCCGGGCGTCGATGACGAGGAAAAGGCCGGCGGCATTCGACTTAAAGACATTGCCGTACCCCGGCTTCCCTACGGACATGCAGGCGCAGATGATGGCGCTCATGAGCATATCGGGGGGCGTCAGCGTGATCACCGAGACGATCTTCGAGAACAGGATGATGCACGCCGCGGAGCTGAGGAGGATGGGGGCGGACGTGCGCGTCATCGGAAATACGGCGATCGTGAAGGGGGTCAAGGCGCTCCAGGGCGCAAGGGTCATGGCTACCGACCTGCGGGCGAGCGCGTCTCTTATCCTCGCGGGGCTCTGCGCCTACGGCGCAACGGAGGTTTCCCGGATTTACCACATCGACAGGGGCTATGAGACGATCGAGAAGAAGCTGGGCAGCCTCGGGGCGAGGATCGAGAGGAGGAAGGATGAAAATCTGGCATCTTGAGAGGGAGTACGACTCTTTCATCGCCGAGGCGACCTCTGCCAGGGAAGAGCGCAAGGCAGGAGTGAGAGAGGGTGCAGGCCATCAAAGCGGAAGTGCTCGGGAAGGGAGAGGCGGCGCTCTGCGCCTATGCCAGGCAGTTCGACGGATGGACGCAGGACTACCCGCTGAAAGCGGCCCGGGAGGAACTCGAGGCTGCGGCATCGACCCTCAGATCAGAAGACGTGCGGACCCTCAAGGGGATGATCGAGAACGTGACCCTCTTTCACAAGCGCCAGAAACAGCGCCCGCGGATTTACAGGAGAAAGGGCCTGCGGGTGGTCGAGCAGCCCGTGCCCGTGGAGCGGACCCTCGTTTACGTTCCCGGCGGCGCCGCGCCCTACCCGTCGAGCCTCATCATGGCGGCGACGCCTGCCCGCATCGCGGGGGTGAAGGAAATATACGCGACCACGCCCGCCCGCGACGGCCG
>CAVTDX010000064.1:0-14282 GCA_963733345.1 uncultured delta proteobacterium
GTTTCAACCCTCCCCGGACCAGGTGGTTTCTCTTTCCTCTTGCGATTCCCCCTTCCACAAAGACTTTTGCGCGATGATGGCCTGCCTGATCGGCCCCGCCAGATGTGTGCAATTGATCAGGTTGGCGCCGACGAGCGCATCAACGGCGAAGGGCAAGACCTAAGGAGCTTCCCGTACTCCTCGCTATCCCAGCACGAGCGAAGGAAGCGACAATCTCCGCACCTCGCGATCCTGCCCGTTTCGATCAGGTATCGCTTGCCTGAGGCGCCGGTTATCCCATCCTTCGCCATCTCGCCTATGCAGGGAGGATCCCCCGATTTGCAGCCGTGTCTGTTGTCGCAGTTGATGCAGTATCCCATCTCTCTTTTCGTAAATGCTTCCTTCCTGCACTATCCCCAGGCATCTGGGGTGCAATCGAGTTAACGAGGACCCGTTATCAGCCTTAAGGGGCGGGATCGACGTCCGATGTCGCTATCCGCGTTTGCGTATCGCCGTGAGGGTTTCTCCTCCAACCCCCCAGTTGTCTGTTTCAACTTCGTCAATGACGACGTAGGTCGTACTCGGCTTCTTTCCGAGCACGTCCTGGAGCAGCCTCGTAACTCCCTGAATCAGTTTCTCCTTCTGCTCGGCGGTAACGCCCTGTTTAGTGACCCTGATATTTACATATGGCATATGTTGCCTCCTTTCAGAACTTTTCGGGGCGCAGCCAACGGCGCCCGTACCGCAATCACCCGCATCCGATGCCGTTTATAATGTTGCACTTTCCAAACGATAAGGCAAGCAGCTCTTCCAACTTGCTATATTCAGTTGACGATTGAGTCATCCGAGCAATTAAGGATATCCTCCTTCGTTGGCGGCTGTTTATTCCAGTCGGAATGCGAAGGAGGAGACCTTGCAATGAGAGGGATGAGAGGGAAGAGAGTAAGGGACATCCAAGGGGACATCCAAGGGGACTTCCTTTTCTTATTCTCGGTCATGAGAATATATAACGTTGCTTCATTCTGTACCTTCTGACTCATAGTCCTTTCCTATCCGCTCAACAATTGCCGATCACATCATTCAATACCACCACAGGCGTGAGAAGTATCTAGCCTTTCGGGAAGGAAATAATTGCGGGACAGGTCCGGGTCTGCCCGCCAACTGCTTTCCTGGAAAGTGTCCGGGAAGATCTTAACTTTTACAAAAAAACCGCCGCCGGCAGGCCGCTTTCGAGTTCCGAGTTTCGCGTTTCCCCTTACCTTTCGACTTTTCACTCGTCTCTCTCCCCCCGTTCTGAAATGCCTTGCAAGAGGAGGGAATCAGGAAAGGGGCGCCCGGGTTGCGTGCCCGGGGGTGTCCGGCCGAGCGCATTTCGGCGCACCGACTCGCTTTTCGGCTGACGCAAACTCTTGATGTTGCCGGCCGGAAGCAAGGGATGCTCGCCCGCGCCGCCGCGAAAGGCAAACTACTTGACAATTCGTCGCGACCCTCATATGTTAAAGGGAAATGTACCCACTCGGGATCGCCGTAGTCGGCGTGGGAAACTGCCGCAGGTCCCTGGTCTTAGGGGCTTGAGCCGCTTGCGGATCGGGACGGGGGATGGGGCGCCCGCTGGGAACCGCACAGCATCGGGGGCGCCATGGATCGAAACAAGTTCGGCGAGTGCAAAGCCCTCCTGTTTGATTTCGGAGGGACTATCGACGCCGACGGAGAGCATTGGCTCGATCGCTTTTTTGCGCTCTATGAAGATGCGGGACTCGACTTTCAGAGGGAGGAAATCAAGCGCGCCTTCTACCGCGCCGACGGTCTTTGCCATGCCGACCCCGGCGTTCCTTCGATCGGATTTCGGCCCCTCGTGCATCGTCACGTCTCTTATCAGTTCGGGGCGTTGAATGTTCATGACCCTTCGGGGCAAGAAAGGGTCGCGGACCGCTTCTGCGACCGGGCAGAGGTCTTTTTCGTTCACCGGGCGGGGCTGCTCGAGCATCTGAGGACGCGTTTTCGGATCGGCGTTGTCTCCAATTTCTTCGGCAACCTGAAGGGGATCTTAGAAAGCGCCGGCATCGCCCGGTCGGTCGACGTGATCATAGATTCGGGCTGCGTAGGCTTATCTAAGCCCGATCCCCGCATCTTCGAGCTCGCCGTTGAACGGCTCCGCCTGCATGCGGGCAGCGCCGCTTTTATAGGAGACTCTTACGAGCGGGACATGATGCCGAGCGCGCAGTTGGGTCTGAAGACGATCTGGCTGAAAGGACCGAACCCCCGGATGCCGGAGCACGCGCCTCCGGTCGACGCGGTCATCGCCCGGCTCTCGGAGCTGGAGGCGCTCGTGTGATGAAGGCAGGGATCATTGCGGCCGGAAAAGGGATGCGCATGGCTGCGCGGGGAGAGCCGACTCCGAAGCCTCTGATCCCCATCGGCGGAGAACCGATGATCGGCAGGCTGATCCGTCTGATCGCCGAGGCGGGCATCTCTTCTCTCTGCTGCATCATCAACGAGGAGTCGGCCGCAACCGAGGAATATCTCCTTTCAAGGACCTGGCCGATCCCGTTCCAGTTGATAAGAAAGACCACGGACAATTCGATGGAAAGCTTCTTCAGCCTGGCCTCCCTCCTGGAAGGCGCGCCTTTCGCCCTGTTTACGGTCGACGCGGTCTTCAGGGCCCTCACCCTCAGGAGGTTCCTCGCGGCCGCGGCGGGCCTACCCAATGCCTGCGGCGTGCTCGCCCTTACCCGCTTCTGCGACGACGAGAAACCGTTGCGCGTGGAAGTGGACCGCATGCGCAAGGTGCGCCGGATGGGGGAGACGGAAGACTTCGGCCGCATCGTCACTGCGGGCTTCTATCGGTTCGAGCCTTCTGTTTTCGATTTCGCAGAAGAGGCGCGCTCCAGGGGCTTGTCGGCCCTCCGGCAGTTCCTCTGTTTTCTGCTTGAAGCAGGCTACGGGTTATACGGGATCTCGACAGCAAAAACCGTTGATGTGGACCGGCCTGAAGACGTGCTGGAGGCCGAAAAATATCTTAAGAGAGCATGAGGGTGCGCGCGATGATGGTGCTCGGTATTTACAGGGAGAAAACGTATTCTCCCGGCAGGGTTGACGACGACGCTAAAATTATGGACATGACCATGGCCTATCTCGCGTCTGAGGGCCATTCGGTGCGCACCCTGCACGGAGAGACGCTCGACGGCCAGGCCATGAAGGCCGATTGCATCCTTTCGATGGCTGAATCGAAGAAAAGCCTCGACTGGCTGGAAGAACGGCAAGGCGGCGGCGCCAGGGTCATCAACGCCGTTCCGTCCGTAAGAAACTGTCTCCGCAGCAATCTTTTCAGGCTGCTTCCGGAAGCCGGCTTCCCGGTCCCGGAGGGCGCTCTTCTGTCCGTGGACAAGGCATACGGGGCTTGCTCTTTTCGGGGCGGCAGGCAATACTGGCTCAAACGCGGGGACGTCCACTCCGTCAACCCCGGGGACGTGGTGAAGGTCTCGAACGACGACGAGACTCTGCACGCTATCGACCACTTCAAGAGGAGCGGGATAGGACACGTGCTCGTGCAGGAGCACGTGGACGGGGAGTCCGTGAAATTCTACGCGATCGCCGGCGTCCGCTTTTTCAGGGCCTTCTGCTTCTCCCGCAACAGGGAAGACATTACCGGGCGGATGACGCGGCTCAAAGGCTTGGCCGACCATGCCGGTCGCGCGACCGGGCTCGAGATATTCGGAGGCGACGCGATCGTAAGACCCGATGGGGAGATCTTCCTCATCGATCTGAACGATTGGCCGAGCTTCGCGTCATGCCGCGACAACGCGGCCCGGCAGATCGCAGCCTACGTCGCAGATTTTCCGGGGTGAGCATGGGCCGCGAGCCGCGCTCCTCTCGCCGCGGGCGCGGCTCCTCTCCGGGCCCGCCCAAGAGGATGCCTTAGGCGCGCGAGCCGGCAATGGAGGCCGGGCCGTGAGGAAATTTCACCTGCTCATGATCGCCGCCGGGGTGATCCTTTTCGCCTTTCTCATTTATGCGGTCGGTCCTGCGGTCCTTTGGCGGAAGCTGGCGATCCTCGGATGGAGGCTCCTGCCCCTCACGCTGCTGGAGGGCGCGACGGAGCTCTTCCACGCGCAGGGCTTTCGTTACTGCCTCTCCGGCTCGCATCGCTCCCTGCCTTTCTTCCGGGTCTTCTCGATCAGGCTCGCCGGTTCTTCGATCAATCACCTCACTCCCACCGCGGGTTTCGGCGGTGAAGTGACGAAGGGCGTTCTCCTCGCATCGCCCCGGATGGGCCCCGAGGCGGCTGCCGCGGTGATCGTCGACAAGCTTTCCATGGCGTTGGCGCAACTCGTCTTCGTCGTGGGCGGCGCCTCGGCCGTGCTCTGGAAGATCGCCTTGCCTCGCGGTCTCTGGGTTGCGTTGACGATCGGAACGCTTCTGCTCTCGACGGGTGTCATCGGCTTTTTTGTCGTGCAGAAATACGGCAAGCTGGGCGCCGTCGTTCGATGGGCCGTCGTCCGCCGCATAGGGGGCGCCGCGTTGAAGAACGCGGCCCTTCACATGACGCAGGTGGATCAGGCGCTCCAGCTCTTTTACCGGCGCCGTCCCGCCGGTCTCCCCCTCTCCGTTGCGTGGCACGTCATGGCGCTGGTCTGGAGCATTGCGCCGGCCTATTGCTTCCTGACCTTTCTCGGCGCGTCGGCGTCTCTGGCGAACGCTGCGGCAATTGTCTGTCTGGGGACCTGGTTCAATTTGGTCACCTTCGCGCTTCCCACCGACATCGGCGTTCAGGAAACGGCCCGCGTGCTCATATTCAGCGTCCTTGGCTTCCATTCGGCCCTGGGGCTCACCTACGGCGTCACGCTCCGCTTCGAGCAGCTTTTACTGGGCGGGGGTAGGCCTGGCGCTGTACGCCCTCCTGCTCGTAAGAACGAAAGGAAGCCAGACGCTTCCCGCGAAGGAAGAGATGGTTGGCGACTGCGGGAAAGGGCTTGAAAAGAGGGAGGCCGTATGGAAACAGGCGTGACGGGTCTTTCGACCGGATCGCGTGCGGCGCGAGCGTGCGGCGTAGCGGCCTGCGTCCTGGCGATTGTTTTGCCGCAGGCCGGCCCGGCGGGGGCTCAGGCTGCGGGCGAGAGGCTCACGATAGGCCTATCGCAGGCGATCAGGATGGCCATCGACGCGAGTCCTGAAATGGCGGAGAGGCGCAGCGAGGGGCTTTCCGCTAAGAGCGACCTAGCCCAGGCGGAAGCCGGCTATTATCCACAGGTAGACGCCACGGCCCTCCTAGGGCCGGTAAACGATGCGCGCCGGCCCGAGGTCGTCGGCAGCCGGATCATCGATCCGACCACGGACTCCTGGACGATCGGGGTCTTCGGCAGGTTGAACCTCGCAATGACCCAGCCTCTCTACACTTTCGGGAAGATATCCAACCGGCGCGACGCGGCCGGGCACGGGGTGGTCGCGCGCGAGGCGGGACAGGTCCAGACCGGCAACGAGATCGCTTTGCAGGTAAAAGAGCTATACTACGCGCTCGTCCTCTCCGCAGCGGCGATCGAGGCTGCGAAAGAAGCCGGCGGCTTCTTCGATGAGGCGAGATCGCACATGGAGCGTCTCCTCCAGGCCGGTTCTTCCAACGTGGTCGAGAGCGAGCTTTACCGCCTCGACGCCTACCGCGCGGACGTCGTCAGGGGGAGGGCGGAGGCGGAGAAGGGGGCGAACATCTCGTACTTTGCCCTCAAATCCCTCATGGGACTGCCGCCGGACAGAGAATTCGAGTCGGCGGACAAGACGCTTGCCTTCAAGCCCGAGGAGTTGGACCAGCCTGAGGCTTACATACATAAGGCGTTAGCCGAACGGCCCGAGTTCAAGCAGCTCGAGCAGGGCCTGGCCGCCCAGAAATCGCTTGTAGAGGCGGCAAGCGCCGACAGGTACCCTTCCTTCTTTGCGGCCCTGGCGGGGTCGTTTGCCGGGGCGCCGGGACGGGAGACGCTTCACAACCCCTATATCACGGACGATTTCAACCACGCCTACGCCGGCGTCGTGACGGGGGTGAACTGGCACTTCGATTTTGGCATACTGAAGGCCCGCGTCGAGAAAGAGAGGGCCGAATATGAGCGTCTTTCCCACACGAAGGCAAAAGCGGAGCTCAATATCCCGATACAGGTGATAAAGTCGTACGAGGATGTGAAGGAATATAAGGCGGCGGTGGAGGCATACGAGGCGGGGGCCGTCGCGTCGAGGAAATGGATCGTCGCGGCGCTCACCGGCTTCGACATGGGCGTCGGGACGGCCGACGACCTGCTGCGGGCCATCGAGAGATATGGTCAGAACAGGGGCAAGTACTTAGAGGCCCTCTTCAACTACAATCTGTCGCTCGCCCAGCTTCAATACGCCATGGGGATAAGGAGCTGGTGAAGAAGGGCGACTTATGGCATACGCGCCAATTCCTGCAGAAGCTATTGGCCTTTCAGATATCGCATCCCCTGGCGACGCTTGTTTTCTGGGTCGTGCTCGCCGCCGCTTCCGTAGTCCTCACGGTGGGGCGCCTCGGGTTCCAGACGAGCCAGAGCGATCTCGTCTCCCCCGGCAATCGGATGATGCGTCAGCTCCGCATGGCCGACCGGTTCTCCAATCTAGAGGGCTTCGTAGTGGCCGTGGAGAACCACGATGCCGGAAGGACCCTGGACTTCGCCAGGGAGCTCTCCGGGAGGCTGCAAGAGGACCATGAGCACTATAAACGGGTATTCGCACGGGTCGACCCTGCCTCCTTGCGGCGCTGGGCCCTCCTCTATCTCGACGAAAGAGAACTCATGGGCCTGCGCGAGAACCTGCGGGACCACTCTGCCTTTATTCAGGGGCTTGCAAAATCACCCGGCCTCCCGGTCCTGTTCGAGGAGATCAACAACGAGATGGCCGCCGGCATGGTGGGACAGGCATTCACGGGCTTCCTCGATGAGGAGACGGCTCAAAAAAGCCCGTTGGACCTCCGGCTCCTGATCCAGATACTGCGCCAGATGAAACGCTCGATAGAGGGCCCTTCGGCCTTTGTCTCCCCGTGGCGCTCCTTCTTCGAAGGAGACGTGACGGACGAGAGTGAAGAGGGCTATTTCTGGACCGAGGGCAAAAAGTACCTACTCGTCTTCGTCGAGCCGGCGTCGAGCGGGCAGGGTCCCGCCGGGCTTAAGCCGCTAAACGCGCTAAGGGAAACGGTGGCGGCGGTGAAGGCGGACTTCCGCGACATCGACGCGGGGGTAACGGGTCAAAAGGCGCTGGACGAGGACGAAAAAAACCTTGCCATGAGGGACATCGGCCTTGCCACAATCCTGTCTCTTATCGGGCTGGCCGTGCTCCTTATCGTCTTCTGGCGCGGGATCATGCGCCCGCTCCTCGCGGTGGCCGTCCTCGTCATAGCCCTCTGCGTGACCTTCGGTCTCGCCACACTCTTCATCGGTCATCTCAACCTGCTCTCAGTGACGTTTGCGCCCATGCTCCTCGGCCTCGGGATCGACTACGCCGTCCACTGGTTTGCGCGCTACAACGAGGAGCGCCGGCGCTTTTTTGCATCGGCGGCGCAGGCCCTCGTCGCGACGATGGACCAGGTAGGACCCGCGATCATCCTCGCGGGCCTGTGCGCCTCCCTCTCCTTTTTTCCCCTCGTTCTTACCGGGTTTAAGGGATTATCGGAGCTGGGCCTCATCTGCAGCATGGGCCTCCTGGCAGCCACGGCCGCGAGCCTGTTCCTCTTGCCGGCCCTGATCGTGCTTGTCGGCCGGTTTCGGGATGGACCCGTCGTAAAACCCCTGACAGGGCAGATAAGACCCCTCCTGAAGACTACCCGGCGCCGAACGGTCATTCTCCTGTGCGTTGCGGTCTGCGCCTCTGGTCTGTCGATCTGGGGGCGTCCAGGGTGAGGTTCGACCTAAACATGCTGCACCTCCAGTCGAAGACCGCGGAGTCCGTCATATGGGAGAACAAGCTGATCCAGGGCTCCAGGTATGCGAGCATTTACGGCGTCCTCTTCGCACACTCCTTTAAGGAGATCGACGAGAAGACAAGGGCTGCCGAGCGCCTCCCGACCGTCTCCAAGGTGAACAGCGTCGAAAACGTGCTCCCCTCCGACCAGGAGCGCAAGATCGGCATCTTGAGGGAAATGAAGCCGCTCCTCGACGACGTGAGGTCTATCCCTATGCCGACGGACCCTGTCGACGCCGAGCGGCTCGACAGCGTATTCGCTCGGATCCGCTTCAAGATGCTCGATCCGGGCTCGTCCGAGACCGGGGTTCCCAAACCGATTCTCGCCCAGATGCAGGAGGTAGGGCAATTGATCGACGCCATCAGGCGGGACTTCGATTCCATCGAAAGAGCGACGCTCCTCGGCCGGCTGAAAAAGTTCGAGACGAGGATGATCGCAGATCTGAACGACAAGCTCTCCCTTCTCTGGGAAAACATCGGAACGAGCCCGCTCCGGCCCGAAGACCTGCCGAAGCCCCTCGCCGACCGGTTCGTCGGTCCCGGCAATCTCTACATACTCCGCGTCTTTCCAGCCGGGAACGTGTGGGACCCTCAGTTTCTCGACAGGTTCGTCCGGCAGTTGGGGTCTGTCGATCCGGATGCCACGGGCGATCCCGTGACGCTATCCGTGTTTACGAAAGAGTTCCGTAACGCCTGCGTCATGGCCGCCGTCTATGCGGTCATCTTCATCGTCCTTTTCCTCGCCGTCGTGCTGCGCAGTCCGGTCTCCGTCCTAGCCGCCCTCTCGCCGCTGGTGATGGGGACCCTCTGGACCCTGGGCCTGATGCACCTCTTCGGCATCGACCTGAATCTTGCCAATACCATCTTCATGCCCCTCGTTGTCGGGGCGGGCGTAGAGTACGGGATCATCGTGGTGCAAAGGTGGCAGCAGAGCAGGGACCCTGCGGCATTCACCCTTCCCGTAAGCACGGGCATGGGCGTGATCCTCGCCGGGCTTTCCACGACGGTCGGCTTTTGCAGTCTCATCATATCGACGCACCAGGGGATACACTCCCTCGGCGTGCTCACCACGATCGGGAGTCTCTGCGTCCTTGCGGCGGCGGTCCTCTTCCTGCCCGCCTTGCTGCACGCCGCAACGAACGTGCGCATACGGAGAAAAAGCCCCGCCGTCGCCGCAGCGCGTCGCGCTGCCGAGGGCGGCCGCCAATATAAGGAGGAACCATGAAGGCGAAAATAGTGCTCCTGCTCGCCCTGGCCATCTGCGTGATCCCCGGTCAGGCCCGCTCCGCCGAAGGCAGGGCAACCGAAGTAGTGCGCAAGATGCTCGACGCGGTGATGGCCGTACAGACGGACCCGGCCCTTCAAGGCCAGGAGTCGCGCCCAAAGAGGAGGACGGAGATCAAGAAGATAATCCTCGGAAATTTCAATTTCGACGATATGGCGCAGCATGCGCTCGGCGATTACTGGAACGAGCTGAACGCGGCAAAGCGAGGGGAATTCAGGTCGATTTTCCAGGACCTCTTCCTTGAATCATACTCGCGTCTGGTGCTACGACTTCCTAAGGAAGGAGAAGATCGCATACCTTGAGGAGGAAAACGGACAGGACCAGGCGACGGTGAAGACCCGCATCCAGCGGGTAAACGAGGAGATACCGGTCGACTATTTCCTCGTCCCGGCAAGAGGCGCCTTATTGGTGAGGGACGTGTCCATAGACGGTGTCAGCATCATCCAGAACTATCAAAAGAGCTTCTCCAGGGTCATCAAACAGGAATCTTACGAGGGCCTGCTCAAGAAAATGAGACTCCAGCAGCATGTCATGGATAAGGGGTAGGATGGTCAGGGCCGCGATTATCTTAAGCCCGGACGAAAGCGGTCTTCGCCGCGCCTTCGGCATACCGGCCGCCCGCCGGTGCGCGCTCGTCGCCATGGGCCTCGGTCTCGACGCCGTTCACGTCCTCGGCCGCGACGAGTCGCTCCGCCCGGCGCTCTCCGACCTCCTGCCGGCCGACGCGTTCCATACGATTGCGGACGTCCGGGAATTCGGCCGCATGGCCGGAACGCTCGGGCTTGCCGACGGGGACCGGGTGCTCGTCATGCACGCGGGTCATCCGATCGACAGGTGGTCGCTGCGGCAGCTGCTCGGGGCGGAGGACCAGGGCGCAAACGGCGCGGCGCCTGTCTGCATTGCGACGGCCGGGGATCTCCCTTCCGTTTTCCGTGCGCTCTGGTCGTACGGCGAGCCGGAGGCCGCCGAGTCGTGGCTGCTCGACGCCCTCGGCCGCTCGACAGAGGCGACCGACAGCTTTCTTTCGCGCCGCATCCATCGCCCTATTTCACGCTTCATTACGAGGCGCCTCGTAAGAACGGCGGCAACGCCCAACATGGTCACCATCTTCAACATCGCTGTCGGGCTGGCAGGCGCTTTTTTTCTCGCGAAGGGCGTCTACGCTCTGCAAGTGCTCGGAAGCCTCTTTTTTCTCCTGTCGACGATCTTGGACGGCGTGGATGGCGAATTGGCGAGACTCACACTAAAGGAGAGCGTTCTCGGTCACGATTTGGACATCGTCGGCGACAACGTCGTGCACGTCGCCATTTTCTTCGGAATAGCCCTCGGCCTCTACCGCAGCGCAGCGGACCCGGTCTACTTCCACGCCCTCTGGTTCCTTCTTTGCGGCTTCGTTCTCTGCGCCCTTGCGGTGCATCGGCTCATGGGACACGGGCCGGAAAAACCGAAGGCCGGGCAGGCGTCATGGCTCGAGTCGCTCCTCGTCAATCGCGATTTTGCCTATATCGTGGTATTGGCGGCCCTGGTTCACCGCCTGAGCTGGTTTCTCTTCGGCGCGGCCGCAGGCGTCTATGCGGTCGCCCTGACCTTTTTCGCCATCGGCTTCACGAAGAAGCGCGCCGCGAAAGCAGGCTGGACAGGGAACTCCTGAAGCAGTTCGAGCCCGCAATCGAAGATATCGAGGAATTTATCGGCATGGTAATGGAGAAGGCGTCGATCACCGGGGGCAGTTACGCTATTCATAAGATCGAGGATGACCCAACCGACGATATGTTCCTTGCGTGCGCGATGGAGGCAGAGGCGGATTACATCGTCTCGCGGGACCCTCATCTCCGGAACGTGAAGCAGTTTCGGGGGATCGGGATCATCGACGTGAAGACGTTTGTGAAGAGAGTGAAGGGCGGAAAGTGACGCTTCGTCCCTTCGACCTTGCTCGACGCAGGTACAAGCAGATTGGAGGCGCCTTATGAGTGAGACCGTTGTTGAATCGTCGGGCAACGTTTTCATCGATCTCGGATATTCTCCGGATGAGGCGGCAGTTCTTCAGATGCGCGCCGATCTCATAGCCGGTTTGAGAAAATTCATGAAGGCGAAGAAGTTGATGCAGGGGAGGGCGGCGGAAATCCTCGGGGTCAGCCAATCCAGGGATAGAACGAGCCCGGCAACCCACCGCCCATAGCCACCGCGAAGACAAGACAGGGGGACAAACGTCCTCATCCTGCACAAATTATTTGATGCTGACATTCTCAATGATCGCCTCGACGTCGTTCGGGTCGAAGGAGACCGCCGACTCCCATTTCCCGACAAGCCCCCGTGCCGGTTCATATCAGTATCAGGGTAGGCACTGATCGGCACGGGCCTGGCTGTCTAACTATCTGCACTTTTCTCGGACCGGGGGTTCGAATCCCTCTCTCTCCGCCACTGCACCTTAAATAATATCAAGTATTTATATCTTTTCCCACCCCTATTTTTTGCATCACCAGTTCGTCACCAGCCGCTCGCGTCACTGTATTCAGAAACAGCGGGCGAAGAAAGTTTGTCTTTAGCTCTCAATCAGAAAACCATTGCCATCTAATTGAGATATATCTACTATCTGTGCTGTGTCTTCAAGTACTACCCCTCTGATGTTTTCAATGACTTCACGGGTAGCCGGTCGTTTCGAGCGCACATTCTCGCCCTTATTTATGTCGAACATTGTGAAGTAGTACACGATAGCATCTGACATATAGTGTCCCCATCCTTCTTTTTCTGCTTTTGCCATCAAGGTCTTTGCAATTGCGAGAGACGGAAGACGCGCCGGCGCTCTATGACTACCTTCTTGGATAGCAACCGCTCCCGTCAAGGTCGAACATATGGAAGAACAATGCCCGAAGTAGAGTCTTTATGATAGAGTGGAAGAAGGGCCTGGCATATGAAGACGAGGACCGGAACGCCCCTTGAGACGTTGGGCGGGGGGAGTCGATCCCTGAAATAGTCGAATACAAACTGAAAAGGAGGTAAAGTACATGGCATCGACCGATTGGGACACCATCCAGATCAAGGAAATACCGGGCAAGAAAAAGGTGACCGAGGAACAGAAGAACGCGACGATCGAGCACGCGGTGAAGACGTGGGAGGGCATGGGACTCGACCCTGCGCAGATTGCCTTCGGGACTGCCGTGATGGGACATGAATCCGGCTTCGATGCGAAGGCGGAGGGTACGACCAAGGATTCGGACGAGTTTGGCCTCGGTCAGTTTACAGAAGGTACATGGAAAGAAGCGGTTAAGCACTACAATGATGAGCGTAGGAAGCCCGAGAACAGCAACTGGCCGGCCGTCGATCCCGTCAGGGGCAGGGAGGATCACGATTCGCAAATCCAGGTCATGGGTCCGTGGATCAGGAAGGCCTGGAACCGCGCCGGGGAGATCGCCAGGGACCGGAACGTGAAAGGTTACAGCCAGGAACAGATCGCCTACGGCAAATGGAACCAAGGCCAGAACAAATCAGCCAAAGGGGTGGGCGATTACCTCAAGGAGAATTGGTTTAAGCCCGATATTGGGGGCTATTTCGACGTTGCCTACGACCGGGCGAAGCAGGGCCTTTCACTCAGAAAACAACGAGGCAGCAACCAATAGCTGTGGACGAAGTGTGCTGCATCAAGGAGGTGTTTTTTAAATGAACGCCCCTGAATTCCATAAGCATGCATTGATCCCCAAGTTTCGTCCCCCCGGCTTCGGTTTGTCTGCGCTAGCCGCCAGCCAGAGAATGAGGATGGGAACGATATCGTATCGGCTTTTCGTGTCTCTGGCGGCAACAATCCTTACTATGATTGCCACGGTTGCCATGCCTTCGGCCTCCACGGGCCAGGCAAACCAGGCCGCTTCGAGGACGATCCCCGCATCTGTAGAGGCCCAACTCGACGCCCATATCAAGCGCTATATCGATTGGTACGAGGCGGCGAACTGCGAACAGGAGCCGGAAATACCTGCCGGGGGATCGAGTACAGGAAAGCAAGGAGGTTCTGTTTCGGCGATATAAACGGGGACGGCAAAGAAGATATCGCCGTACTCTACACCCTGGAGAGCTTTTGTTGCGGAAACAACTACCAGTTCTATCTTGCCGTCTTTCTGAACAGTGGTTCAGGCTTCGAGCTTGCTACATCGAGGGAAGTGGGCGGCAAAGGCGAAAGGACGGTTGAATTCGACAGGATCAAAGATGGAAAGATATTGCTTAATACCAACGAGTATCTGTACGGTGATCCCATGTGCTGCCCCAGCGGCAAGGGTACCACCACGTATAGTTTAAAGGACGGAAAGCTGGTCGAGAGCGGTCGAACAGGAGAAAAACCGGTGGCTCCTTAGATGCTGCGGACGGGCGGATGCGTGACGATGCGAAGGCGAGTAGAGGCTCAAGGCCGTGCAAAGATATACGCGCTGGAAGCGCTTGACAAGACTGGGAAAAGAACAACATCTTCTCTGTGGGTGCGATGGTCTATGGCTTTAGCAATTTGAGCGTTTCGGAAAAGGGGATTATTTCTCAGGAAGTGAGATAGAGATAACAGTATTCGCACCAGAAGTTGCAGTTATTGTAAGCGGTGAGCCTGTAGAACTTGGGGCGCCTGCCTATGGGATGTCCAAACTGCTCGACGAACGGGCTCGTCCGGTTACGAAGCAGAAGCACACCCCGTTCCGCCAGGAGCTTGTCGGTCCCTTTTTCGCCGTTTCGGGATGGAACCGCGTCGATCCATTTCAAAGGAAGGTGCTCCTTCTCGGCGATACCTTCGGCCGTCTTCATGTCGCACCGGCCTCTGAGCGCCCACAACTCGTTTACAAGAGTCTCCTCACAGGAGTTGACCTTGTAGCTCTGCGGCTGCTCATTTATGGTGAGTGAATTATTGTCTTCCACGACCCTTGCCTGTCGTTTTAAATATAGATGTGATGGTTCTTTGTGCCGCCCTATGCCACCACTACTTCAACGGGCAAAGGCGTGTCACTGCCGACCGTTTCGCGTACATACAGCTTTTCAATGCCTATTGTCTTTCCATGTTTGTCTTTTTTGAGGATTATACCTTCCCCGGCTT
>CAVTDX010000065.1:0-48270 GCA_963733345.1 uncultured delta proteobacterium
AGCCGTCGGAGAGATGACCCTGGAGGAATTGGACGAGCTGGAAAACGAATCGGTCCCCGGCTGCGGCGCCTGCGGCCTCATGGGCACGGCCAACAGCATGAACTGCCTGTCCGAGGCGATAGGCATGAGCCTGCCATGGAACGCGACCGTCCCCGCCTATCTGGCAAAGCGAAAGGTCCTGGCGCGGAAATCGGGCGAGCAGATAATGGAGCTGGTGCGCCGGAACATCCTGCCCCGGGACATCCTGACCGAGCGTGCTTTCAGGAACGGCATTGCAGTAGACATGGCGATCGGCGGGTCCACCAACACGGTGCTGCACCTGCTCGCTATCGCCCATGAGGCGGAGGTGAAGCTGGACATCAACCTCTTTGACGAGATCAGCAAGCGCACCCCGAAATTATGCCCCATAGCTCCCAGCGGCGCCTACTACATGCAGGACCTCTATCGCGCCGGAGGCATATCCGCGGTCATGACGGAGCTTACGAGGATTCACGCGCTGGACTTGAGCTGCCCGACCGTTACCGGCAAAACCATAGGCGAAAACATCGCGGGGGCCACGGTGAAGGACCGGGAGGTTATTCATCCCGTGGAAAATCCGTGCTATTCGGAGGGCGGCATCGCCGTGCTGTGGGGCAACCTGGCGCCGGGCAGCGCCGTGGTCAAACAGGGGGCCGTTGCGCCGGAGATGCTCCGCCATACCGGACCCGCAAGGGTCTTCGACCGAGAAGAGGACGCCGTGGAAGCCGTGCTCAAGGGAAAGATCGTCAAAGGCGACATTGTGGTCATTCGCTATGAAGGGCCGAAGGGAGGGCCCGGCATGAGGGAGATGCTTGCAACCACGGCGGCCATCGTGGGGGTAGGTCTCGGCAAGGACGTGGCGCTCGTCACGGACGGCCGTTTCTCAGGCGCCACGCACGGGGCCTGCATCGGCCACGTTTCTCCCGAAGCGGCCGAGGGGGGACCCATCGCCATGGTACAGGACGGCGACGTAATCGAGATCGACATACCGAACCGCAAGCTGAACGTTCAACTGGACGATGGGGAGATCGCGAGGCGCATGAGCGCGTTGACGCTTCCGCCCCCCAAAGCGAAGCGAGGGTATCTCGCCCGTTACGCCAAGCTCGTGAAGTCCGCCAGTACGGGCGCCGTCGTGGAGTGATCCGGTGGTTGCCGGCAACCCGGTGACGGCGCTTGTTAGATCGAAGACGCGGGGGGGTAAAGAAGATTTGAAGAGGGGGCCGAGAGCTGATGTCTGATAAAGAGAAGAAGATGATCAAGGAAGTGATGGATAATGTCCGGGCGGATAAGCATCCATTGACATCCTACCAATACGTCGGCAAAAGGGGCGTCCACCGTCTGGACGGATTGGAAAAGGCGAACGGCAAGGCCATGTATGCCATGGATGTTCAGTTGCCGGGCATGCTCTACCTACGGTTCCTTACGTCGCCTTATCCTCACGCAGAGATCAAGAGCCTCGATACGAGCAGGGCAGAGGCCTTTCCGGGAGTGAGAGCGGTCTTGAGATACGACGACCCGGAGCTGCCGAAAGAAGCCGACCTCGGCGGTCACGCCGCTTCGTCCCTGGCCGTTCTGCCCCGGGTGGCTCATTTCGAGGGCGAAGAGGTAGGAGTTGCCGTTGCCGCCGACAGCGAGGCTATGGCAGAAGAGGCCCTCGGGAAGATAGATGTTGAATGGGAGTCGAGACCGTTCGTGCTTGATGTGGAGGAGGCCCTTAAGGCCGAGGCCCCCATGTCGAACCCCGAGGAGTATCCTCACGGCAACTACTACAATGAGGGCTTCCTGGACGTCGATCAGCTGGGCGATGTCGAGACCGGTTTCGCCGAAGCGGATATCGTTCTCGAATTTACCTCAAGAAGGCGACTGCATACGTGGATCGGTCCGGAGCGGCCGTGCGGGGTGTTCACCTGGAACGGGAGTTTCCCGGAGGCATGGGTGAAGCAGCAGCGGCCGCTAATATGCAAGCGGGTGATATCGTCATGGTTCGGCGGGATCCCGATGAACAAGATCATCGTGCACTGTCCATACCAGGGCGCAAGCTTCGGCGGTTGGAGTCAGGTTCCGTGGAATATGGGCGGCCACTACTGCGCGGCCCTCGTCGCGAAAAGGACCGGGAGACCGGTGAAATGGGTATTCAGCCGGAGGGAGGATTTCTACGGGGGCGAAATGGATGAGGGCGTCTACCGCTACAAGGTAGGCGCAAAGAAAGATGGGACGATCACCGCCGTCGCAGTCCACGCGGCGCTCTCGAACCTTTTGTGGCCCGTTCTTGGCGTTGCCAAGCACCTGATCGAGAACACCCGCATACCGAATGTTTACGGAAGGCTTAAGGCAGTCCAGGTGAACAGGGGGGTAACTGTCCCGACGAGGTGCGAACAGAACTCCAATAGTTACAGCCTTACCTGGGTCTTCGACCGCGTAGCCTCCGCCTTATCCCTCGACCCGACCGACGTGGCCTTAAAGAACGACGGAGCGGACGGCCATGACACGGACTGGCTCGGCAAGGCCAAGGCGGAAAGGGGCTTTCAGGTGCGGGACAGCTTGAGGGAATGCATCGAGAGAGGCAAGGCCGCCATAGATTGGGAAAAGAAATGGCATCTTCCCGGAACCAAGAGACTCGCAAACGGAAGGCTGCACGGCCTCGGCTTCACGTGGACCCATGAATGGGAGGACTCTGCAGGATCGAGCGAGATCGCCATACGCATCGAACGACACGACGGAACCGCCAGCATTCTGGGGATGAGAGGCGACGGCGGTCAAAACGCGGAAACAACTTACTGTCAAATCGCGGCGGATGAGACTCGGCATGCGGATAGAGGATGTCTGTTACAGGCCGCAGACCGATGTCGGCTTTTTTACGATGACCCCCGATTCTTCCACGAACATGTCGGTTAACGGCTTTGCCGTCAGGCATGCCGCAAGGCTCCTGAAACAGAAAATCCTCGCTGCGGCGACGAGCCCTAGCGGGGAGGGCCAAAGGGGGAGCTTCCCGCCTGCCTTTCCGGGGTGCAAGCCGGACGACCTCGACATCGAGCAGAGTGTAATATATGTGAAGAGCGACCCTTCCAGGCGAATGCCGCTCGCCCAATTTGTTCGGCCTGCCGGCTCGAGCGGGCCGTTGCTGTACGATCCCGAGTTCGGACATGGGGCGCCGCGCGCCAATTTCACGATACCCCTCTTCGCCTACAGTTGGCACGTCCAGGAGGGGGCCTACTCAGAGTTATCGTATAAGGTTCTGTCGGCAGGCCCACTTCATGGAAGTCGAAGTAGATACCGAAACGGGCGAGGTTTTCGTTGTCAAGGTAGTGAACGTCAATGACGTCGGGAAGGTGATCAGTTGGGAGGGTTGCGAGGGACAACAGTATGGCGGGACATATATGGGCGTAGGCCGCGGGCTCTTCGAAGAAGTCGTCCATGATCCCGTGACGGGGGTCATGCTGAACGGGAATTTGCTGGACTACAAAATAGCCACCGATAAACGATGTTGGTCCGATCGCGACGGAACTTGTCGAAACCGGCATGGGCTATGGGCCGTACGGGCTAGTAGGCATCGGTGAAGACGTCGCCACCGTCGTGCCGGCCCTGGTCGGGCCGGCTGTGCACAACGCCATAGGCGCATGGGTAGACGATTTCCCTGTCACCCCGTCGGTTGTACTGAAGGCACTCGGAAAAATATGAGAAGAACGGGGCAAGGACGTCCGGTTCGCATGAAACAGGGAAGGAGTGATCGATCGTGAGGATCACCGTGAGCGGCTATCTGAAATTCAGGGGTTTCTTCGGCGAGGGCATGTCCCTCGACTTTGACGAGGAAGGCACGACGCTGAGGCACGCGCTGGAAGTCCTATCCGAACGATGTGGAGAGAGTTTTCGGAACGCGGTATATGATTTCGCCACCGGCGATATAAAGAAACCCAATGTCATTTTGGTGAATGGCCGGCCCTACGCCGATTTTGGCAAGGGGCTTGACAGGATGTTGAAGGATGGCGACGAGATCGTCTTGAGCACTCTCATGTCGGGGGGGTAGCAAAACTATCTTAAGGACGGTCCTGTAGGATCGATCCACCCAAGAAAGGCGGTTCGCAAACGTTTCGTACGACGAAGAGCCTCAGGGTGGGAAAGGAGGTGGTTCGGCAGCAAGGAGATCGTATTGATGCGGGTAAGATTGTTTTACTGTGGCAAAGGTTGTTTCGAAGGAGGCAAATGTTTCAGGCGCCATTTTAAGATGGCAGTGATTCAACCTGTTGATGGTGAAAACCCGTTGACTTCAGTCGGCGGATATTCACTTTCGGTCCCTTCGGGGCGTTAAAGTCTTCGTCTAAAAGGCGAGACGTTTTCGTAAGCGAAGGAGACACCAAAAAAGAAGTAGGGGGAGGAATCGAGATGAACAGTATGTTCAAGGTAGGTCAGAGGGTACTGCTTGTATTGATCGCACTGGTTTTTGCCGCAACCACCGTTTTTGCCGCTGGACCCATGTTCAAGATAGCGCCAAAGGGCAATAAGAAGATCAAGATAGGGGTGCTTGACCCGAATGCAGCTATCGAGATGGCGGCCGTTTTCAACGACGTACATGCGAAGTATGCGAAGACGAGAGGGTGGGAGCTGGTATACGTCGATCTGAAAGATAACTTTGTCGAATCGGGAAATGCTTTGGACAACATGATATCAGCGGGCTATGACGGCATTATCATTCACTACATCGGACTAAAAATATGCGACAAACAGGTAAAAAAGGCCTTTGACAAGGGGATCCCCGTCATTACCGTGGCTGCCTTGGGAGCACAATACCCCGGCGTCGTTGCAGACGTCGGTCCCATGGAATGCGGCATGGGCGCGCTTACTGCCGAGTTCATTTCCTCCAAACTACAGCCGAATGATAAAGTCGTGACGTTGCACATCCCGTTGGTTGAAAACAACGCAAAAAGGCAGGCTTCTGCGAAGGGTGTCTTTGCAGCCTATAATCGCACAATCGCACGGGAACTCTTCTACCCCCTGACCGGAGACCCGACTCAGTGGGCTTACGAGCAGACCAAGAACGTTCTTCTGGGAGACACGAAAAAGGAAATAAAGGGAATATGGTGCGCATATGACGGTTTCGGCACCAATGCTGCCAGGGCCGCTCATGACCTTGGACGTGATGATGTAATAGTCGCCACCGTAGATGACGGCTCAAACGTCTACGTCCAGATGAGAAAGCTTCCCACAATGCAGGCTGCAAGCGGATTCGCGTGCATGTCTAAAGAAATCAACGCCGATGTGTTCGCATTATTCGACAAGATATTCAAGGGCGAGCAGGTCGAGAGTCAAACGATAGTCCCATTCTGGCCGAGACTGGTGACCAAAGCCAATCTACCCCCGAAGGGATACTACATAAAGGCCTGCGGAGGATACAGCGGCCCTCCGGATTTCGTAGAGAAATAGCGAAACAGTCTTAGCGCCTCCTGCCCTTCTCAGGAAGGGCAGGAGGCGCTAAGACTCTCACAGTACTTCACTTCCGAGAAGACATCCTATCCGGGATGATGGCTTGCATCGGTCATCCTCCACTGCGAGAAAGGCTTCAGGAAGATTAAAGGTTGGGACCAGATCGCCGGGTTCGGCCGATGCCATCGAAAGGAAACAGCAAGACGCGGCAAAACATTCAACGTGAGGTGTTGACTATGAACGAAACTCTTGCGGGCGTACTGGCCGGGTTCGCGTCTCGTCTGTCCTTCGATGATTTACCGGCCATGGTCGTTGAAAAGGCAAAGATCAGCATCCTCGACACAATGGCCTGCGCCTTTGACGGCCGTCTCACGGAAACGTGCCAAATCGCCCTGCGCGTCTACGAGCGCTTGAGGAGGGACGGAAAGGCCGCCGTCTGGGCAGGCGGGAGAAGAGGGCGCCCATCGATGCCGCCTGGGCGAACTGCGAGACGGTCCACAGCATGCTCCACGACGACACTCAGTGGTCGTCGGCCAGCCATCTCGGCTCGGTGATCGTGCCGACCTCGCTGGCAGTCGCCGAGGAAGAGAACCGCAGCGGAAGGGAGGTCATCGCCGCCATTGTTGCCGCCTATGAGGTCTCCGCAAGGATCGGCGCGCGGTCGCACCGGGCGATCATTGACCGCGGTTTTCGAGGCAGCGGGATCTTCGGAACGTTTGCAGCGGCCGTTGCGTCGGGCAAGCTCCTGGGACTCGATGAGCCGACCTTGAAGTCGGCGGTGTGCTGCGCCGCGACATTTTCCGCGGGGCCGCTCGAGCCGTCGAACTGCGGCACAATGGAGTGGCGCTTCCAGAACGGGGCTGCGTTGCGAAACGGTATGATGGCCTCCTACCTCGCCAGCGAGGGCTTGAGGTCGGCCGAGACGGCCCTCGAGGGCGAATACGGCTTTTTCCGCGCCTTCGGCGGCCCCGAGCTAAGGCTTGCCATAATCGACGAAATGGAGGAGATCACCGCTTCCCTCGGCAAGACGTTTGACATCTCGAACAACATGTTCAAACCCTTCGCCACCTGCGCCCTCAACCTGAAGGGCGCCGGCATAGCCGTTGCCCTGACCAGATTGAAGGGGATCAAGCCGGGCGATGTCGAGAGCATTAGGGTATATGTAAATCCGGCCAACAAATACGGGATGCCCGGCATTGACCGTTCCGGACCCTTTGAGACAGTCGATCAGGCCCTTCTGAGCAAACCGTTCAGCATCGCCGCGGCGGTGAAGACCGGGGACCTTCAGACGCAGGCATATCTGGATTTCCTGGACGATCCCGAAATCGCGGAGCTCGCGCGGAAGGTCGTCATCGAAGAGAACCCGGGCATCGACTTCGTCGACGCCGAAGTTGAATTTGCGCTCAAGGACGGCAGCGTGATCAGAGGGGATAAGACCGCCTTAGATCCGTCGAGCTATGCATTGAGCAGAGAAGCGGCGGGAGAAAAGTTTCGACAAATGAGCGCTCCCGTCTTATCGCCGGCCGCGTCCTCCATAGTGGTTGAAGCCGTCTTCGATTTGGAGCATCTTTCCAGCCTGACAGGATTTGGTGATTTGCTTTACGGTTAAACTAATCTGCGCGGCGCCATGTCCCAAAGATGGCTTGCACCGGTCATCCTCCACTGTGAGAAAGGCTTCAGGAGGATTAAAGGCTTCGGCCAGATCGCCGGGTTCGGCCGAAGCCATCCGCTGTTCTCGTATGCGCGCGCCTGTGCTCATTACTACATTACGTCTGACAGAGAAGGCAACAGGAAACCAATGACTCAAGTCCTCCAGGCTTTAATAGAGAGAGTTTCCCCTCTAAACCGTAAATCCTGAGGTGAAGTCATTGTGGTTCCAGAAATGAGGCGGAGCGCGGGACAGGAAAACAATTGGCCGGGCCATCAAATCAAATCATTCAACGGAAGAAAGTTGAGAGATGATCTCTTTAGCAGCGAGATCCTTACTGCGCTCCCTGAAAAAGAGATATTGATTGAAAAGTGGAGAGGGTGCTACAATACGGTCGCGGCGCCCGGGGGGCGAAAGGCCGTCGGCCCTAAGGGATCGTGCGCGTCGAACAACGGATTTGCGTGGAAGGACTGACTCCGCAAGGCGATGCAATGAGTGGGGGCGGGTCAGGGGCGTTAGGGCAGACGGGTTAGCCCGTGGAAGCGATTCTTCTTTAGCGTGCAAGAATCGCAGGACGGGAAAGAAAATTCAAATCAGAGGTACGGCTTGGGGGTAGAATAATGGCTAATACGGAAAATGGGGAAGTGTTGCTGGAAGTGCGGGGGATAGTGAAGGACTTTCCGGGGCAGCGCGCACTGGACAAGGTGGATTTCGACGTCCGCAGAGGCGAAGTGCATGCGCTCATAGGCGAGAACGGCGCCGGGAAATCCACGTTGATCAAGATCCTCGCCGGCGTGTACTGGCAGGACGAAGGGGACATATTGATCGACGGAGAGAAGAGGGAGATCTCGGATTCCATAGACAGTCAGGCTCTGGGCTTATCCTTCATACATCAGGATCTTAACATCGTGCCTCATCTCTCGGTGGCGGAGAACATCTTCCTTGGAAAATATCCCCGAAACAAGCTTGGCGTCGTGCGGCTCTCAAAGATGGTGGATATGGCTAAGCGCATCCCGGAAGGGATAACAATCAAGGCGAGTCTCCGGGCGCCGATCGGATCGTTGCCGGTCATAGAGCAGTGGAAGACGGTCATTAACCGGGCCCTGGCCCAGGAGTCCCGGATCATTTTCATGGATGAACCGACAACGTCGTTGACCCACACCGAGGTGGACGAGCTTTTCAGCTCCATTGCCCACCTGAAGGCGGCAGGGAAGGCGGTTGTCTATGTGTCGCATCGCCTGGAGGAGATCTTCAGGATTGCCGACAGGGTGACCGTCATAAAAGACGCAAAAAACGTAGGCACGGTCCTTATGCGCGATCTGGACCCCGGAAGGCTCTATCATATGATTTTGGGCCGGGAACTGAAGGACGTATTTCCGCCCAAGGCTCCTCCGACGACCGATGTCTGTCTCGAGGTGAACAACCTGCGCAGGGGAAACGCCGTAAGAAATGTCAGTTTTCGCCTTCACAGGGGAGAAGTCGTGGGCATCGCGGGTCTCATGGGGTCGGGGCGGACCGAGCTCGCCCGCCTCCTCTTCGGCGCAGACAAAAAGGATGAGGGGGAGATCATCGTAGATGGAAAACAAATGGTTTTCAAATCGCCGGCCGACGCCATCCGGTGCGGCATTGCCCTGGTTCCCGAGGAACGGCACGCTCAGGGCCTCGTTCTGTCGATGGATGTGGAGCAGAATATTACGCTGGCCAGCCTCGACAGGATTTGGCGCTGGTCCCGAATTCCCGTTCTTAGCCGACGGAAAGAAAGAATTATCGGCCAGCAATTTGCATCGGCGACAAACATCAAGGCCCACGATCTCAGGCAATCGGTAAACTCGCTGAGCGGGGGCAACCAGCAAAGGGCCGTGCTATCGAAATGGCTGTGCAGCAACGCCAAGATCCTGATAATGGACGAGCCTACCAAGGGCGTTGACGTAGGCGCCAAGTTCTCTCTCTATTCCCTTATCGCGGAGCTTGCCGCGAAGGGCGTAGGGATCATTTTCATATCTTCCGATCTCAAAGAAGTGGTGGGGATGTCGCATCGAATCCTGGTGTTGGATCAAGGTGCGGTGACCGCCGAACTTCCATGCGATGAAACGAATCGTCAAGCTACTCTCGATCTCTGCGTACGAGCATGCAAGATACAGCAAACCAAAAACGAATAGAAAGGATGATAAGATGATGCAAACCAAAGGAAGCAAAACGGCTCGTCGCGATGCATTTGTTGCTCTGGGCAAGTACGGCACCATAATATGGCTTCTGGTCATGATCGCGGTTTTCAGTATCCTCCTGCCGGCTTTTCGTTCGGGGAACAACATGATGAACCTTCTTGGTCAGATATCCATTCTCTCCATTATGGCGGCAGGCATGACCTGCTGCCTCAAAATGGGAGATTTTGATTTATCGATAGGCGCCATTGCCGCTCTTACCAGCGTAGTGGTGGCCAAAGTGCTGGTCGCCAACGGGGGCATCCCTCTTGCGGTGCTGAGCGGCCTCGGAACCGGGCTCCTCATCGGATTGCTAAATGGCTTTTTCGTGGCCTACATAGGACTTCCTGCCTTCGTCTGTACGCTTGCGACCATCGAGCATCATACTGGGAGTGGGCATGGCCGCTACGAAGGGCATAGCAATATGGAACCTGCCTGAAGCATTCGACTTCGATAGGAAGAGGGGACCTTTACGGCATTCCCATTCGCTTCATCCTCATGATCTGCCTGCTTGCGGTCATATGGTTCATACATACTTACACGCCTACCGGCAGGCGGATGGAAGCCATAGGAGGAAATCCGGTTTCGTCGAGACTGTCAGGGATCAGAGTGGAACGCCATAGATTGCTGGGGTATGTCTTTTCCAGTGTTTGTGCGGCCATTGCGGGTATTGTCCTGACTTCGTCGACCATGTCGGGCAATCCGACGCAGGGTGTTCCCTACATGCTTGATGCCTTTGGGGCCGCATTCATCGGGGCAGCCACCGTTCGGATAGGTCAGTTCCATATCTGGGGCACGCTGGTCGGCGTCTTGATCGTCGTGGTGGCGGTCAATGGCTTGGTTATCCTCATGGTGCCGGGCTACTACACCGATATGATCAAGGGAATAATCCTGCTCTTCGCAATCATGCTGTCGGGCGTCTCAGGGAGGCTGTTCCTCGGCAAGTAGTTTCTGGGACGGCGTGATTTCGACGATCCCTCACCCCGATATGGCGGGGAGCGGAGCAGAAGCCTATGCATGCGAGGGGCCTTCCTTCCGAGAAGGCGATACATTCTAAGGCGCTCGCCGACGGGCCGGATGTAACTTAAGGCAGCGGCGCCGGCGGACGAGGTTCTTGTACAAGCGCTCTGGGGACGCGGCGCCTGCAGGGAAACATGCGAACTGGTGCAGCGTCTCATAAATGACTGGAATTATGGCGACCGCTTGTGATAGATTATGTGCATGCACTAATCGTAGCGGAGCACGTTGCGTAAGGCGCCCGCGCACGCGCGATGTCGCCAGGCCGTCTCGTTTGAACGACTTCAGGAGGCGAACATGAAAGTAACCCGCATCGATTCGCAGATCGTGCAGTTGCCCGTCGAGGAACCGTTCACGGGTGGGCCTCCTGCGTTCGCGATGTTCGATTTCGTCGCAATCAGGGTACGCACCGACGAAGGCGTGGAGGGCATAGGCTGGACGTTCTTCGGTGGTGCATTGACCGGCGCCCTCAAATCTGCGATCGACGCATTCAGCGCTCTCGTCGTGAATGAGGACCCGCTCCGAATCGAAGCAATCGTGGCCAAGCTGATGGCGGCGGCGAGCATGGCAGGACCGGCCGGAATCTTCACGCTCGCGCTCGCAGCCATTGATATCGCGCTGTGGGACATCCGCGGCAAGGCGTTCGGTCAGCCTTTGGCCTCACTGGTCGGCGGACGGCGAACCAAGGCGCCCACCTACGCCAGCGGCGCGCTTATGCGCTCTTTTTCACTCGATCGCGTACTGAAAGCCGCCCCCGTGCTCGTGGAGAAGGGATTCCACCAGATGAAGACACAACTCGCGCTGCCTGGCGACACGAACCCGGTGAAGGAAGTGGAACGCATACGTCTGCTGCGTGAGGCTATCGGCGACGAGATCGATCTCATGTGCGACATCAACCAGCGCTGGGATGTGCGCCAGGCGATTTCTATCGGTCAGCGGCTGGAGCCCTTCGGCCTCTACTGGCTCGAAGACGTCGCCGCATGCGACGATTACGCGGGCCTCGCACGCGTTAGCGATGCGCTTGCGACACCGGTGGCCGGCGGCGAGTACGTGTGGGGCATTGTGCCCTTCCGTCACATGATGGAAGCGCGATCGGTCGACATCGTGATGATCGACGTACTGGCGGCGGGCGGCATCACCCAGTGGCTTAAGATCGCGGCGATGGCAGAGGCTTTCAACCTGCCGGTGGTGAGTCATATGTTCCCGGAAGTGATGGTGCACCTGATCGCCGGCATTCCTAACGGACTCACGGTCGAGTACATGCCATGGTCGATGCGCCTGTTCGAAGAGGTGCCGCTGCCGGAGAAGGGTGAGTTGACCGTTCCGAACCGGCCCGGGCTCGGACTTTCGTTCGACCGGAAGGTCGTGCGGTTCGATTGAAGCGATGCGGCGCCGCCGTTTCAATCGACCTTGATGCCGGCCTCCTTCGCCACTCTGTTGACTTCGCGAAATCATCATCGATGCCGGCGCTGAAACGGGCTCATCCGGCATGGCGGGAAGGGAAAGCCTTTGACTTGGGCTGCGGAGTTGTCCTCAGGGGAACTGTGACGGCGCGCTGGATGGCCGGCGGCGCATCGACCGAGGCCAGGATTGGATGTATACCAAATGCGGGCATATATGGAGATACCCTATGAAATCGAATGGTCCAACAGAACATTTGCGAGAGCAGGTCATCGACAGGGGCCTTTGCACGAACTGCGGGGCTTGTGTAAACCTATGTCCCTATTATGTTTCCTATAACGACCGGATCGTGGTGCTTGATGAATGCACGCTTTCGGAAGCCGGGTGCAACGACGTCTGTCCGCGAATGTCTACGGACTTTGCGGCGCTCAATAACCTTCTCTTCAATGAGAAGGACCTGACCGTCGAAGCGGGCGCCGTCAAGGCATTCTACATCACTAGGGCTGCGGACCCGGAGGTCCGAAAAAACGCCCAGCATGGAGGGACCGTGACGGCCCTTGTGAGGCTCGCGCTGAAAGAGGGCCTGATCGATGCCGCGGTCCTTTCGGGGACAGAGGAGCCCTTGCTGCCTGCCGGCGTGGCGGTCACGGACGCAGCGGCGGTTGCGAAGTCGAGCAAGAGCCGTTTCGTGGTTACCCCGACCGTGGCGGCCTTCAATCAACTTGCAAAGGGTGAAGCGGGTTCCATCGGCATAGTGGCGACACCCTGCCAAACTCTGGCACTGGCAAAGATGAGAATCAGCCGGGAGCCGAGAACCAGGAAGAACAGCGAGAAGCTGCGTCTCGTGATCGGTCTTTTCTGCGGCTGGGCATTCTCTTCGTCAGAGCTGAAAGCGCTTCTCGCCGGAAGGGTTGCCATGGACTCGATCATCGGCATGGACATCCCTCCGAGCCAGTTCCACAGCCTCGAGGTATATACCACCAACGGCACGGTGAGCATTTCGCTCGATGAGGTCCAGAAGTGCGTACGCACCTGCTGCCGCTACTGCTCCGACATGACGGCCGAATTCAGCGACATCTCCGTGGGATCGGCGCGGCTGCCCGAAGGCTGGGAAGAGGCGCGGGGCTGGAACCAGGTGATCGTGCGAACAGAGGCAGGCGCAAAGCTGATGGACCTTGCCAGAAGCAAGGGTGCGCTGGAGTTCAGGGAGGCGCCGCAAGGCAACCTTGAAAAGCTGAAAAAAGCCTCGGCGAACAAGAAGAGAACAGGGGTGGAAAACGTGAAAACCTTGGAAATGGAGAAAAAGCAGCTGTAAATCTGAATAACCGGATCGTCTCTCTCGGGACGATTCCACAGCGGAATCCGGAGACCACGAAAGAAGCATCTTTAGTGAAAAAGAAGCAGGGATTGAAGAATATTATTCACAAAACAGGAAGTGCAGATGACCTTCTCTACCTTAAGGCCAATTCAAAAGCTGTCATGGAGGTCCTGAAATGACTAAAGGAGAAGAAAAAGCGCTGGGTATTGCTGCAGATGAGCCCGGAAGCGTTGTGCTTCTGATGGGCGTCGAAGCGATTGCACGGGGCGCCCTGGAGGCAGGCGTAGGCGTAGCAACCGCATATCCGGGCACCCCGTCGTCGGAGCTTATCGACAGGCTCTCAAAAGCAGCAAAGAAATTTAACATGTATGTCGAGTGGTCCATCAATGAAAAGGTGGCCGTGGAGATTGCCGGCGCAGCTTCTCTTTCGGGGGTAAGAGCCATCGCAGCGATGAAACAGAACGGTCTCAGCGTCGCCCTGGATTTCTTGTCAGGCCTGGCCTATACCGGAATAAACAAAGGGATCGTATTCATGGTGGGCGACGACGCAGGGGTCTCTCGAGCTCGAATGAGCAGGATAGCAGAAATATTGCAAAGATGCTCGACCTGCCTCTTCTCGAGCCTGCAACGTACCAGGAAGCGAAAGATATGGCCAAATGGGCCTTCGAGCTTTCGGAGAAGTTCTCTACTGTCTGTATCCTTCGTGCCACCACGAGGATATTGCACGGCAGGGGCAAGGTAACCTTGGGCGAATTACCTGGAGAAAAACCGGAAGCCGTGTTTGACACCTCAAAACTATACGCCACCATAACGGCGTTGGTTCCAACGATCCATGGAAGCCTTCATAAAAAACTGAAGGAGATCAGCCAAACCTACGACGCATCTCCCTTTAACTGGTACGTCGGGCCCGGCAATCCTGAATTGTTAGTCATTACGAGCGGTACAGGCTGGCTCTACTCTGCGGAGGCAGTAAAGTTGCTGTCGGCACAGAAACGGGTGGGGATCCTGAAGCTGGGCGCCACATGGCCCCTGCCTGATAAACTCGTGACGAAGCATCTTATGGAGGCTGAAAAAGTATTGATTGTCGAGGAAGTCGACGCATTTCTCGAAAACAACATAAAAGCAGTCGCCGCCGACCTGAAGGCCGGGAGGACCTGGACGTTCTTCGGCAAGGCATCAGGGCATATCGATCCTTTCGGGGAACTCAACCCGGATAAGGTCATTGGCGCGCTTTCCAGGATCCTCGGCAAGGAGTTCAAGGCACGAAAGCCGGCATATCAAAAGATGAGCGATGATATTGCGGCCAGCCTTCTGATGCCGCGGGGACTGCAGTTTTGCGCAGGCTGTCCCCATCGCGCGACATACTGGTCTATCAAGGAGGCCTTGAGATTAGATGGTCGAGACGGGGTTGTCACGGGAGATATAGGCTGTTACGCCATGGGCAGGGGCGCTACGGGTTATTCGCAAATGAAGACCGCCCACGCCATGGGATCCGGGGTCGGCGTGGCGTCGGGCCTCGGGAAGTTGAAACAGTTTAATTTTAGGCAACCGGTCTTAACGGTATGTGGAGATTCAACCTTTTTTCACGCTTCCATACCCGCGCTTATCAATGCTGTTCATAATGAATCCGATTTTATACTCTTGCTTCTTGATAATTCCGCCACGGCAATGACCGGTTTTCAACCGCACCCGGGAATCGACAAGAATGCTGTCGGCGACTCTGCGCCCAAGGTGGATGCCGAAAAGCTTTGCAGGGCCCTCGATATTCCCGTAACCATTGTCGATCCCTATGACGTAAAGCAGACAAGGGAAGAACTCCTTGACACTCTGAAAAATGGTCACGGTCCAAGGGTAGTGATCTGCAAGAGGGAATGTGCGTTAGTCAGGGCAACCAAAGAAGGCGCCCTCTTTAAGGTCAAGGTAAATCCCGACGAGTGCCTGGGCGAACAGTGCGGCTGTAATCGCTATTGCACGAGAGTCTTCGGATGTCCGGGCCTGAGATGGGACAGAGACGCGAAGAAGGCGGAAATTGATGAGGCAGTCTGCACCGGATGCGGCGTCTGTGTCAACGTGTGTCCTCAATCGGCCATTCGCAGGGAGGTGCGCTCATGAGTTTGGAGAAAAAGGATCCGATAAACATGGTCATCACGGGCGTCGGAGGGCAGGGTAATATTCTGATGTCCCGGCTGATTGGTCAGACCCTCGTCGATGATGGTTATTTTGTGACGATAGGCGAGACCTACGGGTCCTCACAAAGAGGAGGGGCCGTCGCAAGCTACGTGAGGATTTCCAAAGAAACCGAATACAGCCCTCTTATCCCCACGGGATGCGCCGATATTATATTGGGTCTTGAACCCTTGGAGTCATTGCGGATGCTTACGCTTTTCGGCAATGAGACCAGCTTTGTGGTCAGCAATATCAGGCCGTATCATACGATGGCCGTGGTGCTCGGAGAGGCCGAATATCCGAGGCTGGAGGCCATCAAGGAGGGTGTCGCCAAGCTTTCACAAAAGGCGTGGTATATCGATGCGTCAAGGATGGCGCTCGATCTGGGGACCCCGCTGATAACGAATATCATTATGACCGGCGCCCTTGTCGGCACGGGGCTTCTGCCTATAGATGCAGGCCGGTTCGAAAATCAGCTCCGGATGAATTTCAGGCGAAAGGAACAGCTTGCTCTGAATATAAAAGCCTTTGAGATTGGGGTTGCCGAAGTTATGCAGTCGGCCGCCTAGGGAAGGAGAAGAAACGCAGACTGCTAGTCTGTCAGGCGCCATGCACCGGGAGTCAATCCCACGGAACACCTCTGGGCCAAGCCGCGAGAAGCATCTCTCCACAACCGTGTATTCGAAAGCATTTCATACTATCCTCTCGAAGCCGCCATCCGCATCATTCTGGACAACCACTGGGCCCGCATCTCGAAGGAGACCACTAAATTCCCGGCGAGCAGACTTACGACGATTCGTCTTATGCCATATTCCAAAGCGCGGCTCTAAGGTTGAATCTCGTGGAAACGCCGTTTGGCAAAATGGCAAGGGTCGCACTTATTTCATAATAGGGGAGGATGATGCATGAACAGGAGAGTGAGCATAGCTGAGGTTTTCGACGCGAACCCGTTTTCACCGTATCAGGCGTGGGTCAGTTTCCTTTGTTTTTGTGTGACTTTCCTCGAGGGCTTTGACTTGATGCTCATCGGAGTGACAATGCCCAGCATCGCACAGTTTCTGCACGCCAGGCCGGGCGCTCTCGGCTTAGCTGTGGGCGCCGGCCAGGTGGGGCCTCTGATCGGCAACGTCGTCCTTGGCGCGCTGGCCGACCGCTGGGGACGGAAGCGGACGCTCGTTGTCGGCGCCATTATTTTCGGTGTTTTTTCTGCAGGAACCGCGTATATTACGAGCTTGCAACAACTGGCGTTATTTCGTTTTCTCGCCGGCATCGGTTTGGGCGGCGCCACCCCGAACGGTCTTGCTTACGGCTCTGAATACGCGCCGACCAAGATGCGGGCCACCCTCACCACGACCATGTACGCGGGCGTGGCTGCCGGTTCCGTGGTAGCCGGGCTTGCGGGCGCGTACCTGCTTCCAGCTTATGGGTGGCAATCCCTCTTCTTCATGGGAGGAACTTTGCCTATCATTGTTGGTCTGCTCATAGTCTTCCTGCTTCCTGAGACCCCCGGTTTCCTGTTGCAGAGAGGAAAGGATAAAGGAGAGGTTCGCCGTATCGTCTCAAGGATCGCCCCGGCCCTGGCGAAAGAAGAAGGGGTCGAATTCTACTCCGCCGAAGAAAAGCTCCCGGGAGTGCCTGTAAAGCACCTCTTCCTTGAAGGGCGCGCGTTCACTACGATAATGTTGTGGTTGCTTTTTTTTGCGTGTTTCGTCGTCATGTGGTTCCTCTTGGGATGGGCGCCCACTTTGCTCAAGAAGGCCGGCGCTACGGTTCAACAGTTTAGCATTGCTTTTGCGTGCGTCAACATAGGCTCGGTCATTGCCATACTCCTCACCGGCCGCCTGATGGACAAGACCAACCCCTTCAATTTATTGAAAGTGGCATTTATTCTCTCATGCATCAGTCTTGTGGCCTTCGGGTTGTTCTCGACCAGCCAGTTCATAGTCATCGCAATCGTTTGCGTGATCGCCGGGTTCTTTGTATTTGCCGGCAACGCCGGGCTCATGGCGCTTGCGACGCTTTTATATCCGTTGGATATCAGGAGCTCGGGCATCGGGTGCGCCTGTGCCGCCGGCAAGGTTGGATCCGTCGTCGCTTTGGCTATGGGCGGCTTTCTCCTGGCGCACAATTGGAGCACGATCCAGATCTGCAACTTAAACGGCCTTATTGCCCTGATTGTCGCGGGACTTCTCGTAGTGCTGCACAGACACGTGAAGCGCTCCGCGAAGAGTGCAGACGCAGCGCGTGCAGCAGCAAATTAGACTGCCTTCCCCTTAAGGATATCCGGGGTCATGGTTCGAGCCATGACCCCGGACAACGCGCCGCCTGCCGGTGAAGGTTCCTTTGCAGAGACATAATACGGGCAAAAGCGCGAATTTCGCGGCAGAGAGCCTGAAAACGTTTATCGATTGTCGCTAAAAGGAGAGAAGTATAGCGTCGCGCGGACAAATTGTGGCGCATGCGCCGCAGCGCATACACAGTTCAAGGTCGATCCGGGGAATATTATCTTTCATGGCGACGGCATCGGCGTTGCACACGGCGCACAGCCCGCACCCGTTGCATTTTGCGTAGTCGACCACAATCTTCACTGCTTCTGCGGGCACTTGCCTCTGCTTTAACCACTCCTTAATTTCTTGAGCGTTATCTATGTGGGGAACGGCAAGAGATCTAAAGTCATCTATCTTCTTGTAGCCCTTTCTCTCCATAAAATCGGTCAGGCCTTTCAGCATTTGCGTAAATAGCTTATAACCCCGGTATACGACGGCAGAGTGCACCCCGGTGAGCGAGGCGCCGCACATTAAAGACTCCACTATGTCTCGATAAGTCCAAAAACCGCCGCTGCTCATGATCTGAAGCTTGGAACTCTTCGCCGCGAGCGCGGTAAAGTAGCACCCAATCCCCGTGTTGTAACGTCCGTATAGTATCGGCGCCGGTCCAACCGGCCTCGCTGTCTCTATATCGATCACCGTAGCGTTGAGGACCGGCAAGAAGTGGGCGGCGTTTACCTCCGGTCCAATGGCTTGAAGGAGTTCGGAAAACTCTGCCGGGCTCGAATTGTAGGCCCATTTTAGATAATACGGTATGTCAAGCGTTCCCTTGAGGGCGCTCAGGGCAAACTTAATGGCTTGCATGTTTTTCTCAACCCTGTCTCTTGCGTTAAGCCCGACTTCGGCCCCGGTGACCGGGCAGCTAAAGCCCAGCTCGAGCATGTCCGCGCCGGCTGCCTCCAACCGTTTGGCGCAGCCTATTATTCCTTCCTTGTCGAAGCCCTCAACGCTTGCCTCGCACAGGATAGTTCCTATAACTATGACGCCCTCCCGCTGCGCATAAGGTTTTATCTCATCTATGAGCTTTGCTTGCCCGTCCGGACTGTGGAACCACATGCTGCAATGCGTAAATAGCTGACGCCGGTCATATTTATCGAGAAAGAATAATGATTTGCGCGCGGGTCTTTCCCATCGGTTAGGGTCGAGGATGACGCTCTTTGGGACGACAGCGCTTACCCCGGCCTCGATGCACCTCTTCACGCCGGCAGGGCTCCAGGTTATGGTTCCGGCTGCGGTTACAATGGGATTCTTGAATCTGACCCCCAGGAATTCAACACTTAGATCCACCATATCATGATGCCTCCGTTTTTGGTCGGCACAACATCATTTGCCATTGATCGGCATGCGCTTCGCTCGAAGCACGTATCCGGTTGCCATTATAGCACACGGAACCCTTTTTGATACTGAAAAAAGGGGGTATCGATCGTAAGACCGCGTCTTGAAGGTCGAGGAGGGGCAAAGGAAGAGCAGGGGTCGCAGAAAGGGCTTGACACTATCGCAAGGAATCTTATAAGATTGTCAGTCCATGCGTCCTGTCCTTACGAGAGGCTCTACAAGATCGATTCTCGATTTATGGCAAAGCGTGGAACCCGCACCCGAAAGAGAACCTATCCAGTACTCAGCGAGGAGGAAACATGGAAAGTCGGCACCTGACCGATCAGTGGTGTGTTAGCCCGTATAATTTTATCGATGAGGTGAGATCGGAGATGCACTTTGCTCCGAAGATCACGATCCACGACTGCACATTAAGGGATGGAGAACAACATCCGGGGACCGTCTTCACCAAAGAAGACAAGATCAGGATCGCACAGGCTTTGGATGGGTATGGCGTCGACAGGATAGAAATCATGCCGGCGGTCTCTCAAGAGGACGTGGATGCTATTGCTGCAATCAATGGGCTGGGTCTTAAGGCAGAGGTCGTAGGTTTTTGCCGGGCCAATCTGAACGATGTGACAAAGGCCATTCAGAGCGGTGTTCCTTCGGCGATAATAGAGGTTTTTGCCAGCCCCTATTTGCTCCATGCAGTAGGGTGGAGTATGGAGCAGTCGGCAGAAAAGATGATCGAAGCCACGCTTCTTGCCAAGGAGCACGGTCTGCGGGTAACAAATTTTATTGTCGATTCCACGCGGACGGAATGGGATGATCTAAGGAGCTTCCTGGATTTGATAGTAGAGAAGGGCCATCCGGACAACATTTGTCTTGCCGACTCCCGGGGCGTCTTGATCCCTCAGGCCGCCTACCATTTCATCCGTAACGCAAAAGCGCACCTTAATCTTCCTATCGAGTTCCACGGGCACAACACCTTTGGCTTAGGTACGGGCGTCGCCCTGGCTGCCGTTTGCGCCGGCGCCGATGTGATCCATGGCGCCGTTAATGGCCTCGGCCAGACCGCGAATGTGGCCCTGGAGGAGATTTGCCTCGATCTCCGGATAATGCTCGGGATCGATACGCGTATCGATTACACAAAGACCTATGGGCTCTGCAAATTAGTGGCAGAGCTCGCCGGAATCTCGCTTCTTTCGACAAAACCGCTCGTTGGGGAGAGGGTCTTCACCACAGAGGCAGGCGTGGGCGTATCCCGTTTGTTGAAGATGGCAGAAAAGGGCATCCCCCTTGTACCCTATGCCGATTCAATCTATCCCGAATTTCTTGGCCGCAAGAATGAGATCGTCTTAGGGAAAAAGAGCGGACTTTCGTCGATCGAGTATAAGCTTAAGGACTTGGGAATGCCCGTCTACCCGGCAGAGGTCCAGCAAAAAATATTGGAACAGGTCAAGCAGTATTCACTGAGAAACAAAACCCTGGTCTCTGATGAAGCGTTCAAGAATATTGTTGCAGGGATCCTCAAATCGACATAGAGATTGACGCCGCAAGACATGATTCTGTCTTGGGCCGACTTAAATGCAATCCTGCCCGATCGTCGAAACAAAGGCGATGGGGCAGGATGAAAATTGCGACCGTGCTCGCCCTAACGGGCGCCGTGAAGGCCCGACAGAGGCAGGATTCATCCTCTCATGGGTTATCTCCTATGACCTCGTACACGTCGCGTTGCATCTTAATGTGCGGGTCGATCCTGCGAGTCCATTCGGTGTCCACGGCCTTGCGAAAGGCTTCGGTCTTCCGGACGTTGATGTTTTCATGCTCGTAGATGGCGATGTACTTGGGACCGTCCCCGGTGTTAACGGCCCTCTTGCCGGAAATCACCCCGGGCACGGCAAGGAGATTGGGTATGTGCTCCTCGTCATACCAGCGGTTGAACTCTTCCTCCATTTCGGGCGCCACATCGATGCGGACAATCACGATGACATGTTTCTCGGGCTTCATCCTTTCCCTCCCTATCTTTGTGACTCACGTTGAACCCTCCATGGGCAAAGCCCTTGGAGTCTCACCCTCTCGCGGAGCTTGCCCGTGCGCCCTGGCCTGCCTGCCAATTCTTTTCCCGTATAGAGCCTTTGAGATTATCGGCTCTTGGGGCGCACGTCATTCCTAAGCTGTAATCCCGTGCCTTTTGAGGAAGTCAAGGACCAGGCGGCCGTGTTCTACCGGCTGCTCCATGTGGGAGAAGTGGCCCACTCCTTCCGGCATGACGACCTCCACCACGCGCGCGTTGGTAAGCCTCGCCGCCGTTCCTTTTACCATGGCGGCATCTACGATATAATCGTCCAGCCCCCGGATAAGGAGCGCCGGGCAGCGGATGCCGGCCATGCGGTCCCGGAAGTCGAAGCGTGAGTAGGCGGTCAGGTCGTACTTGATGAGGGCCGACTTCAAGCACCGTATATCCCAGTCCATATACTCCTGCTGGGGCGCCGGGGTCCGCTTGCCCATGAGGGCAAAGGACTGTTCTCCTTGAGAATGGGCCGGATTTATCCTCGGATGGTCCAGCAGTGCAAGCGCTGCCGGCGGAGGAGAGGGCGTGTAGTCGGCGCCCTGGAAGGAGACGAGCGCCGCAACTTCCTCCGGGTGTTCCGCGGCCACCTGAAACACGAGATTGCCGCCGATGGAGCAGCCGAGGACGACGGTCGGACCGGCAACGCCGACGGCGTTGCGAAAGGCCCAGACGAATGAGGCCATCTCGTCGGTGCTGGCCAAGCAGGTTCCACCCGGCATAGGCCAGGATTTCCCGTGGCCGGGGAAATCGAAGGCAAGGAATTCCCCGACGTCCCCGATCGCGTCTGCGATCTGCTGCCACTGACGGCCCTCCCTGCCCGCCGTATGGATGCCGATAAAGGTTGCCTTGCCTTTGACGCCGATTGTTTCGTAATACGTACGCGCGCCGTTCACTTTCACATAGCGGCCGATGACCTCATGCTTGGTCTGCCAAGGATCCGCACCCCCCGGCGGCGGGGTGGGGCGCGCCTTCGGTTCCACCCCCTGATTCGCCGCAGCCCGGGGCAGCAGGCGGGTGAGATGGGCAATGGTCATTAAGTCGCCCATAAACTTCACCCGGTCCCCCCGGACCCCGATGGAGGTATACACGGGCACCATCGCCTGCATGATGTCCATCTCTCCGCTCCAGAGGCGAGCCCAGTCGGATTCGGGGCCGAAGATTTCATAGTCCCAGTGCAACGCGGGGTCGGCGTCGGGGAAAATACCCAAAAAGGAGCCCCCGGAAAAGCGCAGAAGAAACCCCTCCGAACCTATAGATATTCTTGCATTTCCATCAAAAAAACGGGAACGCTGAAGGAACTCCTTATCCTGCCGACATATCGCGGCAAGATCTTCCACCATTTTCTTTATGTCCATGCTTTCCTCCCTGTGTTGGGGCTCGCATCGGTCCTTATTTATGGCAGCCCCTCATGAGCTATGAAGCGATATGAAGCCATACGGTCACGCCATATGACGACGTCATCTTGGGCGGCTTCTTTAAGGGTACGTCGCCGTGGCCGTTGTGTGCCTGGTGATGTAATCCCAGTCAATCGCAACGCCGAGGCCCGGTTTCTGCGGCGCCTGGACGCAACCGTCCTTATCGATGGCGTCAAACTCGTCGCTGTAGCCGTCGAGGTAGACCGGGGGCTGAAACGCGGCGGCGGCCTTCGGGTGGAAGAGCCCATCTCATAATAGTTGCTGTTGCGAATGGCGGCCATCAGGTGGCGGCGCGCCGGGCCGGACAGGTGAATTTCACAGTCCAGCCCGAAGCCTTCGGCGGCGTGGGCGACTTTCATGGAACCGGTGATGCCGCCGTCGTAGTCCGGGTCGGTGCGGACAAAATCGGTGCCGTCGGCGAGGATGTAGTCAACATGAGGCTCGACCCCCCGCGAGTGCTCGGTCTGGAGGAGCGGCGTCCGGACAAGCTGGCGGAGCTTGCGGTGACCGAAGGCGGAGATGCCCCCGTCCTTGTACGGGTCTTCCCACCAGAGAAATTTTTCTTCATCGCAGGCCCAGCCGACCTTGAGGGCGTCCCCAAAGGTGTCAAGGGCGTGGAAAGGGTCTATCATGAGGTCCATCTTGCCGCCGACCCGCTTTCCGACGGCATGGATGGTCGCCACGTGCCACTCGACGGACCTCTTAATCGGCGGGTGCATCTTAAAGGCGCGGAAACCCCGCTCAAGGCAGGCTTGGGCAAAATCGGCGTAGGCCTCCGGCGTGGAAAGCCCGTCAGGCTCGTCGTCGCCGGCGTTTGTGCTGGCGCAGCCGGGGATGCTCGTCCGGTAGGCGCCGAGAAGCTCGTAAACGGGGGCATTGAAGAACTTGCCCGCCAAATCCCAGAGGGCGATGTCGAATTGACTCATCCCGATGAGGGCATAGTGGCGCACCCCGTGCTTGGCGGCGGTGTAAATCGCCTCGCGGTCAAGGGCGTTCCGCCCGATAACGGAATGAACAAACATGGGAAAGGCGGCGTAGTCCGCGGCGATCCCGCCGACATACTCGCCCGCGACGCCGATGTCGGTCATGATTTTCAGGGCAAACGTCCTCACCTTGAGCGAAGAACCTTTCTTATAGTGGGGCGACTTAATCACCGTGCCGATCGCCATATTCGACATAGGGTACTCAAACTCCCGTATTTCAATCTTGGTTATTTTTGGTCTACCGTCCATGCATGACTCCTTTGTAATGACAATGAAATGATAGGAAATTGTTTATCGCGCCTATTTTTTATTATAGAATTGTACCGAGCATAAAGCAAGTTCTTAGCCCCTTAGCCTTCCATCCTCTGTCGCCTTCAACCTTTCACCCTTCAACTAAGAATGGCGCCGCCAGAAAAGATGCATATCGGAGATTACGCATATTCCGCAGGCGGCGCAGAGCCATATCGCCCTGGACGCCCTCCTTATCACCCTGCTTTACCGGATAGCCTTATAAGTCAAGGTGGAGCGGGAATAGGGGGCCGAAAGAGTCCGGTCCACAGCCAGCGCGCAACCGCCCGGTAATCGGCTGCACCCGACGAGTCGGGCGCATGCAGCGCCGCCGGCAGACCAAGGCCGGGCGCCTCCGCCAGGCTGACGTTCTCCCGGACGACGGGCGCAACTTTACCCGGGAAGGTCTTCTCGATCTCGCTCATCACCTCTTTGTGTATCCGGCGCCTCGGATGGGAGCGGCAGACGATGATGGCCAGCAGTTCGATGGAGCGGTTATCCTTGCGCGCCGACGCGATGGTCTCGAGCGTCTGTCGCAGGCTCCCGAGAGCCAGACGGTTGGCCTCGACCGGGATGACCACGTGGCGGCTCACCCGCAGCGCGTTCAGCGTGAGCATGTCCAGACTCGGCGGGCAGTCCACGATTGCGAGGTCCCACGGCCCTTCGGTCCTCGAAAAACACCGGGACAGCAGCTCGGTTGCAAGCACGCCGCTGAACCTCTGCCTCGCGTCGGCAAAGACCGGTCCCGAAGGCACGAGGGCCAGCCTCTCTATCCCCGTCGATACGACAGGCAGGGCCACGGCGTTCTGCATGGCATAGAGAATCTTGCTGCCATCGTCCCGTATCCCGAGGTGCACCGTGGCGCTGCCTTGCGGGTCAAGATCGATGAGGAGCACTTCCTTCCCCGCTTCGGCGAAGGCGTGGGCTATGTTCACGGCCGTTGTGGTCTTTCCGACGCCGCCCTTGTGGTTTGTCACAGATAGGACACGATTCATCGCACACGCTCCTTATCGAGACGCAGTGGGGGAGGCATCGAACTTCCGTGCGCCCCCATACAATCATGCCACAACACCGATGCGTCCGGCAAGTGCGGCTTACGGGAAGTTGTGTGCTGCCGCGATCCTTGGTTTCCTCCGGGAGGGGACCGTCCATCCCCACGCGGAACGGAATTGACGGAACTACGTGTCCGAGGTTGCCGCTTTCTTTGCCATGGCGCCGATGTCCATACCTATGACCAGGGTCTGGTTGCCAATCCTATTGCGTTTCTCCTGTTGCCTGCTATACTGTTTCGTATGCAAGGGCGTTATGCCTCCTGTTAAGATGTTTTGGTTTCGCCACTTAAACATTTCCTTAGCAGAGGCTAATTTTCCATGCTTTTTTTTCTTCATGCCAAGCCCAATTCCGTATAGTAAGCTGTAACGATGAAAAGTTCACTTCGTCGCGGAGTCGCGCATTATAACCGACAATCTTCACTTCCCTCCGCCGTCGGCTCGCATAGGACCTTGAACCGGCCGTTCGAAAGGCCTAAAGTTATATGAGATGATCACATCGGAGATCGCTTTAGGCAAGCGCCTTCGGCGATAGAGCGCCTCTGGCGGAAGACAGTTATCGTGGCGTGTCAGGCTTTTAGCTGAACCGTTATCTTCTCCACGATTCCATGCGGGGAGGTTCGCCATGAAGTGCCCGAAATGTGCGAGCGACAATCCCAAGAAGAAGAAGTTCTGCAGGGCCTGCGGCGCAAGGCTCCTCTCGGTATGCCCTCAGTGCGGCGGCGAGAATCTCCCCGACGATCAGTTCTGCGGTGAATGCGGTCATACCCTGCTCTCAGCCGAACCACGCGCCGTTCTCTCCTCCGAGCGTAAACAAGTCACCGTCCTCTTCTCCGACCTTTCAGGCTACACCGCCATGTCTGAGAAGCTCGACGCCGAAGAGGTGAAAGCGATCACGACCCGTATCTTCGGTAAGGCGGCAGAGGCCGTGACCCTTCACGAGGGCTGCGTGGAGAAGTATATCGGCGATGCCGTCGTTGCCCTCTTCGGCGTCCCCAAAGCCCACGAGGACGACCACCTCCGCGCGCTCCGGGCGGCGAAGGATATCCACGAAGCCATCAACGCCATCAGTCTCGAATACGAGGATAGGATAGGCGGCCGCCTCACCTTACACACGGGCATCGCCACGGGTCTTGTCATTACCGGCGACATCAACCTCGAAAAAGGCGCCCACGGGATAGCGGGGGATGCGATCAACCTTGCCTCCCGCTTATCAGGCCTTGCCGCGCCGGGTGAGATCCTCGTAGGGGAAAGCGCCTATCTCCAGGCCAAGGGGGCTTTCTCCTTTGAGAAACGTGAACCTGTTTTTGTCAAAGGCAAAGCAGAGCCGGTAACGCCCTACAAGCTGATCGATAAGAAACCCGAGATTCTCCGCGGTCTTGCCGCCCAGGGGATCAGCTCGCCGCTCGTCGGCAGGAACACTGAAATTGCCGCAATCAGGGGATGCGTCAATAGGCTCCTCGACGGCCAGGGGGGCGCTCTTTCAATCATCGGGGAGGCAGGTCTCGGCAAGTCCCGCCTCATGACGGAGATCCGCCGTCGCTTCGAAAGCGAGGATCTCCTCTGGCTCGAAGGCCGGGCACTCTCCTACGGGCAGGAGATAAGCTACTGGCCCTTCAGGGAGATCCTCTGGCAGTACGCCGGCATCGCCGAGGACGATGACGACACCGAGGCTTGGAACAAGCTCGAAACGAGCATTACCGCACTTTTTCCGGCTGAATGCGAGGAGATCCTTCCCTACCTCGCAAGCCTCATCGGTCTAGAGGTAAAAGGAGAACGCGGGAAAAACCTCAAGTACCTTGACGGCGAGCCCGCGGGCAAACAGGTCTATCTCTCCTCCCGCCGCTTCTTCGAACGCCTCGCGGGCAACCGTCCGCTCGCGCTCATCTTCGAGGACCTCCACTGGGCGGATGAGTCTTCCGTTCTCCTCATACAACATCTCCTCCCGCTCATCGACCGCGTTCCCCTCCTCGTCTGCGTAGTGAGCAGACCCGACGTAAACGTCCCTGCCGTGCGCTTGAGGGAAAGCGCGCTCAAACACCATGAACGGCGCTGCACGGAGATCCGCCTTAATCCTCTTCCCCCCACAGAATGCACCCAATTGATGGACAATCTCCTCGAGATCGAGAACCTTCCCGTAGGCATCAGACAAATCATCATGCAGAAGGCCGACGGCAACCCTTTTTTTCTCGAAGAGATCGTGAGGACGCTAATTGACAAAGGGGCGGTCAGACCCGAGAACGGCCGCTGGAAGGCGACCTCGCAGATTAAGACCATCGCCATCCCCGATACGATCCAGGGGGTGATCATGGCCCGCATCGACCGGCTCGATGAAGACGTGAAGCAGGTCCTCAAGAGCGCTTCCGTCATCGGGAGGGCCTTCCTGTACCGCCTTCTCAAAGAGGTGACGGAGACAGTCAATGAGCTCGACGCGCACCTCCACAGGCTCACTGCTGCGGAGCTGATCCGGGAGAAACAGAAGAAACCGGAGCTCGAATACATCTTCAAGCACGCCCTCGTCCAGGAGTCGACCTACGAGAGCATCCTCCTGAAAAAACGTCATGAGCTTCACGGAAGAGTCGCTTCCGCCATAGAAACCCTCTTCTCCGACAGGCTCGAGGAGTTCTCGAGCGTCCTTGCCTATCATTATGCCAGGGCGGAACTTTGGGAGAAGGCCCAGGAGTACCTCTTCAAGGCAGGAGACCAGGCCGGCAGGATAGCCGCCGACGCCGAGGCTCTCTCCCATTACCACCAAGCCCTGGAGACCTATACGCGGGTCTTCGGGGAAAGATGGCATCCCGTCCAGAGGGCCTCCCTCGAACGGAAGATGGGCGAGGCCTTCTACCGGAGGGGGGAGCATGAAAAGGCGAGCGAGTACCTTCAGAGCGCGCTGGGATATCTCAGCAAACCTCTCCCGGAAAGCACATGGAACGTCCGTCTCGCAATTCTGCGCGAGATTGCGGTCCAGATCGGCCACCGCCTTATGCCGGGACGGTTCATAAAGCCCTCGCGGAAGCCGGATCTCGCAACGGCAGAAGAGGCAAGGATTTACGAGGTGCAGGGTCTGATGCACATCGTCACCGACGTGGAGAAGACCCTTCTGAGCTCTCTCAGGCGCCTCAATTTCTCCGAAAGGCGCGGCCACCATAGGGGAATGGTTACGGGCGCCGCGTTTGCGCAGGGCACGGCCATCACTCTTGGCCTCCTCAATGTCGCGGAATATTACGGGCGAAGAGCCTTGGCCGCGGCACAGGCGATCGACGATCGGGGGGCTTCCGGGTACGCGTGCACGGCCATGTCGCTCCAGGAGGTGGTGGCGGGCAGGCTCGCGTCGGCGATGACCTATGGCCGTCTGGCCATTGAAGGCCTGAGCGAGTCCGGGTACTGGGACCCGCGCGTTTGGGGCTTCGCAATGGCCTTCAAGGGTTGGTGGTGCTGTTTTCCGGGAAATCACGCAGAAGCCCTGATAGCCGGTCAGGATCTCGTCCGCTTCGGAGAGGATGCGGGCGATTTGGAAGCCTCGTGTTTCGGGCTGGATAGTTTGGGAATCGCTCAGTATCTCACCGGGCGGCTCGACGAGGCGGCACGCAATTTGAAAAAGGCCATCGACCTTGCAGAGGCCATTCCGGACCGCGCGACTCGCATCGTGGCGGGAAGCTATTTGGGAAAATGCAATCTCCGTCGCAACGACCTCGCAGAAGCTCTCGGGGTGCTGAAGCAGACGGAAGCCTACGTAAGTAAGCATCATATGAAGCGCTACTTTGCCTCTGCTTTTCTTCACAACGGATTGGCCGAGGTCTGTCTGTCCACGGCAGAGAGGAGCACTGGAGGCGAAAGAGCCGTGTGGCTCAAAGAATCGAAACGCCGCTGCGGCGACGCATTGGAGAGTTCCAGGGCGCGCTTTCGTCCTCTGGTCCCGGAAGCCATGCGCCTGAAAGGGACATATGAGTGGCTGAAAGGAAGACCCTCCGCCGCCGAAAAATGGTGGAACAAGAGCCTGAGCCTTGCCGACAAGATGGGCGTGCCCCATCATTCGGGGCTCGCCCATCTGGAGATGGGCAGACGCCTGAAGGAGAGGACGCATTTGGAACGGGCCGAGGCGCTCTTCCGCCGGGTCGGAGCAGAATCGGACCTGGCTGAAACTCTGCGGCTCCTGGAGGCGGATCGGGGATCGGGGTAACGGGCCGGGACTGTTGCCCCCCTGCCTCACTTTGTCGGAAAGGTCCCCTCACGCTGAGGGCGGCGTTTTCTTACGATTTTACCACTTCGGCATGGGAAACTCTTTCGGGGTCTCCCAATCCTTCATCCCCTGCATCCACGGCGCTCTCTCCACGAACTCGTCGTGCGCGAGCGGCACGGGGGGGTGACATACCCAGAGGGGATCGAACTCGTCCTTCACCTTCAGCATGAAGATGTGGTAATTCGGCCCGTATTTCGGCCCGGTGAGGTACATGGGCTGGTGGGGTCCGAGGAGCGACGTATAGAACCTCTCCCTGATGTTCATCTTCGACGTCTCGACGTAGAACTGGTCGACGCCGCTCGTGTCCTCGTCGTGGTCCCAGTAAACGAGGAATTCCGAGTAACCCTGGTGGCCTATCTCGAAGCTCTGGAACCACCCCGGATCGCCATAGTCCGGCATCAACGGGGGCGTGTATCGCTTCTTTACCTCCGCGTAGCTCTCGCCGTGGACCGTTGCCTGGGACAGGGACTCGATGATGTAGTCCACCGACATGTAGGAACCGCACATGAGCCACATGCCCGCGGAGTCCGCGTTCTTGAGCCATGACTCGTCCGAGGGCTTCGTCGGTCTCGGTATGCCGCCAAACTCGGTCATGATGTCGGAGACAACCCTCTCGTCGTACTCCATCTGCTCTTCGGAGGTGAAACCGATGAGGAGGACGCGCAGGATGTGGAAGTTTTTTATCGTATCCTCGTTTTCCTTGCCCCAGATGTCCCAGAACTCTTCCTTGCACTCCGCCTTGGCGATCGCCCTCCAGAAGAGAGGCACCTTCGTAACGGCGCCGGCCACCTCCGCTTGGCCTATGGCGGCCATGCCCTTGACCTGGGCCTCTTTTGTCGGCATCTGGAAGTTGATCCATTTCACGCGCTTCTCAGGGAGTCTCAGGGACGTGTTCGGCGCAATTCCGGTCGGCTCGAGCCTTTCCGGCTGGAAGGGCAGGAGCTTTACCGCCATCTTGGTGACGATGCCGAGGCATCCCCTCAGGCCCGTGAACCCCCTGAGCAAGCCCCTCAGGTCGGGACCCGGGCCCTCGCCCCAGAAGGGATCGTCCCCCACGGCAAGGGCGCCCATCCTGACCAGCTCTCCATCGGGAAGCACCAGCTCTGTGCCGAGGATCCTCCGGTGGGGCAGCCCGACCCTGTGCGACAGGGGCGACCAGCCGTCGCCTATCAGGTTCGCGATGACGGAAGCCTGCGCCCCGCCGCCGCCGATGATGCCGTAGCCGCCGTGCTTGAACGCCTCTTCCTGGAAGGGCGAGTAGATGACGCCCGTGCCGACGACCGCAAAGAGGTGTTTCTCGTCGATCTCATAGTCATTCAGGCGCTTCAGGTCGACGAGCAGCTCGTTCTCCACGTGGCAGTGGGAACGGGGACCGTAAAAGCCCGTGCTGTAAGGCACATAGGGCACTTTATAGCGGTTGCAGATCCTGACGATCCGCTGCACTTCTTCCGTGTTCCTCGGCAGGATAACGACCGCGGGGATCGTTGTCATTACCCGCTCGTACCCGCAGCCGGCTTCGTAACCCCCGGGTCCGGACCTGTATCCTTCACAGATGGCCGGGTCGTCCGATATATATCTTTCGCCAACCACCGCTTCCAATGCATTGTATGCTTCTTTCGATATAGGCATGCGTCCCTCCTCCTTAAGATAAATCCGGAGGGGGGACACCCCTCCGAAAAACAAGGGGCGAGAGGAGTGTCCCCTCAACCGTTACATCGAAGCAAGAATAACTTCCGAGATGTCCATCACCTTCACGGCGTCGCCGTTTTCCCTCACGGCCTGGCTGAAATTGTTCTTGCACCAGGGACACGTCGAGACGAGCGCCTCGGCGCCCACTTCCCTCACCTCTTCCAGCCGCAGCTTCGCGGAAGAGTCGGCGAGGTCCGGGAAGGCAACCTTTGCGCCGCGGCCCGCGGCGCAGCAGAAGGCGTTTTCCCTTATACGGGGCATCTCGACCAATTGAGCGCCGGGGACGGCGCCGAGCAAGCTCCTCGGCTGCGCATAGAGGCCGGTCGTTCCTCGGCGTCTCTTCAGCCGGGGCTCGACCATGCCCATCCAGCCCCTCTCGCCCTTCCATGGGGTCCAGGGGTCCGCAAGCCTGCTGATGCCGCAGGAGTCGTGGTAGGTCATCCTGATATCCTGTGACTTCGTCAAATTGAGCCTGCCCGCTTTCAGCGCGTCGTCCGCGTACTCAACGAGGTGGACAACGTCGAAGCCCAGATCGCCGGTCGAGATGTCCAGCATTTTCGGATAGTCGACCTTCCAGGTCCTGTAGCATTCGGCGCAAGAGGTCACGAGCCTCACGAGCCCCCGTCGCCCGGACCATCTCGATGTTGGTCTTTGCAATTTCTCTCGCCTGGTCGATCATGCCGACGGAATAGATCATATTGCCGCAGCAGCGCTCGTCCGCCAACAACATGAAAGGCGTACCCGAGCCTTTCAGTATCTTCGCGGTCGCCTGCGCGATCTCCGGGTTCCGGTACGATGCGGAGCAGCCGGCGAAGTAGATAGTTTCCGCCCTGTCGGCGACTTCGATCTCTCTTACGGCCCATTTTTTCCGGTTCGCGGCCGGCGCCCCGAAATGGTTGTGCATGTTTGCGATGTTGTCCGCCACCTTCTTGTGGGCGGGCATCGGGCCGGCGCCGTCTTTGACGGCCCTCACCCGCAGCGCCTCGAGGGTCAGCCCTATCTCCAGGTCCAGGTTCCTCTTGCAGCCCACGTCGCACGCGCCGCACAGAGGGTCCGCGTAGATGATCTCCAGCAGCTTCGGGGTCCAATCGAGCCTTCCGTCGAGGACGGCGAGCCCGATCCTGCACTTGCCGAAGGCGCCGTATGCGTCGAAATCATTCCACACGTTGCTGGGACACCTCGTGCTGAACCGTACGCCGGGCATATAGGTATGCTCGACCCAGTAGCACCCCTTGCACTTGATGCACCGGCTCATATCATAGGCGAAATTATTCAGATCGGTCACATCCAGGGCGACCGGCTTTTTCGGTGTGTCAAAGCGATCCGTCGGCATCTTATCCTCCTTAGAAACAGAGATTTCCCGGGTTCAGGACGTTCTTTGGATCGAAGACCTTCTTTACCCGCTTCAGGGCCATCGTGTAGGCCGCGGCCCTTTCGTACACCATCGGGGCCAGTTCTCCGTATGGTCTCGAGAAAAATGCGCCTTCATTCATCAGGGCCTTCGCCGCCTCCCGGTAGAGAACTGCGATCGAGGCCTTTTCCTCTGCATCGTCCGGATCGTGGAAGAACGTAAACTCCACGTGAGCCGCCCGGTTGTGCTCTATGGGCTGGATATAGACGCCGATATCGGCCATAGGATAGCCGTATCTGGCCGCAACCTCTTCCACTATTTCCACATAAATTGGCGTCGAGACCGGTCTCGCGATGAAGAACAGGCTCTGAGCGCCGCCTCTCCACGCATTTTTCCAGTACGTCTTCTCCGCCGGCCACGGCTTGCGCAGCATAGCCAGGAGCTTGCGGCCCGCGCCGGGGAAACCGGGAAGAGTGTCTGCCAGCTTGATTTTCTGGAACTCGTTCTTGAGGACCCCCTGGAGGAACTTCTCTTCGTAAGCCACCTTCTCTTCCGGCCTCCGGATGAGTCCGCTGATGATCATGATGAGCGACCAGGGAGGCAGGGCCGCGCGCAGCTTCTCGAAGTCCTCCGGCCAGTTGTCGGCCAGGATGGCGGCCAAATCGACGTCGTTCAGCAGGAGAACTTCCTGCCCTATTCTCCTCGGCAGCAGCCTGTAGAGGAAATCCTGCGCGTAGGCAAGGTCGTCGACGGGCGCGCAGTAGATCTTGTCGATCTTCGTCGCGAACTCGATCTTCAGGTTCATCCACGTCACGATGCCCATCGTGCCCTGGGCCCCCTGGAGGAAACGATAGAAATCGAGGCCCGGACCCGAAGGGTTGGCCCCCTTCGATTTCGAGTCCGGGTAGCCGTTGACGCTTGCAGACCCGAGCCTGAATACCTCGCCCGTCGGCCATACGAGCTCGAAGCTCTGCGTGGGCTCGCCATAGTCGTACACCGTGTTGGTGGGCGCCTCCCTCTCCAGGAAGTCGGTGAGGACCGATCTGTTCTCCGGCGGCAGCAAGGGCATGATTATCCTCATGCCTTTCTTGCCAAGCTCTTCCGTGAGCCGACCCCATGTAACGCCCGGCTCGATCCTTACCCTCCGGTTATAGTCGTCGATCTCGAAGATCTTATTCATCCTGGAGAGGTCAACGACGACCCCGCCCTGCTTCGGTATCGTGCAACCGTAGAAATGGACGCCCGAGCTGACTGGGACCACGGGAACGTCCCGCTCGTTGGCCCACTTCACCAGGGCCCCGATCTCCTCGGCGCTTTTAGGCTGTACGACAAGGTCCGGCATTCCCGGAGGAACCAGGCTGTAGTCTCGCGAATAGCGCGTCAGCGTCTCTTTCGCGTCGCTAACGTTCTGCTTCCCCACGATTTTTTCCAACTGCTCCTTGTTCTGCATTTTACCCCCCTTCAACGGATAACGGTTTAATGCTGCGTCGCTTCGCTCGGCTGCCGCCGGTTCAGCACCCCCTCCGTCGGCAGAGCCGCCGGAGCCTCCCCGCTCAAGCTCGCTTCGCTCGGTCCTCGACCGGACCGTCCCGGCCCTCTGCCATGAGCGTCAATCTCCTGCTCATCGATCGGGCCGCATCTTTCATGTGGGTGATTATGTCGGGCAGGCGCTGGTCCTCCATGGAGCTGGCCAAGCCGAAGATCGAGACGGCGCCGCAGGCGCGGCTGCCACGGAAGACGAGCACCGCGAGGCCGCGCACCCCTTTCCGGTACTCTTCCAGATCGGCGGCATACCCGAGCTCCCTGACCTCCTGCACCTGACTCAACAGATCTTCGACCCCCGTCACGCTGTAGTCCGTATATTTCGGGAGGGGATTCTCGCCCACGAAATGGACGATCTCCTCATTTGTCATCCGGCTGAAAAACACTTTCATGAGGGCGCCCGTATATAGGGGAAAACGCGTGCCCGCGGGGACGGTGATCTTCAGCTCTTTCTTCGGCTCGCTCACCGCGAGGACGCGATAAGCATGATCATCCTCCATAGTCGCCAGAATGACCGTCTCGGCCACATGCTCCACAAGCCTTTGGAGAAACGGCTTCGCCACAAAGGAGAGCTCGGTGCTCTTCAGCACCTTCCTTGAGAATTCAAAAAGGGCGCTCCCGGGAAGATACTTCTTTGTTGCCCGGTCTTGAATGAGGAAGCCTTCCTCTTCCAGAGCCTTGAGTATGCCCAGCGTCGTGCTCTTCACAATGGAGAGTCTGCGAGAGATGTCGCTGACGCCGAGCGGCTCATCCGTCCGCGCGACCAGCCTCAATATGTCGATTCCTTTTCTCAGTACGGGAGCGTTATACATGTTTTCTATACAAATCCTTTTATCATCATTGCCATAGGCATGTCAAGACAAAAAATCTGTTAATAAATAGTGTTATCGACTTATTATGTTCTACTGGGCATTACGCTCTGATCGCTATAGGAAACGCGTATCCTTTGTTGTTCTCCCTGCGGGCATGAGGAAAACGAGGGGGATAGAGCAAAAGAGCATGATGCTGAAGAAGGTAAAAGCGCGCCGAAAGCCGCTGGTCGGGTCAGAGCTTACATGAAGGATAACGGTAAGCAACGATACTCCGACCGCCCCTCCTATGGTCCTGAACATCCCCCGAAGCCCCGTGATGCTCGCCACCCTCTGGGGCAACAATTCGATGCAGGCGTTATTCGCCGCGGGAAATGTCATGCCCATCCCCAGACCGGACAGGAGGATCAGGACCGATAGGATCTGCACCGCGCTGAACCGCGCTCCGGCTATTCGCCACAACGGGCCCGGCGCCAAAAGGAAGACCGAAAGCGCGACGATGCTCAATCCCACTATGATGGGACGCCGGTAGCCCAATCTTTTAAGAAGGAAGCTGGTGACGGCGGAGGCGGGAATCGTGCCCAGGGACCGGGGCGTCAGTATCATGCCGCTCATCAGCGTCGAGAGCTTGTGCACCGACGTGGCGTAAAAAGGCATAAACGCGGAGACTGCAAAGACTGTGGCGCCGATCGTAAGATTGAGGACGTTCGCCGCCAGAAAAGGGGTGGACCTTATCAGCGCGAGGTCCATGATCGGGTTCGTTTCCCTCCTTTCCCGACGTAAGAACAAGAGGAACGAGGAAGCGCTCAGGACCAGAAAAACAGCGGCCAGGACGATGGTGCGGGAAGAGAGGCTTTCTCCTACAAGGTTGAGGCCGAACATGAGGAATAGTACGCCTCCGCTCATGAAGAGCGCCCCCACGATGTCTATCCGGGAGTGGGACGGTTTCCCGGAGTCCTCGAGCAGCATCAAGATCGAGGCCATCAGAATGATGCCGATCGGCAGGTTGATGTAAAAGATGTAGCGCCACGAAAAGCGGCTCACGATCCATCCCCCTAAGTTCGGCCCGATAATGCCCCCTAGGGGAAGATGCTCGTAAAGAGGCCGATGGCCCTCTCCCGGTTCTCCGGGAAGTAGTCGCTCACGATCCCTGACGCGGTCGGGAGGAAGGCGGCGCCTCCTATGCCCTGGAGGAATCTGCACGCGATCAGGGCGTATATGTTGGGCGCACGGGCGCAGGCAAGAGAGCTGCACGTGAAAAGAGCCAGGGAAGCCATGTAGACCCGCTTCCGGCCAAGACTGTCGCTTAAGTTCCCCATGAGAGGCAGCGACATGGTGACCGCGATATAGTAGATCGAGATGGTCCACGCAGCCCAGAGGAGAGTCGCGTGGAAATCCCTGATGAATTTGGGGAAAGCGACGGCCACCGCAGTGGTGTCGATGGAATACATGAGCAGTCCTAAGGCGACGGCGGCAAAAATGAGATAACGGCGCATGTTCGAAATAATCCTTACAGTCAGCTCGCAGAAGAGGAAATGACCAGACCCATATTGTATGCAGTCTACTAAATTGCGGCTGAAAGATCAATGGTCGCGTTCTTTGATGGCGCGCGGGTTGCCTCGAATATGGCTTCAGACGGCCGTCCTTAGGACGCCGGCGTCGTTCGATCGGCCGGACGGGCGCCTCTGTGTCGGGAGCTGAAGAGCGCTGCCGTCAACATAGCGCTTCCGAAAGGCGGCGCTGAAAGGCAGGGCTTTTGCGCCTCTGCCTTTCAGCTCGAAGGAAGGAAAAAACGGGGAAGACGCGGCTTTCGCCGCATCATACGGATGACCTCGTAGATGCCGGCCCGGTTCGCGCGGCCGCCATGCTAAGGTCCTGGATTCTTTTCATCCAGCCTTTCATGTACTGCGCGTATCTTCTCGGTTTCAGGGCGGAGAGGCGCGCGTACCTCCGGGCGCGGAGCCCCAGGTACGCGTTCAAATCGCCGTGCGACGATTGCAGCAGCTTCCTGGCCGTCTGAGGGCTGTTTATGTAGGTGTCAAAATGGACGAGCGCGAGTCCCGGGGGCAAGTCCCGCGCTCCCGAATCTTGCCATATTTTTTGGTAGATCGCCTCTGCCTGGGTCTTCGATATGTTCCGCACGTCCCCCTCGTAGCCGTAGCGGACGGCTGTAGCCTGAAGGATCCCGTACCTGGACGATTCCTTGCCCGCGTCGCTCGCCACGTAGCCGCTCCCTTCGTGTTCAAAGACAAAGCGGAACGCGTCCTTCATGGAGGTCTCGCCGGCAGGCTCGTTCATTCTGCGCGGCCGGCCGCAAGCGACATCCTCGGCCGGCTGGATCGGAGAAATCGCGCTGGGCGCCTTTGCGCCGGCCTGGTCGCTCGCCTGAGCGATCCGTTCCATGAGTATGCCGAGGAACATGCTCGTCCGGTCGGCTGAGGTCCCGGAAAGGCCGTTCTCGGCGCCGTCCGGCGCCAGAATCGACAGCGGGGAAAATCCAACAAGGTTAATCATGCGCCCCCTTCTCCATCCGAGATTCATACGTTTGAATGTACTCGGCCGATACAATGCAACTATCGTACCATGAAGGACGGCGCATGGTCGCTCGCCTTCGCCCTTTTCGCGGATGCCGGTTTTTACGCCAACCTTGCCGGCATCGCTCGCCTAAGCCTGCGGCAGGCTTGACGGCGCCGCGTCAGAAAAATGGCAGCCTTCGGGCGCCAAAAAGCGGTCGTTTCCGGCCTTCGCGCCGGACCTCGATCCGGCCGGCCGCTTGTTGCAAAAATCATGCGTAAAAATCATTGGCCGCGGCGACATTTTCTGGTATACTATAGGCCGGCTTCTTAGAGAGATTTCTCAACGGAATCGCCGATACCCTAACACTTGGACGAAGGAGTCCCATATGCCGACGAAAGACCGGTTCAGCCTTTCTGCATGGGTAGAAGAATCCGTCAGGGACTTTGCAAAGTCACCGGCAAATACCCTCGGCGATGCGCATAACGAACCCGCATTCGACGTGCCCCTCGTCGGTTTTTCCAGCGGCGACGACCCCCTTTATCTGGAATTCAAGAAGGTTATAGGCCCTTTTCACTGGACGCCGACCGAGATATTTACGCAGGCCTTTCCCGATGTCTGGATCACCCCTGAGCAGCTCACCGTGATCTCCTGGATACTGCCTCAGACGCGGGCGACGAAGGCCGACAACAGGAAGGAAAGCGCTCACGTATCCGAGCGTTGGGCCAGGGCAAAGAGGTTTGGGGAAGGATTCAACGTGAAGCTGCGGGACTACCTCGTCTCGAGGCTCACCGACGCGGGCTACCAGGCCGCAGCCCCGCAAAACCTGCCGTCCTGGCGCCAAAAGATGTCGGAGCGGCACGGCATGGCGTCTACATGGTCCGAGCGGCACGCGGCCTATGCGGCCGGTCTCGGCACCTTCGGTCTGTGCGACGGCCTCATCACCCCTATCGGGAAAGCCATGCGTTGCGGCTCGGTTGTCGCCCGCCTCTCGATCCCGCCTACGCCCAGACCCTATAACGACCACCGGGCATATTGCCTCTTCTTTTCGCAAGGGGGCGCATGCGGCAAGTGCATGGCCCGCTGCCCTGTGGGCGCTATCACCCCGCATGGACACGACAAGGAAAAGTGCCGGGAATACCTCGCCGTTGTGCAGCGTGCGTACGAGCTGGAAAGCTATGGGTTGGAGGCAGGCAGCTGCGGCCTCTGCCAGACAAAGGTCCCGTGCGAATCGCGCATTCCCTCCGCAAAAGCGAAGAACGACACGGCGGCTGCCGCCGTTAGTCATTCCCTTTAAGTCGAGGGCGAACCCGGCTGGGGTGTCTGCCTCTATAGTCGCTTTCCGAAGACATCGGCTCTTACTCGCCGATCGTGATGCGCCCATACCGGCCGTCATAGCCCGGACTGACGCGCACCCGCCCCTGCCGCACGCGGCTTATGGCTTCCGCGACGCGCGGCGTAGCCGCTGCCGCGATATCGGCCGGCGACGCCTCCAGCAGGACCCCTAACTCGTCGCCTAGGCCGGCCAGGAGCTTGAGGTATGCCTCATGGACCCTCCTGCTTTCTGCGCCCGAGGCCATGACCTCGGAGAGCACCTCGGCAAGAGGGACGACAGACCGAAAGGGCGGCGCCGCGTCCCGCCCGGCCCTGTCGGACCTGTCTGCCAAAGCCTCGACGCGGTGGGCGACGCCCATGGCGAGGTTCCCGCCGCAGACCGGGCAGCGGCGCCCGCGGGCAATCGCCTCCTGCGGCGAACAGCATACTTTGCACTGCCGGTGGCCGTCGTAATGGTACTTCCCCTCTTCGGGGAAGAACTCGATGGTGCCGGCCAGCCCGCGTCCCGTCCTGATCGCCTCGGCGATCCCGCGATAAGAGACGTCAGTCTCGAAGACGGTGGCTTCCCTCCCTATTTTGGCGGGAGAATGGGCATCGGAGTTCGAGATGAGGGCGAGGCGGTCGAGGGCTGCGACGCGCCGGTTCATAGCCGGATCGGAGGAAAGGCCTGTTTCAAGGGCATGGACGTGGGGGGCAAGGTCGCCGAAGCACTCCTCGAGGGAATCGAACCCGGATGCCGCTCCTAACACCGAGAAATGCGGGGTCCACGCGTGCGCGGGGACCAGCATCGCTGCGGGCTCTATGTCAAGGACCATTTCAAGCAGCGCGGCCGCGTCAAGCCGCAGGATGGGCCTGCCGTCGGATGCGATGCTGCCTACCCGCGAAAGCGCAACGCCTATCCTGCATGCGCTCGCCGAATCAGGCGCGAAGACGAGGCAATGGACTTTCCGCGTCCTGCCCGCTTTCCGGTAAATGCAGCTTATCTCGGCGGAAAGAAGGAAAAAAACCTCCTTTTTGCAGGAATCGGGCACGCCGCCGGCCTTGTACTCTTCTTTGAGCTGAAATAGCCCATTTCCCGCCGGCGCCAGCTTCTCCCCAAGCTCGCTCGTCCATGCCGGGTGCGTGAAATCGCCTGTGCCGAGAACGGCAATGCCTTTGAGCTGCGCCCACCTCCAAAGGACTTCCGGCGCCATTTGGGGGCTTGTAGCCATGGAGTAGCGTGAATGGATATGCAGATCGGCGATAAAGGACACGACGGATTATAGCACAAGGAGAGGTAGATTTTGCGGCGCAATGTTGACAAAGAGGAGCATTCTGCAAGACAATGATTCGGACCAGGGGGAAAGTTCATTGGAAGGCAAAGGCAACGCGATAATAATTGGGGCGTCGAGCGGCATAGGCGAGGCTCTTGCCCGTCTCCTCGCACGTGTCGGTTACCGGGTAGGAATGTGCGCGAGGAGGGGGGAATTGCTTACGGCTCTCCAGTCGGAACTTCCTGGCAGCGCAGTCAGACAGATGGACGTCGGCAAGCCGGATGAGGCAATCGAGCTGTTCCGCGGACTCGTCGAAGAGATGGGGGCGCCGACATGGTGGTCATCAGCGCCGGGACGGGTTTTATTAACCCGGAGCTTGAATGGCTCAAGGAAAAAACGACGATAGACGTGAACGTCGTCGGCTTCTGCGCCTTGGCAGGCGCGGCAGTGAAGTATTTCATAGGGCGGGGGCAGGGACATTTGGTTGGCATATCTTCGGTGGCGGCCCTCTTCGGTTCTCATCATGCGCCGGCATACAATGCGTCAAAGGCCTTCGTTTCGAATTACCTGGAAGGATTGCGGGGGAAGGTCAGGACCCTGCGTCTGCCGGTGACGATAACGGATATCCGGCCGGGTTTCGTGGATACCGCCATGGCTCAGGGCGCCTTCATTTTCTGGACGGCTTCGCCTGAAAAGGCGGCGCGACAGATATATGAAGCAATCAGGAAGAAGAGGGCCTGCACCTATGTGACGCGGAGGTGGCGGCTCCTGGCGTGGCTTGTAAAGATTGCGCCCCGCTCGTTGCTGTCTCGCTAAGACGCAGCCGCGCCGTTACGCTAGAAGCGATAGTACCACCACGCATCACACGCCTCGTTCCCGATCTTCTCCTTGATGTGCCGCTTCTCCATGGCCACATACTCGCGCGATTGGCTCGCGATCTCCTTCGGGTAGCGTCCCAGCAGGTATTCCTCCTCGATCATCGCCACGCCGGTCTTCTTGAGCCTTTCCCGCAGGCGTCCCGCGCTCTCCGGCTTCATCATGAGGAAATGGGGATAGTAGTACAGGGGGATGAAGGAGAGGCGCCGGTGCTCCAGGCCTTCCCTGGCGCGATACATGATCGTCAGCCTCTCGACGTAGCCTTCCCTGCTGTCTTCATCGAGCGCCGCGTCCGTCTCGTCGGCGCTGAAGCCCTCGGCTTCCATCAGGGCAATGAAGGTCTTGAAGTGGACCAGGGACGCATGGCGGGCGGCGTTGAGAATGCCCCGGAAGAGGAGCCTTCTCTTCGCCGTCCGGTCGACCGCCGCATAAAACTGCATGATGCGGCTGACGGTGCGGCTGTTGATCTCGCCCTCGGCAATGGCGAGCCTGCCGTTCTCTCTCTTTATTATGCCCTGGCCGAGCAGACTGTCTATGGCCTTTTGGGCGCTCGTCCTGTCATGAAAGCCCTGAACTAGGGAATCTTCGCCGGTTGCCGGGCTCCCCTGCAGGAGAATCCGGAGGACGCGTGGAACGGCGGGGAGATCGACCAAAGAGCTAAAGCCGGACACCGGTTGACTTGGCCCCCTTCCCAATTTATATTTAAGGCGACATCAAAACTACAGGCGGCGCCATGATCGACCTCTCGACGCGGGAAAATACGGAGCTTCTGGAACGGTACCGGCCGATCCCCATTTCTTATCTCTTAAGATACTCCATACTCAAAAGAATTAAAAGCGGGGAGGAAATCCTGGACGGAATCGACGGCAGGGAGCACGTGAAGGAAGACGTTGTGCGCGCCCTGCTGTCGGGCGCCCAACCCTATCTTGTTTCCGAAGAGGGGACAGGCAAGACCCGTCTCGCGCGGTCGATAAGCAGACCTGCTGCCTCCGGCGCCGAGGATCAAGGGCTGCCCGTACAACGACGACCCGAAATGGCCGAGGACCCGCCTCTGCCCGCGATGCCGGGAGAGCGCGAACCCGACTGCCGAGTTCGGGGTCGAGTGGATAAGCGGCCCGGAGAGGTTCTCGCGGATTCAGGGAAACGAGTACACCAACGAGGCAAAACTCCTGGGCTTAAAGGACATTCAGGCAATAGCGCGGGGCATGAGCCCGAAAGACCCGCTCGCCTTCGCCGGAACGGGCGTCTTCAGGGCGAACAGGGGCGTGCTCTTCATCGACGAGCTGCCCGCGATCAGGACAAAGGTGCAGGTCCTGCTCCACCCGATCATCGAGGAGAAGAAGGCGATACTCGAGGAATACAACTGGGAGTATCCCCTCGACCTCATTGTCGTATCGACGGGGAACCCCGAAGGGTTTTCTCACGTGAACGAGGTGCCGAGGCCGCTCCTCGACAGGCTGGAGACCGTTTACATGGACCTGCCCGACGAGGACGTGGAGTTTTCCATCATGATGATGGAGCGCTTCGGGGGAAGAGACGGCGCCGGCCCTGAAGAGGTCTTTCCCGTGGAATTTCCTTCCCCCGAGGACGTGAAGCGGAGCGTGCTCGCGCCGTGGTGGATATTGTCCCTCATCAACAAAGCGGCCAGGCAGAGCAGGACCTGCCGCTGGCTCGACAAGAAGGCGAGCATCAAGGGGCACGACGCGGGCGATCGACCATACCTACTCCTCCACGGAAATAGCACGCCGCCGAGTAACAATGCTGCGGGACGTGACCGCCGGCCTGAAGCTCGCGCTGCGGGGCCGGGTCCAGCTTCGCCAGGATCTGGTGGACTTCGAGAACCCCCGGGAGACCATCCGGAAGATAGACGAGCTGTCGGAGGACCTGGTAAGGAACGCCCTGCTCGATCTGGGCAACGAGGTCTCCGGCAGTTGGGACAGGGAGCTCATCGAGGAGGAGGTTACGGAACTGACGGCGCTGCCCAGGGAAAAATGGGCTGGTTACATGCGGGATTCGGCCGTCCTGAAGGAGAGACTTCAGGAGATCGAGAAGATGGGAAAAGCGAGATTCATGCTCGACAGGTTTGTCGCGGACGACGAGGACGTGCTGCGGGAAGTTGAAAGGAACCCAAGGGTGCAGGAAGAGTATCTGACGTCGGCCTCCGAGTTCATCGTGAACCTTTGCGCCGGCAAGAAGTGGGTCTACGTGCCGGACCGCGGCGATGTCTACACGCCGAAGGAGATTTCATGGGCGCAGAAGGGCGCGTGGAAATAGACCACCTCTGCGACCGCTGTATGCGCTGCGCAGGCGACGGGGACGATCAGACGCTCTACAACCTTGCGCACATGGACGATCGGACCCTTCAGGGCCTGATGCGCGAGGGCCAGCACAGCTTGGGGGGGCTGCACGAAAAGGCCTGGGAATACGTGCGGGCGAGAATGAAAAAGCGCCTCGGCGCTATTGAGGCCAAAAAGGAAGAGCTTCAGGACCTTAAGGAGGCTTTCTCGTACAGGCTGCTCGAAGGTCTTGCGGCCGGCGCCGACGTCCACGAGCTGCTGGAAGAGTATTTGGGGGACGAAACCCGCAGGCGCCTCGAAGAAGAGCTTGCCATGATGGATCACATGGAAGAGGCCGTCGAGCCGAGGACATCCGGAACAGTCTGAAGGAATATATGGAAAATGACCTGATCGAGGTCAAGGGCGACGAGGTCCGGATTACGCCGAAGGGCGCCGGCGCGCTTGCGAGATACGTGCTCAGGCGCATATGGGAGCATCTTGCCTCGGCCCGCGCGGGCACGCACGCGGCGAAAGAAGAAGGCTTCGGTATGAGCGACGGCTTTGCCTACAGAAAATACGAGTACGGGGACGAGTTTTTCAGGATCGACCAGGAAAAGACCCTCCTGTCTGCCCTCGAGAAGGGCAGGATGCGCTCGGGGCGCATAGAATTCGAAGCCGAAGACCTGATAGTGCGTGAAACGGTATTCGACACGAGGCTGTGCGTCGGTCTGGTCGTCGATGAAAGCGGCAGCATGAGCGGCGACAAGATCCATGCAGCCGTGGATATCTCCCTCGCCCTTTCCGAGCTCCGTAAAAAGAAACGCCAGGGACAAGATGAGGCTTTTTCTCTTTTCCAACCGCGTGCGTGAGACGGCCTCCTGGGATATGCTCAATGCCGCGTTTTCAGGCGGCACGACGGACATACGGGGCGCGCTCAGGAAGTTCAGGACGGCGACTGCGGGCGAGCGCGCGGAAAGGCAGGTCTACCTCGTCACCGATACGGAGCCGAACAGCGAGGACGGAAAATACATCGGCTTCGAGAAGGCGGCCCTGGGGGTGCTGCAGGAGGCAATCCTCTATCAGAGGAAGGGGATAACGCTCAATATCATCATGCTCGACTCGACCTCCCATTTGCGGGAATTCGCCTCGGCGCTGGCGAAGCGGAACCTGGGGAGGGTCTTTTTTGCGACGCCCAAGGACCTTGGGAAGGTCGTCGTCGAGGATTATCTGAGGACCAGAAAAAGACAAAACCGCAGGATGGCGGTCTAAGGCCTCTTCATCGGGTCTCGCCTTTCTCCTCGCGGCTTGGTTTTTCGTAAGATTCGATGCTCCTCGCCCCGGAGGAGCCGTTTGATGTTGTCTTTGTGCTTCACGATGATGAAAACGGCCATGATCGCGCAAGTAAGGACAAAGCCGGCAGGGACGTCGAACGCAAGGAGTGCGACGGGCATCAGGGCCGCCGCGGCCAGCGAGCCGAGCGACACGTATCCCCCGGCGAAGAGCACGGCAAGGAAAAAGATCAGGTCGACGAGCACTGCGAGAGGCTTCATCGCGAGAAAAACGCCGAGGGCCGTGGCGACGCCCTTGCCCCCCCTGAACTTGAGATACAGGGGGAAGAGGTGGCCTGCAAAGGCGGCAAAGCCGGCGGCTGCGACGACGCATACCGGCTGACCCGTATGCACGGCGAGCCACGTGGGGATAAACCCTTTCAGCACATCGCAGAAAAGGGTGACGATGCCGAGGGCCCTGCCGGCAGCCCTCATCACGTTTGTCGCCCCTATGTTGCCGCTCCCGATCCTTCGCGGGTCCCGTCCTTTCGCTTTTGCAAGGAGAAGACCGGCCGGGATCGAGCCGAGCAGATACGAAAGGGCCGTCCAGACAGCAGCCGAAACCATGCTTTCAGCCTCCCGATCATGCTTACCTTTTTTTGCCCCTGATCGTCAACTAAAAAAGTGCGGCGGTTAGTTGACAGGCAAAGTCAGCATTGTTGTATAATATGGCCGTTGCGATGTTTTCAAGAATGCGCGAGGATGTTCAGGCCATTTTCGAGAGGGACCCGGCGGCGAGGAGCGTTGCCGAGGTCTTCTTCTCATACCCGGGATTTCATGCAATCCGCTTCTATCGTTTAGCCCATTGGCTCTGGCTGCACAAGATGTACTTTCTCGGACGTTTTGTCTCCCACGCGGGGAGGTTCTTTACAGGCATCGAGATACACCCCGGCGCCCGGATCGGCCGGGCGTTTTTCATTGACCACGGCATGGGCGTGGTCATCGGCGAGACGGCCGAAGTGGGCGACGGCGTCACCATGTACCATGGCGTCACCCTGGGGGGCACGACCTGGGAAAAAGGGAAAAGGCACCCGACCATCGGCAATAACGTGGTGGTAGGGGTCGGGGCAAAAATCCTCGGCCCCGTCAGGATCGGCGACAATACGCGCATAGGGGCAAATTCCGTGGTAATTCACGATATTCCTCCCAACTCCGTAGTCGTGGGCATTCCGGGGAAGGTCGTCTTCAGGGTCGAAGGAGAGAGAAGGATAGCCCTCGACCAGGAATTTATGCCGGACCCTCAAGGAAGGGCCATCACCTCCCTGCTCGACAGGGTAAGCCGCCTCGAGGAGAGACTGAACCTGACCGATTCCGACGCTGCTAAGCGAGAAGGCGATGTATGAGGAGCGCACCTACCGCAGGGTCTCGAGGCCTCGCGACCTGGTCTGCTATGAAGTGGCGTGCAAGGAGACGGACCTTTTCTGCTGCACCCTGGCGGACCTGAAGCCTTTCATAGAGGAACGCGCCCTTTTCTATCGAAACCAGTTAGAGACCTACATAAGAGGGAGACCGGAGTTTCTTGAAAGCCTTCGGCCTATCGCGGCCGATAGGCTCGCGCCGAAAATAGTGAGAGAGATGGTGGAAGCGTCGGCCGATCTGGGCGTCGGACCTTTTGCCTGCGTCGCGGGCGCGGTCGCCGAATTCATCGGCCGCGACCTCGATCGTAAGTCGGATGAGTATATAATAGAGAATGGCGGCGACATCTTCCTTCGCACACGCAGGGAGCGGAATGTGCTGATTTACGCGAAGGATTCTCCGTACAGCGGCAAGATCGGCCTGAAACTAAAAGCCAAGGAGGTCCCTTACGGCGTGTGCACGTCGTCGGCGACCGTAGGGCCCTCTCTCAGCTTCGGCCGCGCAGACGCGGTCTGCGTAGTCGGGCTCTCGTCGCTATTTGCGGACGGACTTGCAACAAGGCTTGGAAATATCGTACATAATGAGAACGACATAGCCGCCGCGCTTGAAGAGGGCCGAAGATTTCAGGGCGTGACCGCCGTCCTGATCATTCTCGGCAAGAAGCTCGGCGTCTGGGGAGACGTCGATCTTATGAAGGCATGAGGGAAAAATGAAGAAGAAAAGGATCATCCTGAGATTCAAGAAGAATACGATAGACAAGCCGATCGTCTACCGCCTGGCAAAGGATTTTAACCTGGTCTACAATATCCTGCGGGCGAACGTTTCTCCCAGGGCAGAGTCGATGATGGTAATGGAGGTGGAAGGCGAAGAGGCCGATTTTGCGAGGGGCATCGAGTACCTTTCGAGCTTCGGCATAGACATAAAGCCTCTCGAGCAGGATATCAACAGGAGCGAGGAGAAATGCGTCCAGTGCGGCCTCTGCGCAAGCGTCTGCGCCACGCGGGCCATCGATATCGAAAGAGGAACGATGCGAGTCCGGTTCGACTACGAGAAATGCGTCGCCTGCGAACTGTGCGTCAGGGTATGCCCCGTAAAGGCGATGCAGGTGTATTTTACATGATGAAGCTTTTCTTTGAGGGGGAGGCTCCATGAGCTTGCTCGTGGAGGGGGCGACGCTAGCCCCGGTAATTGAACTGTGCGTCAGGGTATGCCCCGTAAAGGCGATGCAGGTGTATTTTACATGATGAAGCTTTTCTTTGAGGGGGAGGCTCCATGAGCTTGCTCGTGGAGGGGGCGACGCTAGCCCCGGTAATTGAACTGTGCGTCAGGGTATGCCCCGTAAAGGCGATGCAGGTGTATTTTACATGATGAAGCTTTTCTTTGAGGGGGAGGCTCCATGAGCTTGCTCGTGGAGGGGGCGACGCTAGCCCCGGTAATTGAACTGTGCGTCAGGGTATGCCCCGTAAAGGCGATGCAGGTGTATTTTACATGATGAAGCTTTTCTTTGAGGGGGAGGCTCCATGAGCTTGCTCGTGGAGGGGGCGACGCTAGCCCCGGTAATTGAACTGTGCGTCAGGGTATGCCCCGTAAAGGCGATGCAGGTGTATTTTACATGATGAAGCTTTTCTTTGAGGGGGAGGCTCCATGAGCTTGCTCGTGGAGGGGGCGACGCTAGCCCCGGTAATTGAACTGTGCGTCAGGGTATGCCCCGTAAAGGCGATGCAGGTGTATTTTACATGATGAAGCCCCAATAATTGAGGGAGCGCCCGATGAGGAGAGTCTACTTTGACTATAACGCGACCACGCCGGTCCATCCTGCTGTTGCGCTGTTTGTGAAGCCCTTTTTCCACGAGCTTTTCGGAAACCCTTCGAGTCTTCACTGGAGCGGCAGGGAAGCGAGGCCATATGTTGACGAGGCGCGGGAACAGGCGGCTTCCGCAATCAATGCCAAGCCCGGCGAGATCGTCTTTACCGCGGGCGGGACCGAAGCGGATAATCAGGCCATAAAAGGAGCGGCGTATGCCCTCTCGGGGAAGGGCAACCACATCATTACGACGAAGATCGAGCATCCGGCCGTGCTCAATACGTGCCGTTATCTGGAGAGCAAGGGCTTTTCCGCGACCTACCTGGATGTCGACTCGACGGGCCTCGTCGACCCCGGGGACGTGAGAAAAACCATCACCGAAAAGACGATCCTTATTTCGGTCATGTGTGCGAACAACGAGACGGGGACGGTGCTTCCCATAAAGGAGATAGGCGCGGCCGCGCGCGAAAGAGGCGTGCTTTTTCATTCGGATATGGTGCAGGCCCTGGGCAAGATCGACATCGACGTCCGCGAGATGAACGTGGACTTCGGCGCCTTTTCGGGCCACAAGGCATACGCGCCGAAAGGCATCGGCGCCCTCTACGTCAGGGAGGGGTTGGAGATAGACAACCTGATCCACGGCGGCTACCAGGAGATGGGGCGGAGGGCGGGAACTGAGAACACGATCGGCATAGCGGCGTTCGGCAAAGCATGCGAGATAATGACGGACGAGATGGCGGAGGAGAACGCGAGAATAGAATTCCTCCGGGAACGCCTGCTCAGCGGCCTCAACGCAGAGATAGACGACCTGCGCCTGAACGGACAAGCGACGAAGCGGCTCCCCAACACGCTGAACCTCAGCTTCGAATTCGTGGAGGCCGAATCGTTGCTCATCGGCCTCGACCTCGCGGGCATTGCCGTTTCCGCGGGGTCCGCCTGCTCGTCGGGAAGCACGGAGCCCTCGCACGTGCTCTTGGGCATGGGGATTGCGCCCGAGATTTGTCAGAGCGCCATAAGGATGAGTCTGGGGCGGGAAAACACAGAAGAGGACATCGATTATGCCCTCGAGGTAATTCCAGGCGTAGTGCGAAGACTACGGGACCTGTCTCCTTTTTACAAAAACAGATGAACTGCGGGAAGACGTTTTTTGTTTTTACCAGCGGATGCAAGGCAAACCAGTGGGATTCCCACGTGCTCGCCGATAGGCTCGAACAAGGGGGTTTCAGCCGCGTCCCTATGGAGCGGGCCGACGTGGTAGTG
>CAVTDX010000066.1:0-12111 GCA_963733345.1 uncultured delta proteobacterium
GCATATGCCCCCGGAGCGCTGCGACCGTATTGCGGCGCCCTTCAACCAAGCCTGCCAGCGGGCTAATGCCACGGGCCTCCTCCCGCGGCCCTTCCCCTCCTTAACCTGCTTTTTTAGCCTTCCCCGGACGGTCGAAAGACGTCGACGTCGTCCTGATCCTTTAGTGCAAGGCTGTTGTCCGCAGCCTTGCTATTGACGGCAGCAACCACTCGCAGCTTCTCGGGGAAACCGAGTTGCTTCAGCATCTCTCCGACGGTGACGTCATCCGCAAAGGACCTAATGAAGGAGAATCTGTTGCCGCCTTCTGGCAAATAATATCCCAAGTTGCTAAAAAGCCTGATTTTAATCTCCATTTTCACACCGTGCTTCGGGCGGGCGGCCGGTTAGCGCCGCTCGCCTTTTCGTAGCCGTCCAGGCGGCGGACGCCCCGCTTCCCGATAGCCGTGAACAGTTGATCCTCGACCTCGTAATCGAGGTCCATCTCTTTCATTTAAGCCCCTCCCTTTAGGATCCCGGCCGCCTCGGCTACCGCCTTGGGGTGCTGGGGATAGGTCCCGCACCGGCAGAGGTTGCCTGAGAGGGCCTCCCGTATCTCCTCTTCCGTGGGGTCGGGGTTTTTGTCGAGCAACGCCTTCGCGGTGACCACGAAGCCGGGCGTGCAGTAGCCGCACTGCATGCAGTGGTGCTTGACGTAGGTTTCGATGAGGGGATGGTTGGAAGCCGCGATCCCCTCCACCGTCTCGATGTGTTTCCCGTCGCACTCTATGGCGAGGGTCATGCAGGAAAGGACGGGTCTCCCGTCCATGATGACGGTGCAGGAGCCGCACGCCCCCCGGTCGCAAAACATCTTTGCCCCCGTGAGCCCCATCCGGTCGTGGATGAGCGTGTACAGGGTCACGTTCGGCTCGACCGAATGCTCGTACCGCTGACCGTTCACCGTTATCGTTATGGCGCCAACGGGTCTCGGCAGCGGTTCCGCAGCATGGTCGGCGACCACATGGGCCTTGAGGGCCTCATGGGCGTCGAAGGCCGCCGTGCAGTAGGGACACAGATATTTTGAGTTCATTTTTCCTCCTTATCTCAAGGTCCTCAGGAAAACCGATTGTTTGATCCGGTTTTCGTAGTCGTTTCTGAAGTACTTCAGGGTGTCCAGCACGGGGACAGGGGCGGCCTGGCCTAAGCCGCAGAGGGAGGACTGCATCATCAGCTTGGAGAGCTGCTCCAATGTCGCGATGTCGTCCTGAGCCCCTTCGCCTTTCGCGAGCCTCTCCAAGATCTCGACCATGACCTCCGTGCCTTCGCGGCAGGGCGTGCACTCCCCGCAGGACTCCTCGTTGATAAACTCCATGGTCCGGAAGACGAAGTCGATCACGTCTCTCTTCATATCGAAGACGGTTACGGCGCCCGAGCCTAAGACCGTCTCGTAGGAAAGGGGCGTCCCGATCATGGAGGCGGGGACGACGCCTCCGGTGGCGCCGCCGATCTGGACCATCTTCACATCTCCGGCGCCGGCCGATGATAAGAGACCCGACAGCCGGCTTCCCATGACCGCTTCATAGACGCCGGGTCTCTCCACATCCCCGCTCACCGAGAAGACTTTCGTCCCTGCGCTCGAAGGGGTCCCTATGGAAGAGAACCAGGATGCGCCCTTTTCGATTATGACGGGGATATTCATGAGGGTTTCGACATTATTGATGATGGTGGGTGCGCCGAAGAGGCCGGCCGTCGGGGGGAAGGGCGGGCGGAACCGGGCCTCTCCGCGCCTGCCCTCGATAGAGTTCATGAGGGCCGATTCCTCGCCGCACACGTAGGCGCCCGCGCCTTCCTGGATCTTGATGGGAAGGTCGAGGAGACCCTTGGCGGCGGCCTGATCGACGGCGCCTTTAAGGCCGTCCGAGAGATAGCGGTATTCTGCCCGGAGGTAGATGTAGGCTTTTTTCGCCCCTACGGCGTAGGCTGCGATCCCTATCCCCTCGAGAAGAGAGAATGGGTCGTATTGGATGATGTAGCGGTCCTTGAAGGTCCCCACCTCGCCCTCGTCGGCATTGCAGATCACGTATTTCTCTTCTCCGGGGCTCTTCCGGGCGAGCTCCCACTTGGCGCCTGTGGGGAAGCCTGCGCCTCCCCGGCCCCGTAAGTTCGACGCCTTTATCTCGGCGATCACGCCGTCGGGACCCATCTTGCGGGCCTTGCGCAAGGCCTGAAAGCCGCCCCTCTGGAGATAGGAGGCGATGTCTTTAGGGTCGATCGCCTCGCAGTTCCGCAACACGATTCTCTCTGCCATGGTATCCTCCCTACCTGTAAGACTTCAGGATGTCGGCTATCTTCCCCGGGTTCAGGTTCCCGTACACCTCGTCGTTGACGAGCATGGCCGGCGCCTGATCGCACGCGCCGATGCAATTGGTCAGCTCGAAAGAGAACCTCTTATCGGCCGTGGTCTGACCGGGCTTTATGGCGATCGCCCGGGACACGGCCTCGATGATCATGGGGGCGTCCTTGAAATAGCACGGCACGCTCTTGCATATCCTGACGACGTTCCTGCCGAGAGGCTTGGCAGAGAGAAAGGAGTAAAAAGTCGCGACGCCGTAGACGTCGCTCAGGGAAAGCCCGAGGCCGCGTGCGATCTCGGACAGGGATGCTTCCGAGAGGCCGCCGTCGGTCCGCTGCCTGGCTTCGAGGAGGTCCAGGAGTCTTTCTCTGGCGCCGTTCCCGGGAACGGGCTTGGCCGGGACCCTCTTCGGGGCCCCTTCCCGTTTCTTGATCCCTTCAGGCCACATGAGGGCGGAGGTGGGGCAATACTCGATGCAGACGCCGCAGTCCTTGCAGACCTCCTTGTCGAGGGGCCCGTCGAAGTCGACGACCACCTTCGAGCCGAAGCCCCGATAGGCCATGGCGTAGACGTCCTGGCCGGCGACTTCCTTACAGGCGCGGATGCACTTGCGGCAGAGGATGCACCGGGACATGTCGCGCAGGACGTAAGGGCTTGCTTCCTCTACCCCGTACAGGCGAGGCTTCTTCACGTGAAACCGGGGAGGTCCCGCCTCTAAGTCGGAGGCAAGCTTGTGGAGGGAGCACTCCCGAGCCTCCTTATCGGTCACGCACGGACCCGTGTGACCGGTAAGGAGAAGCTCGACGGCGGCGCGACGCGCTTCCAAAACGTGCGGGGAACGGGTGCTTATGACCATGCCGTCTGCGACGGGCGTATGGCAGGCGCCTACCAGGGTCCGGGAGCCTTTCACCTCGACCACGCAGATCCGGCAGTTCCCCGAAGGTTTTAACCCTTCCTGATGGCAGAGCCGGGGTATCTCGATGCCGGCCTTGTCCGCAACCTCCAGGATGGTCGCACCCGGAGGACCGGTCAGGGTCTGCCCATCCATCGTTAAAGCAATGTCGTTCATGGTTTACCTCGCCTTTCTATTAAACTCGCATCTTCTCTTAGTCTGCACACCCCAGGATCGCCCTCTTGACCATAGTCTTAGCGACAGGGACCATGTATGCGTTATGGGTCATGGGCTTTGCAGCACAGACGGCGGAGGCGCCAGCCGCCTCCGCATTGGCTTCGGTGATCGTCTTGCCTATCATCGCCTTCTCCGCCTCGGCGGCGCGATACGGCGTCACGTAGACCGCATTCAGACATATCCTTGCCGAGGCGACCTTTTCCTGCGACATGGAGATCATAGCGGCGCAGTTGACGATCGGGAAGTCGATGGCCTTCCGGAGGGCGAACTTGATAAACGAGCTTTTGCCGGGCTGAGGGGGGATCTCGATGAGCGTCGCTATCTCGTCGTCGTCGAGGACCGTCGTCTTCGTCACCGACACCTGGAAGAAGTCCTCCGCCTTGATAGTCCTCCTCGTCGTCTTTATGGAGGCGTCGAGGGCGATGAGGGCCGGGGCAATGTCGCTGGGGTGGACCGCATAGCAGCCTTTTTCCACGCTGCCGCCGAAGATGGAGTGGTAGCGGTTGTCCCCGTCTATGGCGTAGCACCTGCCGCCTCCCTTCCGGAGGCACGGGAAGCGGTTATTGGGGTTGCGGTAGTACCAGCAGCGGATGTCCTGACAGATGTTGCCCCCCAAGGTCCCCATCTCCCGAAGGTGGGTGGACGCGGCCCTTCGGGCCGCCTCCGCGAGGGCGTAAAAGTCCCTCCTGACGACCTCGTCCGTCGCTATGTCCTCGAGTCTCGCGAGGGCGCCTACGGCGAGCGCGCCGTCCTTGTAGGCAATGGAATCGAGACCGGGGATGGTCTTGATGTTGACGAGCGCCTCGGGATAAACAGGGAGTATCTCGTCCTTCATCTTCCCCAGAAGGTCCGTGCCTCCCGCAATCACGGCCGCTCTCTTCCCGTACCGCCTGAGGGCGGAAACCGCCTCGTCGAGGCTCCTGGCATTCACGTGGGCGAAGTTCTTCATTCTCTTCCTCCTATATCTTTCCCAGGGCCTTTTGGGAGCTCACACCCAACACCGTCAAGAAGGGCTCGCGACTCTCCCCAGCCCTTCCTGACAGTGCCCAATCCCTTATAATACCTCGTTCGGGATGCTGTTCAATCCCGGCAGAGGCGCCACGTCGCATTCTTACGGAACAAAGACCTCGCCGGGCGAATATCCTGCCGAAGCCACCTTACCATCTTTCAGAGTCTGAAACGGCGCTGGACTCGCTACGGAGTGATGCTTGATCCCGTACGTAACGTCTCCGCACATCCTTCCCGGTCCATACAAGGTCTCCACCCTATCCATGGACTCCCATTTGTTCTTTATTGCTGTTGCGTCGAAAGTGCCAGCCGCTTCTATGACGTACTTCAGTACCCAAAGTCCATTGGCGTCTTGGACCCAAAAGGGGCTATCAGCTCCGTATTTGGAAACGATCTTCTTGCTCAGTTCGTTCATGAGAGGCGTGTTGGTGGGAGCATTCAGCGTAGTACCATGGACAAAGACGTTTATTGTAGCCTCCTTACCGGCTACGCTCAGAACATCCTGCAAAGTATTCACACAGGCCACAAAGAAAGGTTTTTTGTTGCCCAACTCTCGCAGCCCCTTAACGATGGACCCGAAGTGAGTTCCCATACCATTTCCGGCCAATACGAGTTCCGCATCCTTAGCCGAATTGAGCCTTGTGGCTATAGGGCTGAAATCCTGAGTGTCGTTGGAATAAGAAACCAGATCGCCAACCGAGCTTAACCCCTCGTCCTGCAATGTCTTTTTGAAAAAGGGGGTCAAATAAGGAATAGAGCCGTCGTCCGCATTGACGAGGACGACCTTTTTGACCTTCGGGAAAAACTTCTTGATGTACCTGACGGTAGCAACGAAGCTCTCTAAGGTGCCGTCACTACCAAGAAACGAATAAGGGGTTGTCTTATCCAGTTCTCCGGGCTGATAAGTGCAGTAGCCCAAAACAGATAGTACTTTGTTCGGAGTGGTTACCGGCGAAGATGCCCCGCCGAAGAACCCTGCGGGTCCAATGATCAGCTTGACGCCTTCATCAAAGACCAATCTGTTGGCCGCGGAGGTGACGCCGTCGAGCGCGCTCTTGCCGTCCTGGGCAGCGAGCTCAACCTGATATTTTTCACCCTTTACGGTAATCCCGCCTCGTGCATTGATCATACTCCGCAACCGCCTGAACCTCATGCAAATCTAGGGACGTCATGGCCTGAGAAGAAGCCCGTGAGGGAGTCAAGCATGCCGATCGCCACCTTCTTGGGCGGCGCTGCGTTTGAGTCCTTGTCAAAAACAGCGACCAGGCACGCGGCCGCAAACAGCAGAATCAGGACAATGCCGATACTCCGTTTCACTAGTCCCCCTTTTTTCATTTTAGTCCTCCCTATGATTTAGCGTCGTTCGGTTCATTCTTTCTCCGTTGCCCCATTCAGATGGATTTCATCACCTCCCCAAATACGCGTTTTTTACAATCTCGCGCGACTTCACAATTCGGATGTCGCCCTCCCCGCCCTCGAGGATACAGGCTGCATCTGCTGCCGCCAAGGGCCAGGCGCACTTTCTGTTCAACGAGAAACACGCCGGTAATCAGATTGAAGAGGGTGGACTTTCCCGCACCATTGGGCCCTATCGGGCCGACGACGCTCCCCTTTTCCACTGACGCATCAAAGCGGCTGACCGCGGTCAGCCCGCCAAATTGTTTGGTCAGCCCTTGATTCAAAGAACACGGGATACCTTCCTGTTTTTTTGTGCTCCATGCCAGTTTCCTGTAAGAGAAGGCAAACTCACGATGCCTTTTGGCGCCGCGTAGACGATGATCAGCAGGATAGCGGCGGAAAGGTAGGGACTATAGTATTTCAGGTCGCGGAAGATCTCGGGGATCAGGAAGAGAATAAGCGTTCCCACGATCGGTCCGGCAAAGCTGTCTATCCCCCCCCACGAGCACATACATCATGAGCCACAGAGTCGCCATGAAGTTGAAGCTTGTCGGAGAGATGACCATGTTGTAATGGGCGTAGCACGCCCCTGCCAGGCCGGCGAAAAACGATCCGAACCCCAGCACGAATACCCGATAAAAGCCTTCATTTATGCCCACGCTTGAGGCGACTAAATGCGACTGGGCGATGGCTTTCAGATTTATGCCAATGCGGGAGAACTCGAAGCGATAGAGCGCCAGGGTGGTGAGCAGGGTCAACCCCAGAAGGAGATAGTAATAGGGCTGCTTGGCGCCTATGAAAATGGGATGAATACCCATGAGACCGGCATAACCGCCCGTATAATGTCCGAAGGCGCTGATGATGTTCATCACTCCTATGCCGAAAAATAAGCTCCCCATCGCATAATAGAGGGCCCTGAGACGGGCAAACGGAAAGCCTATGAGAACTCCTATGGCCGTTGATGTCAACGAAGCGACCGGGATCGTGATCCAGACGGGCCAACCAAGCCATTTAGACAACAGACCGGCAATGTAGGCCCCAATGCCCATGAAGGCCGCGTGGGCCATGGGGAACTGACCCGAGATAGTTATGGTTCTGAGACTCTCGCCCGCGATAATATAGATCAAACACAGGATGAGAATGTGCATCATGTAGGGCGACCTGAAGAAGAGGGGCAAAACGGCAAGGACGGCTAATAACCCTCCATAACAGGCGGCTACAGCCCATCTCCTGTCCGCCTTTGTCTCTATAGGTCCTGCGGCAGAAACTTCGCGGTTATCCATAACGATCACGCCTCATGCCCAAAAAAGCCCCTGGGCCGGATGAGAAGAAGAACGACGACTATGGTGACCGCCGTTGCCTCACTCGAGCCGCCACTCATGAATAAGGGCAGGACTGCGTTGAGGCCGCCAATCACGAGCCCTGCCAGGAAGATGCCGGTGAGACTGCCGAGACCCGCCAGGATAACGAGCATGAGAGTCTTGACGAGCATGAAATCTCCCATGAAGGGTCCTAAGCCTTTAAAGGCGCCCATGAGGCATCCGGCTACAGCCGCCAGCCCGCACCCGACGGCGCTGGCGAGGGCAGAAACGCGGTTTATGTTGATGCCCTGCAACGAAGCGCCTTCAGTGTTTTGAGCGATCGCCTGCATTTGCATCCCCCACCTTGTCCAATTGACAAACCAGATTACCAGAACGAGGAGGAATGCGCCGATTGCAAACGTCACGATTCTTTCATGGCTTATAGAGACGGGCCCGAACGTGAGAATGCCTTCAGCAAAGGGCGGCAGGGCGAGTGACTTAGCTCCAAGCATAATGTTGACGGTAGTCTGGAGAATCACGGTAATGGCGACGCATACCATGACGATTGCGTTGAAATCCCCCACAAAGCGGCGAAAGCAGTACTTCTCAAAAAATACGCCGAGGAAGGCGACGGCAATGGTCGCGAGCGGCAGGGCCAACCACTGGTAGACGCCGAATGTCACTATTAGTACGTAGCCAACGTACCCGCCGATCATGTATACGGCCCCGTGGGAAAAGTTCAGTATGCCGAGCATGTTGAAAAGGAAGGCAAAGCCCAAGGCAGCCAGTATATACATGGACGAGAGCACTAATACGTTGCATATCGCAGGAATCACTTGGTCCATGTTCATCCCCTCATACGCATTTATCGACGGCCATTCTCCGCATCGACATGCCCTTTCTTCCTGGTCAGGAAAGCCTGGACCCTTATTTTATGGTCCTCCGTCTGGGCGCATACTTCCTGGGCCTCCGCTTCCAGCTTCAACAGGGAAGGGAGATCCAGATAGGTGGACTGATTCAGGATTTTTTTCATCAACCCGATCGGCTTGACAGGCCCGGCGGCAATCTCACGCGCCAAATCCTTCGCAGTCCTTTCCGATTCCCCTTCCGGAACGACTCTGTTCACCATCCCGATCTCCCGGGCGCCTTTTGCATCGAGGGCCGCGCCCGTAAACAGCAATTCTTTTGCCCTGGCTAAACCGACCATTCTCGGTAAAAAGTACATTCCTCCCATGTCCGAGACCAATCCGATCTTCACAAAGCTCTGAGAAAAGAGGGCATTGCTCGACGCGATAATAATGTCGCACGCCATCGCAATGCTGCATCCTGCGCCTACCGCAAGACCGTTGACCGCCGCTATGACGGGTTTCTCCATGTTCGCCAGGTCCGCTATAAGCTGTTGGGCGCTTGTTAAAGACGATCTCGTCTGCTGCGCGCTCAGTCCCTCGATGGCGGCGACGTCGACCCCGGCGCAAAAAGCCTTTCCCGCGCCTGTAAGAATCAAAACCTTCATGTTGTCGTCGTTCGCGACATCTTTGATTGCCCCTGCCAATTCCTCTTGAGTTTCGAAGTCGAATGCGTTCATGACTTCGGGACGATTGAGTCTGATTACCGCAACGCCGTTCTCTTTTTCAACAATGACTTTCCCCGACATAGGCTCCCCTTTTTACTTGCCTTGGAATTCTGCTTTTCTCTTCCCCAGAAAGGCAAGGACTCCTTCCCTCTTGTCCTCCGTGGCGCAAAGCTCCCCAAACAGCTCCGTTTCTTCTTTCATCGCCTCTTTCAGGCCCGGACTTTGCACGAGCCTCAGCAGCTTTCTGATAGCCTGCACGGCCAGCGGGGGTTTTTCGGCAATCTGACGGGCCATCTCCTTGGCGACTTCGAGAAGGGATTCCGCCGTCGCAAGACGATCGACCAGACCGCATGCGAGGGCCTCTTGACCCGAGAGCGTTTGGCCGCTGAGGAGGAGCCACCGCGCCTTAGACAGTCCAATCAGGCGTGGAAGGAGCTGCGTTCCCCCTCCGCCGGGCAGCACGCCCAGGTTTATCTCCGGCTGACCCAACCTCGCCCCTTCCACGGCTACCCTGAAATCGCAATGAAGCGCCAATTCCAATCCTCCTCCCACCGCATGCCCGTTTATGGCGCAAAAAACCGGCTTCGAAAAAAGCCGTATCCTGGAGAGCACTCCCTGCACAAAGGAAGCCGTTTGAGTCCCCTTGCTTCTGTCCATGTCCGCCAACTCTTTGACGTCGGCGCCGGCAACGAATATTTTCCCCTTGCCTCCGGTGATGATGAGCGCTCTGAGGGATGCATCGGATGAAATTTCGTCGAGAACGCTCCCCAGCTCCGAAAGAACGGCGTAGGAGAGGGCATTTGACGGAGGATTTTCAATCGTGATTACTCCGATCCTATTTTCTTCTTCCCATCGGATATAGTTGTATTTTTCCATGCATGGTCCCCCGTCGATGTCTAAACTTCCACAATCATCGCTTCCGACAAGGCAAGCCCTCCGCAGAGCGCCGCCACGCCTCTTCCTCCGCCCCTCCGCTTCAATTCCTTCAGGATCGTCATCAAGAGCCTGCACCCTGAAGCTCCGACAGGATGTCCGATAGCCACTGCGCCGCCATTCACATTCGTTTTCTCCCGAAGGGAATTCAATTTCTTTTCATCTCCATCGGCTAGGATGCGGGTGCCGACTAAGGCCATTGCCGCAAAGGCCTCATTAATCTCGATGAGGTCCATATCATCGATGGTCATCCCGGCTTTCTTGAGGAGCCACTGAATATTGAAACCCGGGGCTGCAGCCATATATTTCGGCTTGCCGGAGTAGCCGCCGCAGGCCACGACTCTCCCCAGGATCTCCAGCCCCAGCTCCTCGGCTTTCTTCCTCGACATCAGGAGGACTGCGGAAGCCCCGTCGTTCATGCCGGGGGCGTTTCCCGCCGTCACGGTGAGGCTTCCAAAAACGGTGTCGAGTCTGGCCAATTTTTCGAGAGTCGTATCGGGCCTGGGCTGTTCGTCTTTATCTACGACGATCGGCGGACCCTTTTCTGGGGGACCTCGACGGACATGAGTTCGTCCCCTACCCTGAATTTCCCTTCTTTGAAGGCTTGGGCATAACGCATCTGGCTGGCGTAGGCCCATCGATCCTGCTCAACGCGCCCCTCGCCGTATTCCAGGGCAACATCCGCCGTATCGGCAGAAGCCGCCTTGAACCCGGGATAGATCAGCCCGGCGTAAAAATCGTTCGCCACCACGTGTCCATATTTGGTGCCCCAGCGGACGTGATAGGGGATAATCAGTCCTGTCCGACTCTGGCTCTCTGCCCCCACCGCAAGCACGGTCTCGCACTCTCCAAGCTTGATGGCCCGATAGCCTAATCGGGAAGCGACAAGGCTGGAGGTGCAAGCTGCATCCAGGGTGACGGCAAAGAGATGATCGGGAAACCCTGCCTTGAGGGCCATCTGTCTCCCCACTACGGACGGGGGATAGGCCTGAGCAGCCAGGGCGTTGCCCACGTAGAGCTCCTCCACGGCATCCATTGGGAGGCCGGGTCGGCGCATGACCTCCTTCATGACAAGAGCGCCCAGCTCCTCCAGAGGAATATCTTTCATGGGCCCGCCGAATCTGCCAAAAGGCGTTCTCACTGCACTCACAATTACTACATCTCGATCCATCATAGAGTCAGTCCTCCTTATCATCATGAATCTCAATTTGTTTTGACAAGAGGGCTGCGCCGGGCATATATGCCGCAGGCGCAACGCTCCAGCGAGTCATGCATCTCCTATGCTTATCCGCCTCGAGTCGGACTCTAAATACTGATGGGCCGAGGGGGGTCGGTAGAGTAGTCATAGAATCCCCTCCCTGTTTTTTTCCCCAGATGTCCGGCCTGGACGAGCTTTTTCAGCAACAAGGGCGGTGCATACTTCTTATCCTTGTAGGAGTTGTAGCAATATTCGAAGGCCCCCACAAAAATGTCCAATCCGGCAAAATCCATGAGGGTAAAAGGACCCATCGGGTAGCCGCAGGCGAGCTTCATTGCCAGATCGATGTCCTCGACGCTCGCGATGCCCTGTTCCAACAGCCTGATCGCCTCAACGAAATAAACATTCAGCAGTACGTTCACGACGAAACTGGGATAATCCTTGACTAAAATCGGCTGCTTTTTTATGGACAAGGCGTAAGCGAAGACCGTATCGATGGTCTCTTTGCTCACCGTGAGCGATTTGACGACTTCCAGCAGCTTCATCACCGGCACAGGATTGAAAAAATGCGTCCCTACAAACTTCTCCGGCCTCGTCGTGCAGGCGCCCAACTCTCCTATGGAGAACGATGAGGTGTTGGTGGCGAATATGGTCTTTCGCTCGCAAATCTGGTCGAGCCTCTTAAACAGGTCCTTCTTCAGCTCAAGATTTTCGGAAACAGCCTCGATGACAAGATCGCAGTCGTGCAGCTCGCCGACGTCGGTAGTCCCCTTGATCCTTGTCGTTACCGCGTCTTTATACGCTTTATCGTATTTTCCCTTCGACACGCCCCGATTCAAGGAATCATCGATGCTTTTCAATCCCTTGCTCAGGTACTCTGAATTGATCTCCTGTCGATAGTCTCAAAGCCAGCCTCGGCCGATACCTGGGCGATGCCGTTTCCCATGGCGCCGAGACCGATCACTCCGACCTTTCTTATTTCCACCGAGCGCACCTCCTTATTCTGAAATCCGTGTAAATATCGGCAGTATAGCAATACCTATGCCATGGCCGCAACATTGCGTTGAGCAAGAACTGGAATCGAGAGCCTGTTTTCATGGTTTGGGCCGCCTTCCCCATAGCCCCTAATATTTGGAGACAATCAAAGTGCTGTGTGGAAAGCATTTTGTTGTATTCATTTGATACATGCTGAAGCGTCAATCTCCACCAGAATCGGCTATACGTACAAACATATTCACCATA